>CALAGS010000259.1 GCA_937891665.1 uncultured Burkholderiales bacterium | reverse complement strand
GGCTTTGATGGGCGCAAAGCCGGTGCCCGAAGCCAACAAAATCATGGGTGCTTGAGAGTCTTCGCGCAAGTAGAAACTGCCGTAGGGGCCTTCAATACGCAAGATGTCTTTTTCTTTCATGGTGCTGAACACCACGTCGGTGAATTTGCCGCCAGGCATGTGACGAATGTGCAGCTCTACTTTGGGAGCAGCAGGGTCTAGCGTGTGGGGTGCATTGCCCATGCTGTAACTGCGGCGCGAGCCATCGCGCAATAAAAACTCGACATACTGTCCCGCATGAAACTGCATGACGTCGGTGGCAGGCAGTTGCATGATGATGGACATGACATCGTGCGATTTCTTTTCTAAGCTGACCACGCGCACAGGCATTTTCTTGATGGGGAAACTGCCTGCTTCCGTCACTTGTCGCGATTCCAGCACCAAGTCGCTTTGCGCGGTAGAGCAGCAGGTCAAGATCAGGCCTTGGGCTTCTTCTTCTGCGCTCAAAGCTTTGGCTTGGTGCTCACCATGCACCACCGTGCCAGAAATCTTCTTGCATTTGCAGGAACCGCAAGCCCCATCTTTGCAGCCATAGGGAAGGCCTATGCCTTGGCGAATGCCGGCCGCCAACAAAGTTTCGCTGCTATCTGCACTAAAAGTACGGCCACTTGGCTCGACGGTAATTTGGAAGCTCATGTTTTCGTTATCCTAGAGGGGTCTTAAATTCCACAACCCCCTGATTTTGCCTTCAAACCAAACCCCTTTAGGTGCTTTACCTGCCCGCTTTCGAAAAGAGCGTGTTTTGATCATCGGATGTGGTGATGTAGGTCAACGCGCAGCCAAACAGTTGGTTGGCAGAACTCGGGTCTTGGCATTGACCTCCAGTCCCGAAAAGGCACTGGGTTTGAGGGCTCAAGGCATCACGCCCCTTGTGGGCAACTTGGACGATTCTCAGTCGTTGCAGAGATTGTCCGGTTGGGCAACGCGGGTACTGCATTTGGCCCCACCCCCCTCTGACCGAGTGGGGACCTGGTCGACCGATTCGCGCACTTTGAATTTGGTGCGTGCGCTTCACAAAAGGGCTTTGCCCAGAGCACTTGTTTATGGGTCTACCAGTGGCGTATATGGCGATTGCCAAGGGCAGTGGGTGACTGAATCTAGGCCCGTTAAACCACATACCCCCAGGGCCATTCGGCGGGTCGATGCAGAAAACACCATTCGATACTTTGGTAAATTGGGTGTGCGCAGCAGCATTTTGCGCATACCCGGTATCTACGCGCCCGATCGCCCTAATGGCACTCCGCGTGAAAGGCTTTTGAAGGGGACGCCGGTTCTCTTGAAAAAAGACGATGTGTATACCAATCACATTCATTCTGATGATTTAGCAAGGGCCTGCGTGGCTGCGTTGTGGCGAGGCAAGCCGCAGCGTGTTTTTCACGTGTGCGATGACAGCCAAATGAAGATGGGTGATTATTTCGATTTGGCAGCCGACCTAATGGGTCTGAAGCGCCCTCCGCGCGTGCCCAGAAGTCAAGCACAAGATACCTTGCCCCTGATGCTGTTGAGCTTCATGAGTGAGTCAAGGCGTTTGAACAATGACAGACTCAAAAAAGAACTGAGAATTCGCTTGCTGTATCCCACCATTGCGCAAGGGTTGAAAAGCACAGCTGCTCAAATGACTGAAGGCAAGTAGAAGTGAGCCGTTGGTTTTTGGGCGGCTAAAAGCCGGAAAACTTAACGCCTTTTTTCTCAAGATAATCGAGCATGGCTTTCATCAGATAGGCGCCTAGCAGTGCGCCATTGAGATCGCCCAAAAACATCCAAAAGACCTCAGTTAACTCAAGTGCTTCAGATTGACCAATGAGCACCCAAGTGACGTGATGGATGACTGAATTGCTGAGACAGTAAATGAGGGTGAGTGCGGCCAAGTCTTGAAGCGACGTGAGTTGAACTTGCCTCTTCCAGTACATTTTGAACCCAATCAGTGCCATCAAAGGCCCAGCGCTTGAGCAGGCGACGTTTAGAAATGCAATGTTTAGAGGCTCATTGAATTGAGTCGTCAGCAACAGGCCGCCCAAGAGGGTAGACAGCGTGCCAAACAATGGCCCCAAGATGAGCAAGTTGAACAGGCGCAGAAACGCCGGCAAATAAATTAGCGAGATGTGTTCGTTTAGGGTGGCGAAGTCAAACAGCCATCCATTCAGGATGTGTGTTGCTGGAAACAACACAGCTAATGAAAGTATCAAGAGGATGTGCATTTCGCAAATGAGTTAAACCGATTTGATGCAAATCGATGGTGCCCGAGGCCGGAATCGAACCGGCACGCCTTGCGGCGGGGGATTTTGAGTCCCCTGCGTCTACCAATTTCACCACCCGGGCGGATTGCGAAGTCGTAGATTATGACATATTTCTTTCGGGTTTTGGAGGGGCAAAGTGATTTTTAAAGTGCCCACCACTCGTGCAAACATTGGAAAATGTTGGAATCTTTAAATGACTAGGAAACAAGATGACATCCCTTCAGCGAACTTTCATTTCGTGCTTCGTAGGCCTGTGTTTTTCATTCACTGCGTTCGCGCAAACTTGGCCACAACGCGCCATTAAAGTCATTGCCCCCTATCCGCCGGGCGGGCCCAGTGACATTGTGATTCGCACCGTGTCAGACAAGGTTCAAGCTGCATTGAAGCAAGCCGTTATCATTGAAAATATACCGGGAGCCGGCGGCAACATTGGCAGCGCTGCTGCATCAAGGGCCCCTGCCGATGGGTACACATGGCTCATCACAACAGATACTGTCATGACGGTGAATCCGCATGTTTACAAAAAAATGGGCTTTAAGTTGGATGATTTAAAGCCAGTGAGCGTCTTGACCTCTTTCAGCCAAACCTTGGTTTGCAATCCAGCATTGGGCGTTAAAAACTTGAGCGAGCTCATTGCCAAATCCAAAACACAGTCCTTGAGTTATGCCTCCGGTGGTGCGGGTGTGCCAGGCCACTTGTCGATGGAGTTGTTGCTGAACATGACGGGCATGCAGATGGTGCATATTCCCTACAAGGGGCCAGCGCCTGCAGCCCAAGACGTGCTAGCCAACCAGGTGCCATGTGGCTTGTTGGCGGGCCCAACTGTCTTGCCACATGTTCGTTCAGGCAGGTTGATCGCTTTGGCGGTATCGGGGCAAACCAGGTCGCCCACCCTGCCAGACACGCCCACCATTTCTGAGGCTGGTGTGAAGGGCTATGACGCCGACTTCAGCTTGGTCATGTGGGCTCCCAAGCAAGTGCCCGATGAGTTGGTTCAAAAATTCAGGCAAGCCTTGTTGGATGGCTTGAAACTGCCAGAGACTGCTGAGCGTTTAAAGGCCACCGATCAATTGGTCATTGGCAGTACCCCTGAAGAGGCCGCTGCGCGCATTGCCAAGGATTATGCAAAGTGGGGCGCCGTCACCAAAAAAATCGGTTTGAGTTTGGAGTGAAAAGCCACTTAGAAAACGATTCGAAGCATAATCTCTCTAGACACTCACTCAATGATGTTTCAAATCCGATCCCAGACTTGTCTTTGTAAATCGAAAAATGAACTACCCAACGCTTGAAGATGCCATTGGCAAAACGCCCTTGGTCAGATTGCAAAGAATTGCAGCCGAATTTACGAAGCCCAAGGGCAATGTTATTTTGGGCAAACTTGAAGGCAATAACCCAGCTGGTTCTGTCAAGGATCGGCCGGCGCTTTCCATGATTCAGCGTGCTGAAGAGCGTGGCGAAATCAAGCCAGGTGACACCCTGATTGAGGCCACCTCAGGCAACACGGGCATTGCACTGGCCATGGTTGCTGCCATCAAGGGCTACCGAATGATTTTGATCATGCCGGAAGACTTGTCCATTGAGCGAGCGCAAACCATGAAGGCTTTCGGCGCAGAACTCATTTTGACACCCAAAAGTGGCGGCATGGAATACGCACGCGACCTTTCTGACAACATGGCTGCGCAGGGCAAGGGCCGTATCCTTGATCAATTTTCAAACCCCGACAACCCCCGCGTTCATTACGAGACCACAGGACCCGAAATCTGGGCTCAAACAGAGGGCCGTGTCACCCATTTTGTGAGTGCCATGGGGACGACTGGCACCATTACAGGTGTGTCGCAATTCTTAAAAGAAAAGAACCCATCCATTCAAATTGTTGGCGCACAACCCAGTGAAGGCTCTCGCATTCCAGGGATTCGCAAATGGCCTGAAGAATATTTGCCCAAAATTTACAACCCCTCCAATGTCGACGAACTGATCTATGTCAGTCAAGACGATGCAGAAGACACCTGCCGTCAAATGGCCAGAGAAGAGGGCTTGTTTGCGGGCGTTTCGGCTGCTGGCGCCTGCTGGGTCGCCCAACAAATTGCAGCGCGCGAAGCCAATGCCACCATCGTGTTCATTGTCTGTGATCGCGGTGATCGCTATCTTTCCACAGGCGTGTTTCCAGCATGACCGAATATCGTTTTTGCCCATCCTGTGGATCGCCTTTGTCTTGGGTGCCGCAGATGGAAGATGGGGGTGAAAAGCTCCGCTTGCGCTGCACACAATGCGACTTCACTCATTGGAACAATCCCACCCCTGTGTTGGCTGGCATTGTGCAAGTCGGCGATCAAATTTTGTTGGCCCGCAATGCGGCATGGACTGGCCGAAAATTCGCATTGATCACGGGTTTCATGGAAGCAGGTGAATCGCCAGAAGAAGGCATTGCCCGAGAAATTGCTGAGGAAACTAATTTGCAGGTCAGCGCCTTGAAACTGATCGGTGTCTATGATTTCCAACGCATGAACCAAGTGATCATTGCATACCACGCTGTTGCTTCAGGCACGGTCAAGTTATCGCCTGAATTGGCAGAGTACAAGATGTTTAATTTTGATGAGTTGGTTTGCTGGCCTGCGGGTACGGGTTATGCACTCGGCGATTGGTTGCGCACGCAAGGCATTGAGCCTAAGTTCATGACCTGGGAAGAGCGCGACGCACAAGGCCGCGCTTCAGAGTAAGACAGTTTTTTGAAGAAATTTTGGAGACGCCATGAGCCTCGCATTTGACATTGAGCTTGACACTTGTGGCCTCAATTGCCCTTTGCCTATTTTGAAAGCCAAGAAATCACTGACAACCATGCAATCGGGACAGGTGCTTAAAGTCATGTCCACAGACCCTGGTGCACAACGCGATTTTGCAGCCTTTGCCAAGCAAACGGGCAATGAGTTGTTGTTGCAAGAAACCGATGGCGACCGCTTCCTTATTTGGATGAAGCGACGTTGATCAAAAAAGCTTCATTCAAAACATGAAGCTTTTTTGACGATGGACTCAAAGCTGTCTTAGAGCTTGAGTGTTTTGAGATAGGCCCTGAACGACTCACCCACTTGCGGATGCTCCAAGGCCAATTCAACAGTAGCCTCTAGGAACCCTTCTTTGCTACCGCAATCGTATCGCTTGCCCTCGTATTGAAAAGCATAAACGGCTTCGCGAGACTTTAATCTGGCGATAGCGTCGGTGAGTTGAATCTCGCCGCCCACACCTGTGGGTTGGTTTCTAATTTCTTCGAAAATGCCTGGCGTGAGAATGTACCGGCCAGCAACGCCCATGCGCGAAGGGGCTTTTTCTGGCGATGGTTTTTCGACAATTTGCTCAACACGAATCAATTGTTTGCCAGCTGATTCACCAGCGACGATGCCATATCGCTTGACGTGGTCAAGCGGCACTTCTTGCACAGCCAAAATAGAGCGACCTTGCTGCTCATAGGCCTTGACCATTTGCGCCAGGATGGAAGGGCCACCTTTGAGTCCCACCATGAGGTCGTCTGCCAGCAGAACGGCAAATGGCTCTTGGCCCACCATGGCTTCTGCGCACAGCACGGCATGGCCTAAACCCAAAGAGCGGGGTTGGCGAACGTATGCACAAACCATGTCGTCGGGCTGAACAGAACGTACCAACTTCAAGAGCTCTTCTTTGTGCGCACTTTCCAGCTCTGTTTCCAGTTCATAGGCTGTGTCAAAGTGGTCTTCAATGGCGCGTTTGCTACGGCCTGTGACAAAGATCATGTGACGAACGCCAGCCGAGTAAGCCTCTTCAACGGCATATTGAATGAGAGGCTTGTCAACAATAGGCAGCATCTCCTTGGGGGCGGCTTTGGTGGCAGGCAGGAACCGAGTTCCCAATCCGGCAACAGGGAACACTGCTTTTCTAATACTGGGTTGTGCGCTCATTTGAAGTTTCTTTTTAAGTTCAAATTAATCTATGACCAAATTACCACAATTGAGTGACACCTGCGTGTCAAGATTTTGAAGATGCCGCTTCTAACTGCAAAAGTTGAGCCTTCATTTTGCTCAAGTTGGCTTCAAAATCTGCGACGCGTTTGCGCTCTTGATCGATCACTGCAGGCGGTGCTTTGGCCACAAAGGCTTCGTTGCTGAGCTTGCCATTGGCCTTCCCAATCTCGCCTTCTAAGCGGGCTACCTCTTTGCTAAGTCGAATCTTTTCTGCCGCCACATCGACTTCCATGAACAGGCAAAGTCGTGCTTCACCCACCACCGCAACGGGCGCTGCTGCGGCTGCTTTTGCCCACTCAGCTTCGCTGTCAAACACCCTAACTTGGTTCAACTTGGCCAAAGCTTGAAGCACAGGACCTGCAGCTTTCATGAACTCAGAATCGCCCAAGACATACAAAGGCAACTTGGTAGCCGGTGAGACATTCATTTCGCCGCGCAAATTGCGGCACGCATCGACCAGTGTTTTCAGCTTGACCACATGGGCTTCGGCGGGTTCGTCAATGCGCTCGGGTTGTGAAACAGGGTAGGCTGCGATGCTGACAGACGGGCCCGCACGGCCCGCTACAGGCGCCACTTTTTGCCATAATTCTTCGGAAATAAAGGGCGTGATGGGGTGAACCAATCGCAGAATGGTTTCTAAGGTGCGAATGAGTGTGCGGCGTGTGGCGCGCTGTTGCGAAGCGTTACCCGTGTTGATTTGAACCTTGGCAATTTCCAAATACCAATCGCAGAACTCGTTCCAGACAAAGTCATAAATGACGTTGGCTACGTTGTCCAGGCGGTATTCGGCAAAGCCCTTGGCCACATCGGCTTCCACACGCTGAATTTTCGAAGAAATCCAGCGATCGGCTTGGCTGAAACTCATGTAGCCATGAGCTGGGCCACCCACAGCGCACTCAGCTTTGGTGTGCTCTTTCAGGCCGCAATCTTGGCCTTCGCAGTTCATCAAAACAAAGCGTGTGGCATTCCACAGTTTGTTGCAGAAGTTGCGATAGCCTTCGCAGCGTTTGCTGTCAAAGTTGATGCTACGGCCCAACGAGGCCAAGGCTGCAAACGTGAAGCGCAGTGCGTCTGCACCGTAGGCAGGAATGCCATCGGGAAATTCTTTTTGCGTATTCTTGCGCACTTGCGGAGCAGTCTCGGGCTTGCGCAAACCTTGTGAGCGTTTTTCCAACAAGGGCTCTAAAGAAATGCCGTCAATCAGGTCCACAGGGTCAAGCACATTGCCTTCTGACTTGCTCATCTTCTTGCCTTGTGCATCGCGCACCAGGCCGTGGATGTAAACATGTTTAAACGGCACGCGTCCCGTGAAGTGCGTGGTCATCATGATCATTCTGGCAACCCAGAAAAAGATGATGTCGTACCCTGTGACCAACACAGAAGAGGGCAGGTACAAGTCGTAGTCTTGTGTCTTGTTTGTGTCTGATGTGGCCACTGCTTCTGGCCAACCCATGGTGGAGAATGGCACAAGCGCAGAGGAATACCAAGTGTCTAAAACATCTTCGTCACGTTTGAGTTTTTTGCCAGGGCCTTTGGCGTCGGCTTGTGCTTGCGCTTCGGCTTCCGACTTGGCAACGTAAACCTTGCCTTCTTCATCGTACCAAGCGGGAATTTGATGGCCCCACCAAAGCTGGCGAGAAATGCACCAGTCTTGAATGTTGTTCATCCACTGGTCATAAGTGTTGACCCAATTTTCGGGCACAAAACTCACTTGACCGGAGTGCACAGCGTCAATCGCTTTTTGTGCAATGCTCTTGCCAGTGGGGTCTTGCGGGCTGACTTTGTTGACCGCCACAAACCACTGGTCTGTGAGCATGGGTTCCACCACTTGGCCTGTACGAGCGCAAATGGGCAGCATCAGTTTGTGCGGCTTGATTTCAATCAGTAAGCCTTGTGCTTCCAAATCTTTGATCACGGCCTTGCGGGCTACAAAACGATCCATGCCTTGGTAGGCTTTGGGACCGTTTTCATTCACAGCGGCCGTCAATGTAAAGATGGTGATGAGGGGCAGGTTGTGACGCATGGAACATGCGTAGTCGTTGGCATCGTGTGCTCCCGTGATCTTCACGCAACCGGAGCCAAATTCACGATCGACAAAGTCGTCGGCAATGATGGGAATCTGACGATCGCACAAAGGCAAGTCAACTTTTTTGCCCACCAAATGTTTGTAGCGATCGTCTTCTGGGTGGACAGCCAACGCGCCGTCGGCCATCATGGTTTCGGGGCGTGTGGTGGCAATGGTCATGCCTTTTTGCATCAAGCCGTCAATCAGTTGAGGGCCATCGGCAAACGGATACAAGATGTAGTGCATCTTGCCATCGGCTTCGGTGTTTTCCACTTCCAAATCGGACACAGCGCTTTGCAGCACAGGGTCCCAGCTGACCAAACGTTTGCCTCGGTAAATGAGGCCTTGCTCGTACAACTTCACAAAGGTTTCGGACACCACTTTGGACAACTTGTCGTCCATGGTGAAATACTCGCGCGTCCAATCCACACTGTCGCCCATGCGGCGCATTTGCTGCGTGATGGTGTTACCCGATTGTTCTTTCCACTCCCAGACTTTGGACACAAAGTTTTTGCGTGCTTCAGCGGGTGTGGGGCCCATGTCGTGGCGGCTGATGCCTTGGCCTTGCAACTGGCGCTCCACCACAATTTGTGTGGCAATGCCGGCGTGGTCGGTGCCTGGAATCCAAGCCGTGTTGTAGCCCATCATGCGGTGGTAGCGGGTGAGGCTGTCCATGATGGTTTGGTTGAAGGCATGGCCCATGTGAAGGGTGCCTGTCACATTGGGCGGCGGCAACTGGATGGCAAAGTTGGGCGAGTCTGCATGCGGCGCCTGGCTGCCACGATGTCCAGCGACGCCATAGCCACGCTTTTCCCACTCAGGGCCCCAATGAGCTTCAAGGGCGGCAGGCTCAAAAGACTTAGACAGGCTCTCAAGGCCGGGTTGCTGGATGGCGGGGGTGATCTCGTTGCTCATGGGCTGGGTATTTAGAGATTGCCAAGAGGCAATGTCAGGAATGGACTAAAGCCATGATTTTACT
>CALAGS010000258.1 GCA_937891665.1 uncultured Burkholderiales bacterium | reverse complement strand
TTTACGACGAAGAACTCTTTCTTAATTCATTCAAAGGCTACAAGGTCATAGACCTTCAAACATATCTGCAAGACGTAGATGAAGGCCCTGGCCACAGCGGTATGTCTTCACTTGTGGGCTTTATTGGGCAAAAGCCCTGAATAAAGAGCCAACAATCAGTAGCGTAGTTGAGTGGACTTACCCCAAAACACTCTGTATGCAAAGACTGTGTAGCCAATGATCACTGGCAATACAAGCACGACACCATAGAAAATGACAAGTAAAGCCTCTGGTGAACTAGCAGCTTGCCAGATGTTGATCTTGTCTATGATCAACCACGGAAACAGGCTGTAGGCCAATCCGTAAAAAGAGAGCAGGAAGATACCCACAGTGCTTGCAAATGGTACGCCTGCACCATATTGATTACCTTGAGCAAAGCGGGTGGGCAATCTGGACAAGCTGCGCCTTATGACCAAAAACAAGGCAAGTGTCATGGCTGGAATGGGCAACAGCATCAACAGGTTTGGAAAACTAAACCACTTGTCAAAAATACGAGAGCTGACCAAAGGTGTTGCGACAGAAATGGCAAACACGCCTGCTGCGGTTAACCACAAACTGGACTTAGCCCATTCAACAGCCTGCATCTGCAGAGCGCCTTCGGTTTTCATGATCAACCAGCCAGCACCCAATAAACGATAGGCAAATACCAAGCAAAAGCCAATCAAAGCACTGAAGAAATACCCTGCCATATCTTGCTGGAATCCTGTGATGAGTTGGCCCAACATAAAGCCTTGCGACCATGAGGCAAGCAAGGACCCGATATAAAAGGTTTTGTCCCACAAAGGGCGGTGGTGCGTCTTGGCCTTGACCCGAAAATCAAACGCCACGCCACGCAAAGACAAGGCCACCAGCATGAGCGCGACAGGCAAGTACAAAGCACCCAAGATGACACCATGAGCCATGGGAAAACCGACCAGCAACACGCCCACACCCAGCACCAACCAGGTTTCGTTAGCGTCCCAAAAAGGGCCAATGCTGGCAATCATGATGTCTTTTTGTTCCACTGAATTGGCGCTGTTGAGCAAAGCCCCCACACCCAAGTCGTAGCCGTCTAAGATGACGTAAGCCAACATGGACAAAGCCATGACCAAAGCGAAAGCAAGAGGAAGCCAGCCCCCCGGGCTCATCAAGTCCACACCAAACTCATGCATGGCGCATTCCTTTCAGGTCGGTATTGGCTTCATGACCGCCATCCACGGCCTTCTTGGCAAGGTAAAAAACCACGGACACATAAGCACTCAGCAACGCTGCATACAAGGTGAGGTACATGGCCAGTGAAAGCGCTATGTTGCCTGCAGGCACTTGCGAGGCTGCTTGGGCCGTGGTCAGAACCCCATGCACCAACCAAGGTTGGCGACCAATTTCTGTAACGTACCACCCCGACACAAGCGCCACCCAACCCGCAAAGGTCATGGCCACCAAGACCATGGCTGTGCGTTTGGACAAAGCATTTTTGAATTTGAGTTCATAGCTTGCAAACCAACTGACCGCCAGCATTAGAAGCCCCATGCCAACCATGATGCGAAATGCCCAAAACACCGGTCCTACTGGCGGATGCTGATCACCAAATTCTTTGATGCCCTTAACCTCGCCGTTCCAATCGTGGGTGAGATAGAAGGAAGCCAACTTAGGAATGGCAATTTCATAGTGATTAGATTGGGTTGCCTTGTCAGGAATGGCAAACAATACCGCAGGGACACCCTGCTGTGTTTCCCAAATACCTTCCATCGCAGCCAATTTGGCAGGTTGGTATTTCAAGGTGTTGAGACCGTGTAAATCGCCCACCACAATTTGCACAGGAATGAGTACTGCGGCCACCATCACGCCTGTACGCAAAGCGGCTATCACGTCTTTAGAGCGATCGTTTTTGAGCCAGCGGTAAGCGCTGATACCTGCAAGAAGAAAGGAACCCGTTAAGCCAGAGGCAATCAGCATGTGCGTCATGCGATAAGGGAACGACGGGTTAAAGATGACCTCAAACCAACTTGTGACGTGGGCTTGTCCATTGATCATCTCAAAGCCGGCAGGTGTGTGCATCCAGGAATTGAGGGCCAGAATCCAAAAAGCTGAAGCCGTGGTGCCTAAAGCCACCAACCAAGTGGCCAGAGTGTGCACCCTTTCGCTGACGCGTCCTCGGCCAAACAGCATAATGCCCAAGAACGTAGCCTCCAAAAAGAACGCAGTCAGTACCTCATAAGCCAACAAGGGGCCCGCCACATTGCCCACTGTGTTCATAAAGCCTGGCCAATTGGTTCCAAACTGAAAACTCATGGTGATGCCACTCACCACACCCAAGGCAAAGGTCAGCGCAAAAATCTTGACCCAGAACTGGTATGCATCCATCCAATGCTGCTCGTTCGTGGCAACAAATCGAGTTTTGAAAAGCAGCAAAAACCACCCCAAGGCGATGCTGATGGTGGGAAACAAAATGTGGAACGTGATGTTGGCTGCAAATTGCAACCTTGCTAAAACAACGGGGTCAAGAGCGTCCATAAATAGCACTTCCATTGGGCGAAAGAAAGGGGGGCTTAAATGTTAATCAAAGGACGTTGCAGCAGGTTTATCAACGTGAAAGCCTGCAGCTTGCCAGGCATCAAAACCACCCGCTATAGAGCTCACATTTGAATAGCCCATTTCTTTCAGCGATTGAGCGCACAGTGCCGCTCTGCCACTGGTTTTGCAATACAGGGCAATTTTGAGGTCATGTGATTGAAATTTCGGATTAGCAGCGAGCTTGAACTCCAACATGCCACGTGACATGTGAATTGCACCCGGCAGATGTCCCGCTTGAAACTCTTCAAACTCACGCACATCAATTAACACATCGCATAGAGCGATGACGGCAGGCGCTTTGTCAATTGAAACTTCATTCGTCGTTTGCTTGGCTTGAAATACTAAATCATGAGGTGACTTCAACATAAATGGTCCGTTTGATAAGGTAAACCCTGCCGCGATAATACCCTAAGGGGTATATTATTGTCAAATCTAAAGAAAACATGTGGCGTGGCATGACGCCAAGATTCACGACTGATCCAGTGCAGCCTACTTCAGCCAATCCGGATCAGGTAATTGACCGAACACTTGACGTAGTCCTTGGCTCCAACTGCTACGTAAATCTCTGAAGTAGATGTCTTCTGAATCTATGCGGTGCCGTTTGGTGACTTGTAAATCGTTGGTTTTGATCATGGCGACATCGATAGGCAGACCTACCGACAAATTACTTTTGATGGTCGAGTCAAACGACACCAGCGCGCATTTGATGGCCTGTGTCATGCTGATATTGGGTTGAATGACGCGGTCCAAAATAGGTTTACCGTATTTGCTCTCGCCAATCTGGAAAAAAGGTGTGTCCACCGTAGACTCGATGAAATTACCTTGCGGATACACCATAAACAAACGCGGTACTTCGCCCTTAACTTGACCACCGACCAGAAACGTGGCGGTGAAATCCACATCGCCTTGCTCAGGCGCTTCGTTCGTGGTGGTGAGAATTGTTTTGCGCAACTCACGGCCTACCAGTTCAGCCACAGTAAAAATTGACGCGTGCGCGGTCAATGGTTTATCAGCATCCACCGCATGCTGCTTGATGCGGCTGACTACTTGCTGCGTAGTCGCTAGGTTGCCACTGTTGAGCATAACAATAACCCCTTGACCCGGCGTTTCGACAACCGTCATTTTGCAAAACGTGGACACATGGTCCAAGCCTGCGTTGGTACGCGAGTCCGAGGCGAACACCAGTCCTCCATTGAGCACCATGCCAATACCGTAAGTCATGCCTTGCCTTATTTCTGATCGTAGATGTCAGATTCTACTTTTGCAAAGCTGTGCATGGTTTCAGTGCCGCCGCCAATGCGCACTCCTCGCACGGGACTGGCGTCTTCGTAGTCCAGGCCATGCGCCAGTCGAATATGGCCTCTATCTGCATCACTTGAATTGCTGACGTCATAGCCTATCCAGCGTCCGCCTACCCAAGCCTCGGCCCATGCGTGGCTAGCGACTTGCTCGTTTTGTGCCGAATGCAAATAACCACTGACATAGCGCGCCGGTACGCCAAGAAAGCGCGCGCATGCCAGAAAAACATGCGTGTGGTCCTGACACACGCCCTTGCCCTTAGCGAATGACTGTGCGGCTGAATCGCCCACATGCGTGATGCCTGTCTCGTAAGGCATGCGCTCCAGCAAAGCCAGCATCACATCGTGCAAAGCCATGTAAGGTCTCGACTTGACCGTTAGGCGGAAGGGCTCGATAAAGTTTTGAATCGAAGCATCTACACGGGTTAGCGTGGTGACGCGCAAATAGACAGCGTGCGGCACCGGGCCCTCTGGCTCGCCCTGGTCCGACTCGATCAAATCCACGCTTCCTCGCGCGCGCAACACAATGTCTTGGCTAGCGTTTTCTAACACCAGGCAATGGCATAGATTGCCATAGGCGTCTGACCAGGGTGTGGCTTTGCCTGGCAGTTCCAGCTGCCAGTGCAACACGTTTTGGCGCTGGGTTTTAGCCGGGGTCATGCGTAGCATTTGAATGCTACGGCGCAGTGGATGCTCGTAGCGATAACTGGTTTCGTGAAATACCTGTAATTTCATGCGATTGACTCCAGGTAATCGGTTTGCACTGCTTGGGCCAGCGCAATATTTTCTTTAACAAACAGTTCCAAGTAGTTTTCCAGACCGCTGTTGTAAACCTCGCTCAAGCAGCCGAATTTAAGATTGGTCAAGAGATTCGCGCAGCGTTTGCGTGCCTCACGGCCGGTTTGCTGTGGCAATTGCTCAAGTATGTAAGCAGTTTCGTCAAGACAAAAATGCAGCGACCGCGGAACGCGTGGATTGAAGATCAATAACTCGGACACGCGGTCTGTATCTATGGCGTCGCGGTATGTGTCGCGGTAAGCTTCCAGTGCACTGACCGAACGCAACACTGCCCCCAAACGGTAATAGTCATCCACCAAATCATTGCTTTCGGCCTGTTTTACTTGTGTTTTAACACTCAGTATTCGAGCGGTATTGTCGGCGCGCTCTAAGTATGTGCCCAGTCGAATGAAGTGGTAGGGCTGGTCGCGCTGAATGGTTGCAAAGGTCACCCCTCTGAATAAGTGCGAGCGTTGCTTGATCCATTCAAAAAAAGTGGAGTCTATCGGTTGATCCTGACCTTTGATTTTCTTTTGACGCGAGAGCAACTCAAGCCAGGTATCGTTAATGCATTCCCACATTTCCACCGTCATAGCGCCGCGCACTGATCGTGCGTTTTCGCGGCATGACTGTATGCAATTGAAAATTGACGAAGGATGGTCGCGGTCCCAAGCCAAAAATTGCGCAACCTGGTCTGAACGCATTGGCCGACCCGTGTCTTGGAATGCAGCCAGCGTGTCGGTGATGACCAGCGGTTCGCTGGCCGTGTCGGGCGCGCCGCGGTTGCTGTCAGACGTTGACAGCAATGCAAAGGATTGCCCTACCTCAAGAATACGCGCCATGTTTTCAGCGCGTTCTAAATAGCGTGATAGCCAATAAAGTTGAGCAGCTACGCGTGACAGCATCAGAGCGTCTCCTCGTCTTCCAGCACCCAGGTATCTTTGGTGCCGCCACCTTGGGATGAATTGACCACCAGAGAGCCCTCGCGCAAAGCCACGCGTGTTAGACCGCCAGGCACGATACGCGTGTCCTTGCCCATGAGCACAAAGGGTCGCAGGTCGATGTGGCGCGGCGCAATTCCTTGATCCACAAAGATTGGGCAAGCAGATAAGCTAAGCGTGGGCTGCGCAATGTAGTTGTCCGGTTGCGCTTTGAGGCGTTTGGCAAAACTCTCTATTTCCGATTTGCTGGCGGTTGGTCCGACCAGCATGCCATATCCGCCTGCGCCGTGCACTTCTTTGACAACAAGTTGTGACAGATTCGCCAGCACGTAAGATAACTCGTCTGGCTTGCGACATTGCCAAGTTTGAACGTTGTTCAGTATCGGAGTTTCGTCCAGGTAAAAGCGGATCATGTCCGGCACATAAGGGTAAATAGATTTGTCATCCGCAACGCCAGTGCCAAGTGCGTTAGCGATGACCACATTGCCTTGGCGGTATGCAGATGCCAGCCCGGGTACACCTATGAATGAATCTGGTGCAAAACTCAAGGGGTCCATGTACAAATCATCGACTCTGCGGTAGATGACATCAACTTTTTGTGGCCCTTCGGTAGTTTGCATGTACACATGGCCTTGACGCACAAATAGGTCCGAGCCTTCTACAAGTTCTATACCCATTTGTTTGGCCAAAAATGCGTGCTCGAAATACGCGCTATTAAAACGCCCTGGCGTGTGAAGCACTACCGTGGGCTGGTCCGCCCAACTTGCCGAACGCAAGGTTTGCAGCAGCAGCGCCGGATAATGCTCGACTGGGCGTACCGCATAGCGGCGAAACAAATCGGGGAATAAGCGCATCATCAACAAGCGATTGCTCAACATGTAAGACACTCCCGAAGGCACGCGCAAATTGTCTTCCAACACATAAAAATCGCCATCAGAATGCCGCACAATGTCTACTCCCGCTATATGCGCATAGATCTGGTGCGGTAAATCTAGCCCCAGCATCACTGGCATGAATTGCGCATTGGCCAGCACTTGTTCAGCGGGAATCAAGCCTGCTTTTAAAATCTGCTGCCCGTGATAGACATCGTGCAAAAACATGTTGATGGCCTTGACGCGTTGCACCAAGCCTTTTTCCATGCGCGCCCATTCCTTGCCTTGGATGATGCGCGGTATCAAGTCAGAAGGAATCAGTCGCTCGGTGCCGCCTTCATCGCCATTAAGTGAAAAAGTGATGCCTGTGCGTCTGAAGATGAGGTCAGCCTCGGTCTGCTTTACCTGCACGGTATCTGATGACACGCCTTTGAGCCAACTGTCAAAGGCTTGGTAATGCGGGCGGGCGATGCCCTCAGCGTCGCTCATCTCATTAAATATTGGGCTGCTCATCGGAACTCCACGCTTTCCAAATAGGGATACTTCCCTTAAGCATGCATCGTGCCGCTTGCGCATTATGCAGACGCCCCATTTACGTCCAATCAGTCAGATTGACGCACTGAAACTGGGTTTGGCGCACCAATTTAAAGCTTATTTGAGTGAGAAAAAAAGATAGAAATCTATTCCGTTACGTTTTTGTCCAAAATACCAACTGGCAGGAAATCATTCAATCAATTTTTAATGCAACTTGACGGTTGGGTTGGCCTGCTTTGTCAGCAGCCTGGCAAGTGTGTAAAGAGCTGTCTTTAAAAATCCATGAATGGTGAGTTCATGCAGCTTGTACAAAGACAAATACATCAGCTTTGCAAAAAAACCTTCGATCATCAAGTTTTTGCCGATGACACCACCCATCATGTTGCCCACTGTGCTGAATTTTCCAAGAGAAACCAATGATCCAAAGTCTTTGTAGTGATATGGCCTGAGTGGTTTTTTAGCAAGCCGCCTTTGAATTTGGCGGTACATGTGGGTGGCTTGTTGATGCGCAGCTTGAGCTCTAGGTGGAACAATGCCTGCGCGTCCGCCCTCCTCTTCTGTGCACGGACATGCAGCGCAATCTCCCAATGCAAAAATATCGGCATCAAGAGTGGATTGCAAAGTACTGCTAACCACAATTTGGTTCAATTTATTCGTCTCTAAGCCTCCAAAATTCTTCAGGAAATCGGGCGCCTTGACACCAGCGGCCCAAACAACCAATTGAGACTCAATCAATTGGCCGTCGGACAGACGAACACCGCTTGACATCACCTCCATCACCTTGGAGTTTGTAAGTACCTTTACGCCCAATTTGCCAATCAGTTGCTCCGTTGCATGCGATAGCCTAGGATTTAAAGCAGGCAAGATTCTGTCTGCCGCTTCTATCAGGCTAATTTTTAAATCTTTGTCTGCATCAATACCATTTAAGCCAAACGCCACTACCTCACGTGTGGTTCTATGCAGCTCAGCTGCTAGCTCTACCCCAGTTGCACCAGCGCCAATAATCACTACATGAAGCTGGCTTTGATCAATCAGTTCTGATTGGTGATGCGCGCGAATGCATGCATTGACCATTTTGGAGTGAAACAGCTTGGCATCCGTTTGATTTTCCAGCTTGAGAGCGTACTCCTTCACACCTTGCGTTCCAAAATCATTGCTCAGGCTACCAATGCAAATGACCAAAGTGTCATATTCAATTTTTTGCACGGGCGTAACTGGTGTGTTTTCGGCATCCAAGTAAGGGGCTAAGTCAATGGTCTTATTCAATCGATCCAAACCCTTGAGCTCTCCAATCCTGAAAATAAAATGATTCCAATGGGCGTGGGCCATGTAGTCAACTTCATGATCACCAAAATCCATACTGCCAGATGCAATTTCATGAAGCTTTGGTTTCCAAATATGGGTGCGACTCTTGTCTACCAACGTGACATTGACTTTTTTGTCGCGTCGGTATGCCTTACCAAGACGAGTAGCAAGTTCAAGTCCTCCAGCACCACCTCCCACAATGACAATTTTATGCATCTGAATTTATGTTGAGAAGTTACCCGTTCGCGGTGCTCTGAAAGTAAAACCCCCCTGAAGTTCGTGGGAAACCAGTCCGTTGTCCCAAGATTCGCAGGCGTTGTAATCATGAACTTCTGGGAAATGCTGCATGAGTTGAAACTTCCGCATGATGTAGTTGCTCTTGAAATAATTTAACCCGCAACGAAGTCCAGTCGAGGCTGTCTGAGATGGCAACACATAGCCACATGAATCACACCTAGGGTCGGCTTGTTGAATAACTTCCAATTGAAAATGATTTTGAGACATATTAAATTTGAAAGCGATCGATTTGAAAGAAGCAAAATAATTGAACAAATCCAGTTTCATTGACTTAGCAACTTTCATGACAACTTCCAAAGGCCCATATTTGCACGCTTTTGGGGCTTTTGAACATAGAGGCCCATTTAAATTATTCTTTTTGGTGCAAACCTTGTTCAGATATCGGCGCGTGAATGACACGGTAAGGCCCCATAAGTAAGGGCTCTGTGACTTATTTCTTACTTTGATGCAAGGCTTTGTAGGGATAGATTTGAATTGCTTCAAGTGAATAGCCCGACACACCAGACTGAGTTTGTGTTCTCGCTTCTTTCAATTCACCCTCAACCCACACCACGTCCATGGATTCAAGGGGTTTCGATAACTTGAGTTTGGAATGTGGACTGACCAATACTATTTGGTTTGCCGGGGGCGGTGGCGTATGAATGCATGCGCCAAAATAGGGAACCAGTAAAAACTCCCTGCGACCATCCCGAACAGCATCGAGAGGCACCACAAAACCTGGCATTCGAATTTTTCGCCCAATATATTTGGGTGCTACTGGCGCTTCATCCAATTTTTGTCGCAAGCTTTTCATCAATTTTTCAGCCTCATCAGAGCCATCTTTTAAAAAAGCCATGCGGCCGTAAGTGGCCATGTCTTTGCGCATTTGGGCATACCACTCCTCGTTGAGCAGATCATCCCAAGTGATTTTTTCGTAACCAGGGGTTTGGGCAAATGCCACACTGCCAAACGAAATTTGGGCAAGCATGATCAACAGAACTACGCCCAACTTGCGGATCAGATAAACAGAATGATTCAAAGTTTGAGACCTCATTTCAACCCATTGAAGGTGGGTTTAAGCCATCAGAGAGTGACATTTGATAGGCCCTGATGGCTGGTATCAAACTGGCTAACAAAGCCCCTAACAATAGCAAACCAATGCTGCCCCATGCAGCCAAAGAGGGCAAGCCCATATGAACTTTGATGCCGTAAATTTGCAACAACACATCATGGAAAATAAACGCAGCCAATTGAGTCATGGCAATTCCCAAAGCAATGCCAGCAACACCAATTAAAAATGACTCCCAAACAATGAGCATCAAAATAGACTGCGGTCTAGCACCCAAGGCACGATAGATGGCCAGTTCTTTTCTCCTAGCCGCCAAGCCCACAAGCAGCACCGCAACCACACCGAGCAAAGCGCAAACAGCCACCAAAACTCCCATCACAATCAGCGCATTTTCTACCACTCGCACCACTTGCCAAAGTTCGTCAAGCGCCACCCCTGGCAACACAGCCATCAGCGGTTTTGAGCTTTGAAGGCTTGCAAAGTCTTCTATTTCTTTTCTTGCCTTGAAAACTGCGGTTCTAGACTTTAAACCAACCCAAGCCGCAGTCAACTCGGTGGGCAGTAACACTGAGACTTGTGACTCTGAATTCATGGTGGACTTTGGACTGTCAAATGCAGAAGGACGCAAGCCCAAGTCCCAGCCGGTATGCAACGCCTCAAAACCCTCTAAAGAGATCAGTGTTGTTCGGTCTAGGGGTGTCCCTGTCGCTTGCAAAATACCGACCACAACAAAGGGGTGGTCTGCATGCTCTGCATCCAAACTTTGATAGCCATGCGTTAAAACGATACTGTCTTTCAAAGCCAACCTTTTAGACTGCGCCACTTCTGCGCCCAAGACAACTTGGCGTATGCCCCCAGGGTTAATTGCTGGGTCTGCAAAAGACTGACCCTGAAACCATGTCAGCGGCCCATCCATGGTTCGGTAATGTTTGAAAAAATCGATGGACGTCCCTAAAACAGGAAAGCCCTCGAATGAGTCGCCAAGTTGAATGGGCAAAGCCCATGACACGGTGGCCAAAGACTTGATTTTTTCAAAATCGGCATAGGCCATGTTTTGAGTGGGTTGTCCAATTTGAAACACACTGTAGAGCAACAAGTCGCTGGCACTGCCACGTGGCCCCACCACCAAGTCGACACCCGTCAGTGCGTTAGAAAAACTCTGCCTAGCGTCTTGTCGCAATTGCTGCACGCTTAACAAGACCAACACCGACACAGAAATAGAGACCAACACCAAGCTCAGTGAATAGCGGCGCGACCAAGCACTTCGCAATGCCAATTTAAGCCACAGCACTCTGATTCTCCAAGCTAGACAAAAAATAACAGTGGTCAAATTGATCAGCCAAGCGCGTGTCGTGACTTACAGCAATGACACTGGCACTTTGCGATTGCGCTGTTGACAACAAGAGCGTCATGAAATTGGTCTTGCTCTCCTCATCTAAAGCAGATGTTGGCTCATCTGCAATGATCAGTGCTGGACTTCCCATTAATGCTCTGGCGGAGGCCACTCTTTGCTGCTCCCCTACAGACAATTGGTGAACTGGGCGAGCCATGAGTTGCCTAGATAAATGAAGGGAGTCACACAAAGAATGAACTTGAGCAGTCACACTACCGTGTAGGTCGATTGCGTGTTGCGCTCGGCTGGCAAAAATTTGGGTGGGTAACTCAATGTTTTCCTGAACTGTCAAATAAGGAATCAAGTTAAATTGCTGAAACACTAGTCCAAGATTTCTACCTCGAAATAAATCCCTCTGAGACGCAGACATTTCAGTCAAGTTGTGGCCCAAAACTTTGCAGACCCCCTTCTGAACAGAGTGCACACCAGTTAGAAGGCTTAAGAGAGTGGTTTTTCCGCTGCCACTGCGACCGCCCACAAACAAGGTCTGGCCTTGCTGAAGAGTCAATGAAGTAACACTCAGAAAAGCAGCCTTAGAAGGCCATGCAAATTCAAGATCTTTGACTTCAATGGCCAATGCGGTCATGGCGAAAAATAAGGCTTGCTTGATCGAACGGTGAAAGATTTTTGCCCTTTGTCTCCTACCCACTCCACCTTGAGTTGATGAGATTTGATATGAGATTTGAAAAAAGGAAACGAAATTTTAGTGAGCGCCTGAGGATTTAGACAGATGAAGTGAAAGCTGTAATCGAGATCACTGTGGCCTTTTGAGGCAACACCTTGGAACATCGAAGATGCGGCTTTTGCTTCTTTTTGCTGACACTTTGCATCTGCAGGCAATTCAATGAAATAGCTTGCGTCCTTCGTTGCATTTTGTAGACGGCTCATGGCTTCGGATTGGGCCTTGTTTTTAGGTAGATGCTCAAAACCCAAAAGTGCTTCCATGGGCATTTCCATCTCGCCTGTCAATGTTTGCCCTTCCAATTTCAATTGCAATTTGCCTTTACCGTGGGAGTGCTGGGCAAACGCACCCGTTACCAAATAACATCCAGCAAAAAAGATGCATAAATTTTTGATTATTTTCATTCGCTCGTCTTAACTGCCTTTAAGTGCTTGGTGAAAGGTGGTGATTTGTTTTTTTAACTCAGCAATCATGCAAGTGATGTCTGAGGTGATCATTACCATATCAAAGCCACGCTTAACCGATGCTGCGGCAAACTCTGCACTCGCACAATGCATGCACACCTTTTTGCCATGGCGATGGGCCACTTCTTTGATGCGGTCACAGGTGGACATGTGAAGCGGATCTGGGTTGTCAGCGCGGGGAGCCATACCCAAAGCGTAAGAAAGATCAGCAGGGCCAATGTAGATGACATCGACACCCGGTGTTGCGCAAATTTCCTCCAAATTGTTCAAGCCTTCTTTCGTCTCGATCATGGCCATCAACAGGATTTCATCATTGGCTTTAGAAAAATAATCAGGGCCGTGAATTTGCAAAGCACGGACAGGGCCTGACGAACGGTCACCCATGGGTGGATAGCGGCAAGCCGAAACTGCCTTACGGGCTTCCTCAGCGTTATTGATCAGGGGAACAATGATGGCCGAGGCACCGAAGTCCAAGGCTTTCATGATGGCGGCGGGTTCATTCCAACCCACACGCACAACTGGGGTTGCATCGGTTGCTGAAACTGCTTGCAGCATTTCCATCAAATTGCTCAAGCCCGTAACGCCATGCTGCATATCTACACATACCGCATCAAATCCTTGTCTGGCCATTATTTCAGCTGTAAAGGTATTGGCGATGGAGATCCATCCCAAGCTAACAGGCTTGCCTTGCGCCCACAGTTGCTTAATTTTGTTAGGTTTCATTTTGATGACTTTTTGTGACTTTCGTTGAGTCTGCATTATGTAGAGTATCTGCACTTGCATCATGGCGATCGTCAAAATGTCGTTTGTCAGAGCCGGCTGTCGCTGGTAAAGCGATCGTGCCTCGGAGTTCGAAAAAGTTAAGCAATGTCATCGCGCGCAGGCTAAAAAGTTCTTGCGCTTCATTCCCAATTTAACTAAAAAGTACAAAAAATCATTGTCCAGAGCGTCTTTTGAACGCCTAAATACCCCTTTAGAAGCTCGGCTCACGTATCATTTGACGCCATGAACATCATCATCCTGGGCGCTGGCCGTGTAGGCGAAAGCGTTGCTGAAAGCCTGGTTTCCGAGCAAAACGACATCACCGTCATCGACCAAGACCCGGCTCGCCTCAGGCTGCTCGAAGAGCGCCTAGACCTGCGCGGCGTGGTGGGCAACGGTATTCAGCCCTCGGTGCTGCGCGAAGCCGGGGCCCAAGACGCTGACATGGTCATTGGGTGCGCCGCGGCCGATGAGTCAAACTTGGTGTTCTGCAAGATCGCCCACGACGTTTTCAATGTGCCTACCACCATTGCCCGTCTGCGCTCACCCGAGTTCAACGAGGGCGATGAATTGTTGGGCAAGTCGGGCTTTGCCGTTAACCATGTGATCTGTCCTGAAGAGTCGGTCATGCGCTACATCGAGCAGCTCATCCAGTACCCAGAGGCTTTGCAAGTACTTGAATTTGCCGACGGCCGCGTCAGCCTGATCGTGGTGCGTGCGGCTGCCGACAGCCTGCTAGTGAACCACACCATTGCCGAGTTTCGCGACCGACTGCCGGATGCCGAGATGCGCGTGGTGGCCTTGTACAGACAAGACACGCAGGTGGACGCCTTGCCCGAGACCCGCATCCTGCCGGGCGACGAGGTGTTTGTGTTGGCCGACACTCGCAAAATCACCGCCGTCTTGGCAGGCATCCACAAAACCGACCAGCCCGTCAAGCGCTTGATGCTGGCCGGTGGCGGCAAAGTTGGCTTGCGTTTGGCGCGTATTCTGGCGGACCAATACGATGTGAAGCTGATCGAACGCGATAAAAACCGCTGCGCCTATTTGGCCAGCCAATTGCCTTCCAGCACCTTGATTTTGAATGGCGACGGTGCCGATGAAGACCTGCTGCACGAAGAGAGTGTGAATGAGATGGATCTGTTTCTGTCCCTGACCAGCGACGACGAGGACAACATCATGTCCGCCATGCTGGCCAAACGCATGGGTGCGCGGCGGGTGATGGCCCTCATTAACCGTCGTGCGTATGCCGACATGATGCAAGGCAGCACGATTGACATTGCGATCTCACCTGCGCAAA
>CALAGS010000257.1 GCA_937891665.1 uncultured Burkholderiales bacterium | reverse complement strand
GTATCGGCCACGTGCGCCTTGTAGTCTTGATTGACCTTTTGCGTCATCTCAATCATACGCCGCGCCACCACCTTGGTGTACTTGTCATCGTCCGCAAAATTTTGAACATTGTGGCAATAAGCACAACCCGCTTCTGGCGCAACCCATTGGGTAATGGAGGCCATGTGGCGGTTGAACTGACCCACGCTCAGATCGCCCAAAACTTGAACGTTTTTATAAACGTCCTTGGCCTTGGGGCCATCCTCTGAGGCCGCTTCTGGCGCAGCAGGTGCTGCATTCAAAGACGCCTGCTTGGCAAGAGTGCGTGGGTTGTAGATTTGTTCCATGCCGGTGCCACGGAATCCAGTTTGAACTGTTTCAATGGGCGGTCTTTCACAGCCTGCCAACATCACGACTGCCATCAGGCACAGTGCAGATTTAAAAATTATTTTCATGGTTTCACTCCCAAAATAGCTGGATCGACCACAAGAGGGGTGACCAATGGGTAGGCAGGTACGACATGGTGTTTGACAGACCAGAGGTACCAGTTGTCAACGACGGTGCCTGTGAGCAAGATACCGATGCCGCCAACCAGGGGGCACAACACTGCGAACCACCAGGCCCAGCGGTGAATGGATTCCATGGTGGCGTTAAAGCCCATGGTCCAGCGCCAGAACAAGGCCGCACGCTCAGACGCTGTACCGCGATCTACAATTTGCTCAATCTCTCGCTCGCCGCCATAACGGCCGACTGCCAAGATGGTGGCACCGTGCATTGCAAATAACAGTGCAGAGCCATACAAAAACACAATCGACAAGGCGTGGAACGGGTTGTAGAACAAGTTACCGTAGCGCAGTGAGATAGCCGAGACCCAGTCTAGGTGCGGGAAGATTCCAAACGGAACCGCCTCTGACCAGCTGCCCATCATGATGGGGCGGAAGAAGCCGCAAACCAAGTAAAGCCAAATGGCTGCTGCAAAGGCCCAAGCCACATGCGTGCCCAAGCCGAGTTGCCTGGCTCGTCTGTAGGTGCGAGCCCACCACAACATAATTGATATCGTGAGCAAGAAGCCCACGATGAGCCACCATCCGCCTTCAGCCAGCGGTGGAATGCCCAAGCCATATGCAGGCGGTGGCGGCTCTAGTGCCAGCCAGAACAACTGACGCAACAATTGAATGGGATTCCAGTCAACCGAAGCCAACATGTTAAAGCCAATGATGTTGAAAGCTGCGATGCCGAAAATCAGGGACGCTACACCGAGCGAGCCAAGATAAACAGGACCAATTTGGGCATTGCCAATGCGACCCAAAAGGTGCACCAGAAAAGGCTCTCCCGTGCGCTTGTCGTCGCCGCGGGGTAAGTCAACGCCATGGTGCAAAGGCCCGACGGGCTGCACCGAGGTGAAAAGATTTTGGTATTCGGCCATTTCAATTTCCTCTCTTTAATTAGGTGCGCCAGATGGGCATGTTGAGCCACCAGCTCCACCATTCAGGCCAAGCGCCAGTCCAGAACGGGCCGCTGACAACAATACAAACAATGCCGAACCAAACACCTGCCAGTGCCAAGAACAGGCCCAAGCGGTGAATGCCTAAAGTACCGACTGAGTAACCAATGAGGTCACGGAAGAAGGTGTCTTCGTGTTCAGGTGACTTCACCACTTCGCCCTTGCCCGGGTTGGTGGCTGACAACACCAAGCCACCATGCATCGAGAGGGCCAGCGTGGCAGCGAAGAACAAGCTGGCTGCAATCATGTGCCAAGGGTTGTAGTGAAAGTGCAAGTACTGGTAAGCCGTGTTACTAACCCAGTCAAGGTGACTGTAGATGCCGTAGGGGAACGCATGACCCCAAGCACCCATCAGCACGGGACGAATCACTTGCAAACTCACATACGCAAGAATGGCCATGCCAAAAGCCACGGGCACATGCAAGCCCATGCCTAACTTGCGGGCAATTTCAACCTCACGCAATGCCCACGATACAAATGCACCAATGGCACAGACCGTGATCAATTGCCAAAGCCCACCTTCCATCATGGGCGCAAAGCGCAAGCCATAAGAAATGTCGGGTGGGGCAATGTTAATTTGCCAAACATTCCATGTAGGGCCCATGGCTGCGCCCCACAAAATCATCATGGTGCCCATGAGGGCAAAAAAGATCGTCGTGATTCCGAAAAATCCGACATAGAAAGGACCGACCCAGAAATCAAACAGGTCGCCCCCAAAAATAGTACCGCCGCGTACACGGTATTTGCGTTCAAAACTCAGCATGGACATGGTTGCATCCTCCGACCGATTGACTGTTTGTGAGGTCTTGTAGGCTTCAAATTAAAAAATAAAAGGACAGACGCATCGTTCAAATAAATTGAGCGAGGTGCGTCTGTCGACATAAAGACCAGTGGTCCTTATTTTTGCGGCAAAGCCGCATTTTGTGGCTGTGCTTTCGCCGCTGCGGCCTTGGCCGTATCGGGATGCCAGCTGTTGATGTTGTACCGATCGCCACTGATTTGAATCAGGTGAATCGATGTTGAAATAAAGGCAATCAAAAGTCCAGTTAGAACTATTGCCTTGCGGGGATCTATCACACGCCACATGCGCCACATAGTAATTTCCTTTCTTAACTCAATTGAGAAATAACGGTATAGACAGAAGACTTCACGCCGTCCAAAGTGCCCGTTGAACCCTCGGCTCCAGGGAGCCAGCTACGCCAGTCAAGGACCAGCAACTGTCCCGCTACAGCGAGAACCATGAACACTAAAAACAGCAAAACATAGGTGACCCCATAACCATCAAAATGGTCGTGAGATTGAACCTTTGTCATGCGATCGTTCGGGTGGGTCATACTTACCTCCGTTGAATGGTTTTTTTAGAACCAGGGACGCCAGATCCACACTAAGCTGTGGGCGAAGAAAGCTCCCACAGCCCACAACAGGTAGCCCTGTATGAAGTACTGGTGAAACTCTTGGGCTTCTT
>CALAGS010000256.1 GCA_937891665.1 uncultured Burkholderiales bacterium | reverse complement strand
GTTCGCCGAACAAGTCGGTTTCTGTTTCTTCTTTGAAGTTGGTTTCAATGATGCCTGCCTTGCCGCCACCGTTGGCCATGGCGTAGCTGAGTGCCAATGCACTGGCTTTGCCGCTCTTGTCTTGGTGGACTGCCACCAGGTGAGGCACGCCGCCACCTTGCGTGTAGGTGTTGCGCACTGTGTGGCCTGGAGCCTTAGGAGCCACCATCCAAACGTCGAGGTCTTCGCGGGGAATGACTTGGTTGTAATGAACGTTGAAACCGTGGGCGAATGCCAAAGAAGCACCCTTTTTGATGTTGGGTTCAACATCGTTGCGGTACACGTCTGCAATTTGCTCGTCGGGCAACAAAATCATGACGACGTCGGCAGCTTTGACTGCATCAGCGACTTCCATGACTGTCAGGCCGGCCTTTTCTACTTTAGGCCAGCTGGCGCCGTTTTTGCGCAAACCCACAACCACTTTCACGCCACTGTCGTTCAAGTTTTGTGCGTGTGCGTGGCCTTGTGAGCCGTAGCCAATGATGGCCACTGTTTTGCCTTTGATGACGCTGAGGTCACAGTCTTTGTCGTAAAACACTTTCATGGGTTCTCTCCTTCAAAAATCGTTCAAAATAATTTGGGTTTAGGCGCGCAAAATGCGCTCACCCCGCCCGATGCCGCAGGCACCCGTGCGGACTGTTTCAAGAATGGCGCTGCGGTCAAGGGCTTCCAAAAACGCATCGTTTTTGGATTGGTCGCCCGTCAGTTCCACGGTGTAGCTTTTGTCGGTGACATCAATCACGCGACCTCGGAAGATGTCGGCCATGCGCTTCATCTCTTCACGTTCTTTACCCACAGCTCGCACCTTGACCAGCATGAGTTCACGCTCGGTGTAGGCGCCTTCTGTGAGGTCGACCACTTTGACCACTTCAATGAGGCGGTTTAGGTGCTTGGTAATTTGTTCAATGACGTCGTCAGAGCCAGCCGTTTGAATGGTCATGCGAGACAAGCTGGGGTCTTCGGTGGGCGCCACGCTGAGCGACTCGATGTTGTAACCACGGGCAGAAAACAAACCCACCACGCGCGACAATGCGCCGGGTTCGTTTTCAAGTAAGACTGCGATGATGTGTTTCATGTGCGATTCCTCTTTTTGCCGCCCTCCCCTGCACACGGTAATGTGCAAGCTTGGCGGTCAATAGATTCTTCTAAAGGTTCAAATTGATTTCAAAAATGTTCTTACAGGTCTTCAGGGCTTAGGAGCATTTCAGTGATGCCCTTGCCAGCTTGAACCATGGGGAACACGTTTTCTGTGGGGTCGGTACGGAAGTCCATGAACACCGTGCGATCTTTCAGTTTTCGGGCTTCGCGCAATGCGGGCTCGACATCTTCGGGCCGCTCAATGAGCATGCCCACATGGCCATAGGCTTCGGCCAGCTTCACAAAGTCGGGCAAAGCATCCATGTAGCTGTGGCTGTAACGGCCGGAATATTCAATTTCTTGCCACTGACGAACCATGCCCAAGTAGCGGTTGTTCAAAGACAAAATTTTGATGGGCGTGTTGTATTGCAAACACGTGGACAACTCTTGAATGCACATTTGCACAGAGCCTTCACCCGTCACGCAGAACACCTCGGACTCTGGCTTGGCCAACTTGATGCCCATGGCATAGGGAATGCCCACGCCCATGGTGCCCAAGCCGCCTGAATTGATCCAACGACGGGGTTCGTTGAATTTGTAGTATTGGGCAGCCCACATTTGGTGTTGTCCAACGTCAGACGTGACATAAGCATCGGCATCTTTGGTCAGGTTGTACAAAGTTTGGATGACCTTTTGCGGCTTGATGACCTCGGTGTTTTCGCTGTCGTACTTCATGCAGTCGCGTTGGCGCCAACCGTCGATGGTGGACCACCAAGCACCCAATGCATGGCTGTCGGGCTTGAGGCCCGACTCTTTGATCATGGCAATGAGTTCAATCAGAACATCTTTGACATCGCCTACGATAGGGACATCAACCTTGACTCGCTTGGAAATGCTAGAGGGGTCAATGTCAATGTGAATGATCTTGCGCTCGTTTTGTGCAAAATGTTTGGGGTTGCCAATGACACGGTCGTCAAAGCGCGCGCCCACAGCCAGCAACACGTCAGAGTGCTGCATGGCGTTGTTGGCTTCCCATGTGCCGTGCATGCCGAGCATGCCTAGAAACTTTGGATCGGTAGCGGGATAGGCGCCCAAGCCCATGAGGGTGTTGGTTACGGGGTAACCCAACATGTCGACCAACTGGCGCAACTCTGCTGAAGCATTGCTTAAGAGGACGCCGCCGCCTGTATAAATGTAAGGACGCTTGGCTGCCATCAACAATTGAAGTGCCTTGCGAATTTGTCCACTGTGGCCTTTGCGCACTGGGTTGTAGGAGCGCATTTCAACGGTTTCGGGGTACCCGTGATAAGGCACCTTGTTGAATGAAACATCTTTGGGAACGTCGACCACCACCGGGCCAGGTCGGCCACTGCGTGCGATGTGGAATGCCTTCTTCATGATCAAGGCCATGTCGCGGGCATCTTTGACCAAGAAGTTGTGCTTCACGATGGGGCGGGTAATGCCCACGGTGTCGCACTCTTGAAAGGCATCGAGACCGATGGCGGCAGTGGGCACTTGGCCACTGATGATGACCATGGGAATGCTGTCCATGTAGGCCGTTGCAATACCAGTGACGGCATTGGTGAGGCCAGGGCCAGATGTGACCAAAGCAACACCGACATCGCCCGTGGCGCGGGCATAGCCGTCGGCCGCATGCACAGCTGCCTGCTCGTGACGAACCAAGACGTGCTGAATAGTGTCTTGCTTGAAGAAAGCGTCGTAGATGTGCAATACAGCACCGCCTGGGTAACCCCAGATGTACTTGACGTTCTCGGCTTGGAGGGCTTTGACGAGAATTTCGCCACCGCGCAAATCGACGGGCGAAGAAGAAGCTGCGCTGTTGGCAGCTGTGGCGGCACTGGCCATTTCAGCTTTGGAGATTTCCATATTCAACCTTTGTGAATTTCTCTAACGAAAAACCTTGGGTGCTCTTTTGCGGGACTCTTTTGAAGTCGCATCAGAACTTAAGACCACCAACATAAGCCTGTGCATGTGAGCACTGTGGCCGGATGGTGATCCGTTTGCGTTTTTTCAATTGCAACCCAGCATTATAGAGGCCAGAATGCCATAATCCAAACGCACAAAATCAAGTGCCATATTTGGTTCCTCACTTTGGCCACAGAACAAGAACTCTCAGATTTCCTTAAAAACACGGAAAAGCGGGCTTTCAAACGCACGTTGTATCACGTGCGCAACGAGGAATCTGCCTTGGACATTGTGCAGGACAGCATGATCAAGCTGTCCACCCACTACGGCGACAAGCCCCAAGCAGAACTCCCCTTGCTGTTCCAGCGTATTTTGTCCAACACCACCCTAGACTGGTTCAGAAGGCAAAAAACCCGCAACGCCCTTTTCTCCAACTTGAGCGACTTTGGCACCGATGCCGAAGGCGATGATTTAGACTTTTTGGAAAATCTGGGCGGCCTCAGCGAACCGGGTTTGGGGGAAAGTGCAGAAGATTTAACTCAACGAAAACAAATATTTCACCAAATTGAGGTACAAATACAAGAATTGCCCCCTCGTCAACGCGAAGCCTTCCTGCTGCGTTATTGGGAGGAGATGAACCTTTCTGAGACAGCGGTTGCCATGGGCTGCACTGAAGGCAGCGTCAAAACTCATTGTTCTCGGGCTGTTCAAGCGCTGAGTAAAGCACTTCGCGCCAAAGGATTCAACACATGAAATCGAACGCCAAACCAGACATGCACAGAGTTGACCAAGTCGGTCGGTCCATCTCGCGTCGCTTAAATGAGCATGCCGCAGACCTGCCGCACGACATCACAGAGCGCTTGCGCGTGGCCCGAATGCAGGCCCTTTCTCAGCGCAAACCAGAGCCCCTTCGCATTTTTGTGCCGCATTTGGCCACACCCGGCGGACCTGGCATGGGCAATTCCGAGGAAGGCTTAAACCTTTGGAGCCGTATCGCTTCTGTCCTGCCAATCATCTTTTTGCTGCTTGGCTTAGCCACCATTCATATTTTTCAAAACGAAAACCGCGCCAATGAAATCGCCCAGCTAGATGCAGAACTTCTCATTGACGATCTGCCCCCAGCGGCTTATACCGACCCTGGGTTCTTGATCTTTTTGAAGTCCAACCCCCTCGAATCAAAGGTGCCCGATTGATTCATTCGAGTTTGATGGCCAGCACCCTCGCTGTCGTCTTATGCACGGCAGTGACAGGCGCGTTCGCGCAAACTCTGCAGGCCAACGCAGCCAATCCTCCAGCCAAGTCATCGGCGGCACCTGCTTCCGCTACAAATTCATCATGGCAAAGTTTGAAGGCCTCGCAAAAAAAAGCCCTAGCACCTTTGGCACCTTATTGGGCGCAAATAAGTCATGCCCGAAGAAACAAATGGCTGGCCATTTCAAACAACTTTGACAATTTGTCCAACAAGGAGCAAGCCATCCTGCACGAAAGAATGGCAAAGTGGGTTTCTCTTAGCCCCCAGCAAAGAGCACAAGCTAGGCTGAATTTCAATCAGACCAAAACCCTAGACGCCGACGCCAAAAAAACGCAATGGGAGGCCTATCAAGCTCTCAGCCCTGAAGATAAGAAAAAACTGGCGGCCCAGCAAACCACCGGCATTCGAGGCGCGGCCACAGCATCCCAGGCCGCGGCACCCAACAAGGTCATTCCTTTGTCAGGCAAATCTATCCCCACAGAAAAAGTCAACAAATCCACCACCAGCATTGTGATCGACAAGAAAACTTTATTGCCCACCATCGTTGCCATCCCTGAAGGTACTTGAGTTGAGTGATTCACCTTTAATGCCTGAAGACTCTGTCAATTCAAGCACTGAAACCCAGCTCAATTTCACGACGCCTTCACTGGCGCGACGCATGGCCTGCTGGTTTTATGAGGGCATGTTGCTGTTTGGCGTCATTTTTCTGGCCGGCTATTTGTTCGGCACCCTCAGCCAAACAAAGCATGCCCTAGACAACCGCCACGGCCTACAAGCTTTCTTATTCCTCATTTTTGCCATTTATTTCACTTGGCTATGGTCCAAGGGTCAAACTCTTGCCATGAAGACTTGGCATATCAAAGTGTTAGATGCTTCTGGCAAACCACTGACTCAGTCTCGGGCATTGCTCAGATACTTGCTCAGCTGGTTGTGGTTTTTACCGCCCATTGTTGCGGCCTTCCCCTTTCAATTGCCTGCGCCAGTCGTTGGGCTTCTGGTCTTTGTTTGGGTTTTTGTTTGGGCCCTCTCAAGCAAATTCCAATTGCGTGGACAATATTGGCATGACGTCTGGGCTGGAACGCAGCTGGTGGATGTTCAAAAGAAACCCTGAAATTCATCGCCATCCAAGCTGCATGACCATTGACCCAGTGAATCCCCAAAAGGCGCGAAAGGGCCTCTCGCGCATTTTTCATGCGGGTGGTTATTCGATTGCGGGTCTCAAAGCCGGATGGGGCGAAACCGCATTTCGCCAAGAAGCCTTGCTGGCCATCTTTCTCATTCCTGCCGCCTTTTGGCTAGGTCAAACTTGGGTTGAAGTTTCCTTGCTCTGCGGCTCGGTTATTTTTGTCATGGTGGTCGAGCTGCTCAACACCGGCATAGAAACGGCGATCGACCGAATTGGCACTGAATGGCATGCGCTGTCCAAGCGGGCCAAGGACATGGGCAGTGCTGCTGTGTTGCTTAGCCTTTTTCTCTGCTTAGGCATTTGGTCTGCCGCCATTTGGAAATACATTCATGGCTGACCCTCTTTTTTCAATTTGCGTTTACTGCGGCTCCAAGCCTGGCAATGAACCAGCCTTTGCTGAATCTGCCCAACAAGTGGGTCAATGGATTGCTCAACACGGCGGGCAGCTTGTGTACGGTGGCGGCAAAAATGGGCTGATGGGCATCGTTGCAGATGCCACCCTTGCTGCAGGTGGCCGCGTGGTAGGCGTCATACCGCGCGCCCTGGTTGAAAAAGAATGGGCCCACACGGGCTGCACCGAATTGCACGTTGTAGAAACCATGCACGACCGCAAAAGAATGATGGCTGAACGAGCCGATGCATTCATTGCTCTGCCGGGTGGCATCGGTACCTTTGAAGAGTTTTACGAGGTTTGGACCTGGCGCCAGCTGGGCTACCACAACAAGCCTGTTGGCCTGCTTAACCTGAATGGCTTCTACGACCCTATGCTGGCTTTTTTAAACAACGTGGTGCAGCACCAGTTCATAGGGCCATGGCAAATGGATTTAATTCAGACAGACAGCAACGCCCTGAAATTGTTGCCCAGTTTGATTCAAGCTGCAGGTATGCCAACGCCGTTCTTGAGCGAGTCTATTTAGAACATTGACGTTTACACAGCGTCGTCGTCAACTTCGCCAGTGCGAATGCGAACGACTCGCTCGACTGACGTAATGAAGATTTTGCCATCGCCAATTTTGCCGGTGCGAGCGGCTTTCACAATGGCGTCAACGCAACTTTCTACGTCGCCATCTTTGACGGCCACTTCAACTTTCACCTTGGGCAAAAAATCGACCACATACTCGGCACCGCGGTACAACTCTGTGTGGCCTTTTTGGCGACCGAATCCCTTGACTTCCGTCACAGTGAGTCCTGTCACACCACATTCAGCAAGTGCCTCACGCACTTCTTCAAGTTTGAAGGGTTTGATGATGGCTGTGATTTGTTTCATGCGTCAGGTCCAGTCTGAAAAATTAAGCTCGAAATCGATTGGTAATAGGATAACGCCAATCTTTGCCAAAACTGCGGTGTGTGACACGAATTCCCACAGGAGATTGTCGGCGCTTGTACTCGTTGAGTTTAATCAACCGGGTAACTTTTTCAACGTCTGAGCGATCAAAACCATCTGCCACCAAAGCTTGAATGCCTTCGTCGTTCTCCATGTACCTTTGAACGATGGCATCTAAGACTTCGTAGGGGGGCAAACTGTCTTGGTCTTTTTGGTCCGCTCTCAATTCAGCACTGGGCGGACGGGTGATGATTCTCTCGGGTATGGGATTGCGGCCTGTGCCATAAGGATCATTTTGATTGCGCCACTCGGCCAACTTGAAGACTTGTGTTTTGACAACATCCTTGATGACCGCAAAACCGCCAGCCATGTCGCCATACAAGGTGCAATACCCTGTGGCCATTTCACTCTTGTTGCCGGTGGTCAGCACAATGGCGCCCGTTTTATTGGACATGGCCATGAGCAGCGTACCGCGAACACGCGCCTGAATATTTTCTTCGGTGGTGTCTTCTGCCAAACCTTTGAATTGGTCTGCCAAAGCCAATTTGAAGCCCTCAAACAATGGCGCAATGGCGATTTCGTCGTAACGCACACCCAGGCGTTTCACCATCTCGCGCGAATCGATCCAACTGATGTCAGCGGTATAGGGCGACGGCATCATGACCGCATGCAAGTTGTCTGCTCCCAAGGCGTCAACGGCCAGCGCCAGCACCAAGGCGGAATCGATGCCACCAGATAGTCCCAAGATGGCGCCAGGAAAGCCGTTCTTGCCTAAATAGTCGCGAATGCCCAAGACCAATGCGTGCCAAAGGTCTTCTTCCCAAGAGTTGCTTGCAGACACCGTGGTACCTGAAATTTGCAGGCCCTCGGGGCCTTGATTGTTTTGAACGCTGATGGTTTGTAAGCACTCTTGAAATGCGGGTGCTCTGGCGACAACTTCTGCCTTGGCATTGAGCGCAAAGGACCGCCCTTCAAAAATGACCTCGTCTTGGCCACCCACCAAATGCGCGTAGACGAGTGGCAATCCGCACTCTTTGACACGTTGGCCCATTTGAACCTCGCGCTCGAGCCCCTTGCCCACATGGAAGGGGGACGCATTTAGAACCAACAACAACTGTGCACCTGCATTGCGAGCACTTTGAGCAGGCGCTTCAAACCATGCATCCTCACAGATCAACAAGCCCATTTTCACGCCGTCAACTTCAAACACACAGGGCTCATGCCCCTGTGTGAAATACCGACGCTCGTCAAACACTTGGTAATTGGGCAATTCTTGTTTGGCGTAGGAGGCAATGACCTGCCCCTCGCACAAGACACTGGCCCGGTTGAAACGCTTTGTGACCGAGACGCTGCGGCTTTGGATACCGCCGCCATCAGGGTGCCCCACCACCACGTGCAAACCTTTTAACCCAGCCAACTCGCGGGCCACTGTTTTCAAGGCATCATCGCAGGCAGCCATGAATGCAGGTCGAAGCAGAAGGTCTTCTGCGGCATAGCCACAAATGGCCAGCTCAGGGGTGATCAAGACCTTTGCGCCTTGGTCGTAAGCTGTGCGAGCCGCATCGATGATTTTGCGGGCGTTGCCCGGCATATCGCCGACGACGAAGTTGAGTTGGGCTATACAAAGTTGAAGGGTCATACAGGTGAAGGAATTCAATTCCAACAATTATGTCATTGAGGTGCAGGGTTCGATGCGCAATGTTTCAGCAAAGGACTGGGATGCGTTGCTAGAGGCTCAAACCGAGCCCACCCCCTTCATGCGCCACGCCTATCTGAGCGCCATGGAAGAAAGTGGCTCAGCCTCGGCTCAATCGGGGTGGCAATTGCAGCTTGTCACCCTTCGCCATGCCATGCCGCCAAAGCTTGGCCAATTGGCGGGGGCTGCTGTTTTGTACATCAAGCCCCATTCTTATGGGGAATATGTGTTCGATTGGGCTTGGGCGGATGCCTACCAAAGACATGGCTTGAACTATTACCCCAAAGCTGTGTCTGCCGTGCCGTTCACGCCAGTGCCTGGCTCGCGCTTGCTGGCCGACTCAAGCCAGAGCCAATCTGCCCTTCTGTCGGCCATGGTTGAGCTGGCCCAAAATGAAGATTGGTCCTCTTTGCACTTGTTGTTTTTGTCGAACGATGACCTTCAAGTGACTGAAACGGCCGGTTGGCTAAGCCGTCATACCGTTCAATTTCATTGGCACAACGCCGCATACGACGACTTTGAGGCTTTTCTGAGGGCTTTGAATCAGGAAAAACGCAAAAAAATCAAGCAAGAGCGACGCAAAGTGGCTGAAGCAGGCGTGGTTTTCAAAGCCTTTGAAGGCGTTCAAATTCAAAGCGCTGACTGGGATTTCTTTTACCAATGCTATGCCCAAACCTATTTCGAGCATGGCAACGCGCCGTATTTAAACCGTGACTTTTTTCAGCGCATGCAAGACACCATGCCCGAGAACTGGGTGCTTTTCATTGCAGAAAAAAATGGCCAGCGCATGGCTTGCAGCCTGATTGGCTTGGGCAATAACGTAGCCTATGGCCGCTATTGGGGGGCCTTAGAGCGAGTCGATTGTTTGCACTTTGAGGCCTGCTATTACCAACCCATTGCGTGGTGCATTGCCAAAGGGGTTGAGCGGTTTGAAGGGGGTGCGCAAGGCGAGCACAAAATGGCGCGGGCCCTGCTGCCTATCAAGGCCAATAGCGCGCATTGGCTAGCCCATCCTGGCTTTGCCGATGCGGTGGAAAAGTATTTGGAAAAAGAAGGCCACGGCGTGGCGGCCTATTTGGAAAACTTGGAAGGCCGATCGCCCCTGAAAGCGAAGTGATTGGCTTTTCAGTTTTTTAGGCGTTTTCTTTTTGGTAGTTGGCAATGCCATCCAAGATTTCTTTCTTGGCGGATTCAGGGCCTTCCCAGCCAATAATTTTGACCCACTTGCCCACTTCCAAATCTTTGTAATGCTCAAAGAAGTGCGCAATGGTTTTCAAACGCAGTGGGTTTAAGTCTTCAGGCTTTTGCCATTGGGTGTAGATGGACAAAATTTTGTCGGTGGGCACGGCCAACACTTTGCCGTCTTCGCCCGCTTCGTCTTCCATTTTCAAGATGCCAATGGCACGGCAAGGCACCACAACGCCAGGGATAAGTGGCACTGGGGTAATGACCAACACGTCAACAGGATCGCCATCACCGCTGATGGTTTTAGGCACATAGCCGTAGTTGGTGGGGTAATGCATGGACGTGCTCATGAAGCGGTCAACAAAAATGGCGCCAGTGGCCTTGTCGACTTCGTATTTCACGGGGTCGGCGTTCATCGGAATTTCGATGATGACGTTGAATTGTTCGGGAACTTTGCTACCGGGGGTGACGTTATCTAAAGACATTTTTCTGAAAACTTAAAGAGTTGATGAGAATCTAAGAACCTTAGGATTAACCCCGATTTTACTTTCACAGGGCTTGCTTCTTCTGAACATTGCCCTTTTAATGCTTAAGTTGGCCAATCGACTCCTAGTGGGAGCGAGGAAGCAACGCAGGGAGGTGTTCCCAGAGCGTTGCACCTCCTTCTAGCTGTAAAAACTAAGGAGATTGATATATGACAGGCAATTCAGCGTTGATTTTGGCGCTAGTTTGTGGACTGATCGCCGTGATTTATGGCGTTTGGGCTCGCGGTTGGATTTTGGCCCAAGACCCAGGCAATGCACGGATGCAAGAAATTGCAGCCGCCATTCAAGATGGTGCAGCGGCTTATCTGGCCAGACAATATAAAACCATTGCCATCGTAGGCGTCGTCTTGGCCATCCTCATGGGTGTGTTCCTTGACAGCATGACCGCCATTGGCTTTGTCATTGGCGCTGTTTTATCGGGCGCCTGTGGCTTCATTGGCATGAACATCTCTGTTCGAGCCAATGTGCGTACTGCGCAAGCAGCCACAAAAGGCATCGGCCCTGCCCTTGACGTTGCATTCCGAGGCGGCGCCATTACCGGCATGCTTGTGGTTGGTTTGGGTCTATTGGGTGTCACGGGCTTTTACTGGTTCTTGGCTGGCAATGGCAACCACACCCCCGACGTCAAGCTGTCTGTCATCTTGAACCCGCTCATTGGCTTTGCCTTTGGCTCTTCCCTCATTTCCATCTTCGCCCGTTTGGGCGGTGGCATCTTCACCAAAGGTGCTGACGTGGGTGCCGACCTGGTCGGTAAGGTAGAAGCCGGGATCCCAGAGGATGACCCTCGCAACCCCGCCGTGATTGCCGACAACGTGGGCGATAACGTGGGCGATTGCGCCGGTATGGCCGCTGACTTGTTTGAAACCTACGCAGTCACCTTGATTGCCACCATGGTGTTGGGCTCGCTGCTCATCGCTGGGGCGCCTGGCAATGCCGTGATGTACCCCCTGGCTTTGGGTGCTGTGTCTATCATTGCCTCCATCATTGGCTGCTTCTTTGTCAAAGCAACCCCCGGCATGGTCAATGTGATGCCCGCCTTGTACAAAGGTTTGGCAATTGCTGGCGGCTTGTCCTTGATAGCGTTCTATTTCGTCACGATGTGGATCATGCCGGACAACGCCATTACGGCCACAGGCAGCCAAATGAAGTTGTTTGGTGCATGCACTGTAGGTTTGGTTTTGACGGCCGCCTTGGTTTGGATTACTGAGTTTTACACCGGTACCCAATACAGCCCTGTGCAACACATTGCGCAAGCTTCTACAACGGGTCACGGTACCAACATCATTGCCGGCTTGGGCGTTTCAATGCGCTCCACAGCTTGGCCCGTGATTTTTGTGTGCATTGCCATTTTGGCGTCCTACAAATTGGCGGGCTTGTACGGCATTGCCGTGGCAGCCATGTCCATGCTGTCCATGGCCGGCATTGTGGTGGCTTTGGACGCTTATGGCCCCATTACCGACAACGCTGGCGGTATTGCCGAAATGGCAGAACTGCCTAGCAGCGTGCGCGACATTACCGATCCGCTGGATGCTGTGGGCAACACCACCAAGGCCGTGACCAAAGGCTATGCCATTGGCTCTGCCGGTTTGGCCTCTTTGGTTTTGTTTGCCGACTACACCCACAAGCTCGAAACCTATGGCAAAGCCATTTCCTTTGACTTGTCCGACCCCATGGTCATTGTGGGCTTGTTCATCGGCGGCCTCATTCCCTACTTGTTCGGCGCGATGGCCATGGAGGCGGTTGGCCGCGCTGCGGGGGCTGTGGTGGTGGAAGTTCGCCGTCAGTTCAGCGAAATCAAGGGCATCATGGAAGGCACCGCCAAGCCAGAGTACGGCCGCGCTGTTGACATGCTGACCACTGCGGCCATTAAGGAGATGATCATTCCTAGCTTGTTGCCTGTGGTGGTGCCCGTTGTGGTGGGCCTCATTTTGGGCCCCAAAGCTTTGGGTGGTTTGCTGATGGGAACCATTGTGACCGGCTTGTTTGTGGCCATTTCCATGTGTACCGGCGGCGGTGCATGGGACAACGCCAAGAAGTACATCGAAGACGGCCATCACGGCGGCAAAGGCTCTGAGGCTCACAAAGCCGCTGTGACCGGCGACACCGTGGGCGACCCCTACAAAGACACAGCTGGCCCAGCCATCAACCCGTTGATCAAGATCATCAACATTGTGGCTCTGCTGATCGTGCCTTTGATGATGCAATTCCACGGCTAAATAAGCCCTCTCAAACAAAGCCCGTTCATGGCAACATGTTCGGGCTTTTTTACGCGCAAAATACGTCTATGCAACTCAACTTCATTCACAACCAATCGGTGGCCAGCCAGACGGGGCAAACCATCCCCATGCTTGACCCTTCTGATGGCCAAGTTTTTGATCACATTCAACGCAGCTCGGCATCTGACATTGACCAAGCAGTGCAGTCGTCTCGGCAATGCTTCGAAGGACCTTGGGCCAAAATCAATGCCGCTGAGCGCGGTCGTTTGCTCATGGCACTTTCACGCAAAGTGGCCGAACATGCAGACGAGCTGATGCAACTTGAGCAACGCGACTGCGGCAAGCCCACACAACAAGCCATGGCCGACGCCCGTGCCTTGGTTCGTTACTTTGAGTTTTACGCCGGTGCTTGCGATAAGTTTCATGGCGAAACCATTCCTTATCAAAATGGCTACAGCGTTCTTACATGGCGCGAGCCCCACGGCGTGACTGGGCACATCGTGCCGTGGAATTACCCCATGCAAATTTTTGGCAGGTGTGTGGGTGGTGCTTTGGCGGCAGGCAATGTCTGTGTCGTCAAACCCGCAGAAGATGCTTGCTTGAGCTTAATTCGCGTGGCGCAATTGGCAGCCGAAGTCGGCTTTCCCGCAGGCGCCATCAACATCGTCACAGGCTACGGCCATGAAGTAGGAGATGCTCTGGCCAAACATCCAGGCATCGATCACATCAGTTTCACGGGCAGCCCCACAGTGGGCACTTTGATTCAACAAGCGGCCGCCGCAAGACACTGCCCTGTCACGCTCGAGTTGGGCGGCAAAAGCCCGCAAATCATTTTTGCCGATGCCGACTTGGATGCAGCCATACCTGTGGTCATCAATGCCATCGTTCAAAACTCGGGACAGACTTGCAGTGCAGGCTCTCGCGTCTTGATTGAGCAAAGCATTTACGAGCCCTTGTTGGCAAGACTGGGTGAGGCTTTTTCTAAGTTGCGTGTGGGCCCTGCCAAGGCAGATTTGAATTTAGGACCCCTCATTCGAGCCTCCCAAAAACAACGCGTTCAGGGCTTCTTGGCAGATGCTCAAGCTGCCGGCATTGCCACTGTGGCGCAAGGCGTGGTGGCGTCGGACGCACCTGAGTCTGGTTTTTACCAAGCGCCTGTTTTATTGCGCGACGTTCCTGTCGACCATAGGGTGGCGCAAGAAGAGGTGTTTGGCCCGGTGCTTTCAGCCATGAGTTTTGTCGACGAAGATCAGGCCATACAACTTGCCAATGCTACCTCGTTTGGGCTGGTGGCTGGCGTGTGGACTCGAGATGGCGGACGTCAATTCAGAATTGCCAAACGTCTTAGAAGCGGCCAAGTGTTTGTCAACAACTACGGCGCAGGCGGTGGTGTTGAGTTACCCTTTGGCGGCGTGAAGTCTTCTGGTCATGGCCGTGAAAAAGGTTTCGAAGCACTGTATGGTTTCACCACCTTGAAGACAGTGGCCATTCACCATGGCTAATTTTTTTGTGCGCTGAATTGTCTTTGCAGTCATTTCATTTTTAGGATTTCAAATGAACATCAATCAAAAAGTGGTCATCGTGACGGGTTCCGGTGGCGGTATTGGCGAAGGCATCGCCAAACATTTCGCAGCGCATGGCGCCAAGGTTTTGGTCAACGACATTCAAGCCGCTGCGGGTGACAAAGTGGTCCAAGAAATTCAAGCGGCTGGTGGCACTGCCGCCTTTTTTGCTGCAGACGTCACACGCTCTGACGATGTCAAAGCGATGGTTCAGCAAGCTGTGAAATTGTGGGGGCACTTGGATGTGATGGTCAACAACGCAGGGTGGACACACCGCAATCGCCCTGCCCTGGAAGTCAGCGAAGATGAGTTTGACCGGTGCTACGCGGTCAACATGAAAAGCATTTATCTGTCCACCATTCACGCAGTCCCAGAATTCCGTAAAAATGGGGGTGGCGCCTTCATCAACATTGCGTCTACCGCTGGCATTCGGCCACGCCCGGGCCTCACTTGGTACAACGGCTCCAAAGGTGCGGTCATTACCACCAGCAAATCCTTGGCTGCAGAACTCGGCCCCGACAACATTCGTGTGAACTGCATCAACCCTGTGTTCAACCCCGATACCGGATTGTCGGCAGAATTTGCAGGCGGCCCGGTGGACGATGCCAGACGCGCCAAATTCATGGCTTCCATTCCGCTGGGTCGTTTTTCGACGGCCTTGGATGTTGCCAATGCGGCCTTGTATTTGGCCAGCGACGAAGGCTCCTTCATCAGTGGTGTTTGCATTGAAGTAGACGGCGCACGTTGTGTCTGAACGCGTTATTCCCATCATCAGCCAGCCCCTGGGAAACCTGCCCATTCCTGAGTCTTCGCAAGCGCAAGCTTGGGCGCCAGGCAAGCAGTTGCTTGATCAAAGAAAGCGGCCTTTGCGAGATTTGCGCATCAGTGTCACAGACCGTTGCAATTTCCGCTGCAGCTACTGCATGCCAAAAGAAATTTTCAACAACGACTATGTCTATTTGCCACACAGTGCGCTGCTCAGCTTCGAAGAAATTACGCGCACAGCCCAAAGCTTCATTGCCTTGGGTGTTGAAAAACTTCGACTGACGGGCGGCGAGCCCCTGCTGCGAAAAAATCTAGAAGTGCTCATTGCTCAGTTGGCAGCTTTGAAAACTTTGGCTGGTCAAGACTTGGACATCACCCTCACAACCAATGGTTCCCTTTTGGCAAGAAAAGCTCAGGCCCTCAAGATTGCTGGCTTAAAACGAGTGACGGTTAGCCTCGATGGACTTGACGACGACGTCTTCAAGAAAATGAATGACGTCGACTTTCCTGTCAGCGATGTTCTAGAGGGTATTCAAGCCGCACAGGCTGCTGGCTTAGGCCCCATCAAAGTCAACATGGTGGTCAAGCGCGGCACCAATGAGCAAGAAATTTTGCCCATGGCACGTTATTTCAAAGGCAAAGGCATTGCACTTCGGTTCATTGAGTACATGGATGTGGGTGCCACCAATGGCTGGCGCATGAATGAGGTGATGCCCAGCGCCGACATTTTGCAGTTGCTGCAAACCGAGATGTCATTGACACCGCTTCAAGCCAGCCAGGCCGGCGAAACAGCAGAGCGTTGGGGTTATCTGAATGAACAAGGCGTTCACGATGAGAGCTTGGGCGAAATTGGGTTCATCAGCAGTGTGACCAAAGCCTTTTGCAGCGATTGCAACCGCGCGCGCTTGACCACCGAAGGTCAACTCTATTTGTGTTTGTTTGCCTCTCAAGGCTACGACCTCAAACCTTTGGTGCGAAGCGAGTTGGATCAAAGCGCCCTCACGCAGGCGATTGCGGCCATTTGGTCGCAACGAGATGACCGTTATTCTGAACTTCGAGTCTCAGAGTCTGAATTGGAAAACGGTGCATCGCCAAGCGGTGCCAAACGCAAGGTTGAGATGAGCTACATCGGCGGCTAATCTCATTCATTGGACATCTATGGAACAATTTTCTACATGAACGATCTGAGCATCACAGGCTTGATTTTGGCCGGCGGTCGAGGTGCGCGCATGGGCGGCATTGACAAAGGTTTGCAAAATTTCAATGGCACGCCACTGACCCTTCACACACTCATGCGCCTGCAAATGCAAACGTCTGAGCCTTTGTCACAGATCATGGTGGTGGCCAACCGAAACTTGTCGGCCTATGAATCATTTGGGGTGCAAGTATGGCCCGACAGCACCGATGGTTTTGCTGGCCCCCTTGCCGGATTTTTAACAGGCCTTGAACGCTGTGAAACAGACTTGCTGCTGACCGTGCCTTGTGACAGCCCCTTGTTTCCATTCAATTTAGCGCAGCGTTTGTTGGACATCTTAATTTCTGAAGAAGCTGACATCACAGTGGCCGCCGCCAGAGAAGAAGACGGCACTGTGCGAGCGCAACCCGTCTTTTGTTTGATGCGGGTGAACTTGTTAGAAAGTTTGGTTAAGTTCATGCAATCGGGCGGCCGCAAAATTGACGCATGGACAGCCTTGCACAAAACGGTGCTGGTGCCATTTGACTCAGCCGACGTTGACCCGCGTGCCTTTTTCAATGCCAACACCCTCGAAGAACTGCACCGCCTCGAACAAACCACATGACACACCCACCGTCACTGGCTGACATTGCCGCACAACTTGAAGCTTATGACCCGCTGGCACTTTCGGCCAATGAGGTCTTGAATTTTCTGGATCACTTAGTGACGCCAGTGCACGACTCAGAATCAGTCGATATCCTTGCAGCATTGGGCAGAGTCACTGCGCAAGACGTGATCAGCCCCATCAATGTGCCACCTCACGACAACTCCGCCATGGATGGCTTTGCCTTCGATGGGGGCGAATTGAATGACTCACAAGTCTTGTCACTCAAGGTGGTGGGTACCGCCCTTGCGGGCAAAGCATGGGAGGGACATGTCAACGCCGGCGAATGCGTCAAGATCATGACAGGCGCCATCATGCCCAAGGGCCTGAACACTGTGGTGCCGCAAGAGCTTTGTCAAATCAAGACGAGCGATGCGATTGAGATTCCTGCTGGTCTGCTAAAGGCTGGTGACAACCGCCGCTTGTGTGGCGAAGACATCATGCAGGGGCAAGCCGCCCTTCTGAAAGGCGCCTTGATCACGCCTGCAGCAGCAGGACTGCTGGCCAGTTTGGGCGTTCCCAACGTTTTGGTGGTGCGGCGCTTGCGGGTGGCTTATTTCTCAACGGGCGATGAAATTTTGAGTCTGGGTGAAGCGCCCCGCGAAGGTGCGGTCTATGACAGCAACCGCTATACGGTACACGGCATGCTTCAAGCACTTGGCTGCGAGGTGATCGACATGGGCGTTGTCAAAGACGAACCTGTCTTGCTGGAGAAAGCTTTTAACCATGCCGCAGAGCGTGCTGATGCGATCATCACCAGCGGCGGTGTGAGTGTGGGCGAAGCCGATTTCACCAAGGCCATGATGAAGAAATTGGGAGATGTGGTGTTTTGGAAAATTGCCATGCGCCCTGGTCGTCCGATGGCCGTCGGCCGAATTCAAAAAGGCCAGCGTTCTGCTGTTTTATTTGGGCTTCCAGGCAACCCGGTAGCGGTCATGGTCACCTTTTTGGCTTTTGTCAAACCAGCCTTGCTGAAGATGATGGGCTGCACGGCCACGCCCCTGCCGATGCTCAGGGCCAAAACGCAGGAGGTGTTGCGCAAAAAACCGGGCAGAACAGAATACCAACGCGGCATTGTTTCACGCAACGCGCAAGGCGAACTTCAAGTGATCACCACCGGCAACCAAGGCTCAGGTGTCTTGAGCTCTATGGTGCAAGCCAATGGGCTGATTGTTTTGTCACACCAACAAGGCACAGCCCAGTTGGGTGACTGGGTGGACGTGTTGGTGCTCTAAACCACAATGTCAGTGCGGCTGCACTGAACTTGCGGGTTGATCCAGCGCATCAGCCTTGTTGGCTCCAGGAATCTTTTTGCGCGCAAACAGCGAGTACATGGTGGGCACCACAAAGACTGTTAGCAGCGTTCCAAAACTCATACCCCCCACAATGACCCAGCCAATTTGAATACGGCTCTCAGAACCTGCGCCAGTGGCAAGGGCCAATGGCAAAGCACCCAGCACCATGGCGCCAGTGGTCATCAAAATGGGGCGCAAACGTTGGCCTGAAGCCTTCACGATGGCATCGAAGGTATCGACACCCTGCTCTCGCAACTGATTCGTAAACTCCACAATCAAAATGCCGTGCTTGGTAATCAAGCCAACCAATGTGATCAAGCCAATTTGGGAATACACATTGAGCGTACCCCCTGTCAACTTCAGCGTCATGAGGGCACCAAACATGGACAAGGGCACCGACAACATGATGACCAATGGATCAATGAAGCTCTCAAACTGAGCAGCCAAGACCAAAAAGATAAAGAACAAAGCCAACACAAACACAACGACCAGCGCGCCTTGTGAATTTCTAAATTCACGCGACGTGCCATTCAGTTCTGTGGTGTAACCGGTCTTTAAAATGCCAGCGGCTGTTTTGTCTAAGAATTTCAGGGCATCGCCCAGCGCATAGTCGGATGCCAAATTGGCCGTGATCGAGACCGATCGACGCTGACCAAAGTGATTCAATTCACGAGGCGACACACTCTCGCGAACTTTGACCAAGGCACTAAGAGGAATGACTGCGTCATTTCGGCCACGGACATAAATGTTGTCAATGTCATCCGGTGTGTTACGGCCGCTCATTTGGGTTTGCACAATGACGTCGTATTGCTCTGCATCACGTTTGTAACGTGTCACGACACGCCCACCCAACATGGTTTCAATGGCCCGCGCAACCACATCGACACTCACGCCCAACTCGGTTGCTTTGATTCGATCTACCTCAACTCGCAGCTCCGGCTTGTTCAAGCGCAAATCGACATCAGTTGCAATGAAGCCAGGATTCTTGGCAATCTCATCCAACATTTGACGCGTGACTGCGTTTAAATTTTGATAGCTGTCAGAGGTTTGAATGACGAAATTAACGGGACGCTCTCGGAAACCTTGGCCTAAGGATGGGGGTGTGATGGGAAACGCGTTGACGCCAGCAATGCCGTTGAATTTACCTTGCAATTCGCGGGCAATTTCAAGCGTCGTTCGCTTGCGCTCATCCCAGTCCACAGCTCTGTAAATCACACTGCCTTGCCCAACAGTGGGATTGCCTAAGTTGGCAAAAATTCGGTCAAATTCTGGATAAGCAGTGCCAATTTTTTCTAGGGCCTTGGCATATTTATCGGTGTAGTCCAATGTGGAGCCATCGGGTGCATTGACCGTTGCCAAAATGGTGCCGCGATCTTCCAAGGGTGAGAGTTCTTGCTTCATGTTGGGATAAACCAACACAATGCCAACGCCACAGGAAGCCATGATCAAGACCACCAGCCAGCGCGCTTTTTTCAAGACCAGGGTCAGTAGCTTTGTATAGCCATTTGACAAACCGGTTAGGATTTTTTCCATGAACCTGTCAAAGAAATTCGGGTTCGGGTTGTGTCGCAACAGCAAAGAACTCATCATGGGCGACAAGGTGAGCGCCACCAAGCAAGAGACCAACACAGCGCCGGCCAAGGCCAAGGCAAACTCACTGAACAACTTACCAGTTCGCCCTGGCGTAAAGGCCAAAGGTGCAAACACGGCTGCCAAAGTAAGCGACATGGCCACAATGGCAAAGCCAATTTCTTTGGCCCCTTTGATGGCCGCAGAAAAAGGATCGAGCCCCTCTTCAATGTGGCGGTAAATGTTTTCTAGCATCACGATGGCATCGTCCACCACCAAGCCGATGGCCAGAACAAGCGCCAGCAATGTCAGTGTGTTGATGGTGAAGCCCGCCAAAGCCATCATGGCGAAAGTGCCAACCAAACTGACGGGTATGGTGATGATGGGAATGATGGAAGCGCGGACGGTTCGAAGAAAAACAAAAATCACAATCGCCACCAAAATGACAGCTTCAACAATGGTTTTAAAAACACTCTTAATGGATTTATCAATGAACACTGAGTTGTCGTTGGCCACATTGATCACAATGTCACTCGTTAAATCTTGCTGCAGTTTGGGGATCATTGCGCGAACGCCCTTTGACAATTCCAAAGGGTTGGCTGTAGCTTGTCGTATCACGCCGGCTGAGATAGATGGCAAGCCATTCAAACGCACTCGACTGCGGTCATCCGCTGTCCCTTCCTCAACTCTGGCCACGTCACGGATCTTGATCGGAAAGCCATTCACATTGCGAATGGTGATATCACCAAACTGGCCGGGTCTGATCAGGTTAGTTTGCGAAGTCACACTGAACTCGCGCAGTTGTGACTCAATGCGTCCCGCTGGCAACTCCAAGTTGCTGCGGCGAATGGCGTCTTCAACGTCTTGAGATGTGAGGCGATAAGCGGCCATGCGTTCAGCATCCAACCAAACGCGCATGGCATATTTGCGCTCGCCGTAAATGCGAACGTCGGCCACACCTGTCACGGTTTGCAGACGCGGCTTCACGACGCGATTGATCAAATCATTGATTTGAAGGGGAGACAAGACTTCGCTGGAAAAAGTCAACCAAATAACAGGAAAGGCATCTGCCTCGACCTTGGCAATGACAGGTTCCTCAATGGCTTGAGGCAAACGCCCGCGAATTCGAGAGGTTCTGTCGCGAACTTCTGCTGCGGCTGTGTCGGCGTCTTTTTCTAAGCGAAAACGAACTGTGATTTGAGACTGATCGGCACGGCTGATGGAGGTGATGACGTCGACAGCATCAATGCCGGCAATGGAATCTTCCAATGGCTTGGTGACTTGGGACTCAATCACCTCGGCCGATGCACCGGGGTATTTCACACTGACCGTGACAGTGGGCTCGTCAATCTTGGGATACTCACGCAAAGAAAGACGGTTGAAACTGACCGCGCCGATCAAGAGGATGATCAGCGATAAAACGGTCGCAAAGACCGGCCTTCGAATGGATGTTTCAGCGAGTTGCATTCAGACCTCGTGTGCATGGATTCTCGCCCGCGACAGCAGGTCCTCTGCCATCCTTCGCTGCTGCTGCATTGCCGCCCTTGGGGCCGGATTTTTCTGCGGGCTTGGGTGCATTGCCTGCAACCTCAGGCCTCGGCCCTGCGGCCGCGTTGGCGCCACCCCCTTGTGCTTTTGAAGTGTCCACAATGCGTACGACAGTGCCATCTTTTTGCAAGCGCTGTTGCCCGGCTACCACCACAGAGTCGCCTATCGCCAAGCCTTCTAAAATCTCTACTCGCCCAGGTTGGCGAATGCCAATCTTGACGGTGACTCTTTCAGAAATCAGTTCATCTTTATTGGGTCCGGGAACGACACGCACCACTGTTGAACGACCGCCCTGCGGCACGATGGCTTCTTCGGGTATGACCATCGCGTCAGCTCGCTCACCAAACACAGCATTGACACGTGCAAACATACCAGGGCGCAATTGCATTTGCCGGTTATCGATACAACCGCGCACACCCACAGAGCGGCCATTGGCATCAATCAAAGGATCTATGGCTTGAATGACTGCCGTGAATTTACGGCCGGGCAAAGCGTCCATGGTGACTTGCGCTTTTTGTCCAGGTTTAACTTTGGCTTGGAAACGCTCTGGCAAACGGAAGTCAAGCAAAACAGCATCAATGTCCTCGATGTTGACCATGTCGGCGCCATCTTTTAAATAATCACCCACGTTAATTTGACGAAAGCCAGCGGTGCCATCAAATGGGGCAAGCACTTTCAAGCGCTGCAAGGTGGCTTGGGCCAATGCCAATTTGGCTTGTGCAACTTGAAGCGCTGCATCGGATTCATCCAAAGAACGTTTGCTGATAAAGTTTTGCGCGACAAGCTCTTGATTGCGCTTGTGGTTCGCTTGTGCAATTGACAACTCAGCTTTGGACTGAGCCAGTTGTGCAGAAGGCAGTTGATCGTCAAACTGGACCAAGACCTGCCCCTTTTTTACTTTTTGTCCGTCTTTGAAAAGCACCTGACTGACTCTGCCGCCCACCTCGGGCCGCAATATCACGCCTTGAAACGAACGCAAGCTGCCAACCGATTGGGTCTCGTCCACCAACATGGCTTTTTCAACCTTGGCAACCTCGACTGCAGGTGGCCTTTGAGGCGGTCTCGAACCTGGCGCAACACCCGGAGTACCACCAGAACCAGGTGCAGCAGCAGAAGCAGGGGCAGGCTGAGCAGCGCTGTTAGCGGCGGCGCCAGAAGCAGCAAGCTCTGGCTTTGGCGCTGCAGGTTTATTTTGAAACCACCAAGCTGCACCCAGGGCAAGGGCCAGACCAATGAGCGCAAGGGGGAGATAAGGTTTTTTGAAAGACATCAATGATTCCGAAGAGGATCCAAAACAGACTGAAAATGTAACAGTTGTTGGCGTCCTCTGTCGTGACAAAAACCTCATGGCCGACTGACCAAAACTCTGACATGTCGAATCCTATTGGAGCCACGAACCAAAAAGCTTCTTTTGAAGGGTGCTAAATCCTTCCTAGGGCTTTGTCGACACCCAGGTTGGCCAAGGCATCCGCCCTTTCATTGCCGGGGTCGCCGGCGTGCCCCTTGACCCATCGCCAATCAATTTGGTGTCCCGAATTTTCTACCAAAAGGTCTAATTTTTGCCATAAATCAGCATTTTTAACGGGTTGCTTGGCGGCGGTTCGCCACCCCCTTGCTTTCCAGCCGTGAATCCACTCGGTAATGCCCTTTCGAACATACTCACTGTCCAAAAACAGTGTGACCTTGCAGGGACGTTTCAATGCGATCAAGGCCTCGATCACCGCCGTCAGCTCCATTCGGTTGTTGGTGGTGTCTAGCTCACCCCCAAATATTTCCCGCACATGCTCGGCGGACCGCATTAATGCACCCCAGCCACCTGGCCCAGGATTGCCCTTGCAAGCGCCATCCGTATGAATTTCAACGTGATTCACATTCACTCTTTCTTTGGACGCCAGCGTCGCCTTGAGTTTGATTTTGTCGCCGCGCCAAGGTGACGGCAGCCTTGGTTCGAAGCCTGCGTTGCTTCCAAGTCGCACCCAAAATACGTCCGCCTTGGACCTTTTTCACAGCCACGATGACATAGGCCCCGCCCAAAATAGGCCACCAGTTGGCGCCCAATTTGTCCATGAAAGCCCAACGGTCAAACCATTTCGGCTTGTCCAGCGCAGGCCGCCAGCACCCAAATTGACTCACTTTGACCTCAAAGCCCAGCAGTCGAAGCCAGTCCCTGAGTCGCCAATAGCCAATCAACTCATCGCAAGCTGGTGAGCTAAGACCCTTAAAACCCCAGCGCCTGTACCATTGAGCGCGCTTGTGTCGCCAACCCCAGAGGCTGGTCGGGTTGAGACCGGTGATCAGCAAATGGCCCTCAGGCACCAAGACCCGCTCGGCCTCACGCAAAGTGGCATGCGCATCCAAGCTTAATTCCAAGCTGTGCGGCATAACCAACAAATCCAAACTGTCGGCCTTAAAGGGCAGCGCGATGCTGTGGGCGGCAAACTGAAAATCCTGCCCCCCTGACAATGCATTGGTTTCTGACAGAGCCAACCACTGATGGGGCATGCGATTGGCTCGCAAGCCCTCTAGCTCGGGCATGCCCAATTGAAGTGCGTGGTAGCCAAAGATGTCTGACACCAACGCATCCACCTGAGATTGCTCCCAGCTCAACAAATAAGACCCTGCTGGCGTAGCCAACCAGTGACGCCAATCTTGCGCCATTGAGGTGGTTTCTATAATAGGAGGAGTCATGAACCTCATACCGCTGCCCGCATTCTCCGATAATTACATTTGGCTGTTGCAACACCAAGGCCTTGCCTTGGTTGTCGACCCGGGTGATTCATCGCCCGTTGACAACTGGTTGGCTGCCAACAATCACAAACTGGATTGCATTTTAGTCACGCATCACCATGGTGATCATACGGGGGGCGTGGCAAAACTTCAGCACCAATGGGGCGCCAAGGTTTACGGGCCAGCCCACGAAAAATTGCCCTTCAAATATCAAGCCTTATCGCAAGGTCACCAGTTCAGCTGGCTTGGCTTGAATTTTCAAACATTGGATGTGCCGGGCCATACTGCAGGACACATCGCTTATTTCGCTGAACCCGAAGGCCAAGACCCTCTGCTTTTTTGTGGTGACACGCTTTTCTCTGGTGGCTGCGGTCGCTTGTTTGAAGGCACTCCAGAGCAGATGCTCGATTCATTGGATCGGCTGGCCGCGCTGCCAGGCGCTTCGCGCGTTTGTTGCGCGCACGAGTACACATTGAGCAATTTGAAATTTGCCAGCGCAGTTGAGCCACAGAATTTACATCTGCAAAGCTATGCCAAACATTGCAAAGGCCTTAGGGCTCAGGATTTACCCACCTTGCCCGCCAATCTGGCGAACGAGTTGCAAATCAACCCTTTCTTGAGAACCCGTTCGCCAGCAGTGATCGGTGCGGTCAAAAAATTTGCACCGCAGGTTAAAGACAATGAAGCAGATATTTTTGCCCATCTGCGAATCTGGAAAAACGACTTCAAATGAACCACCACACCACGGGCTTCAGTCTGAAAATCAAGCTAGGACTGTGTCTTGCCCTTTTTTTGACCGGCTGCGCCAATGTTCAAAAACAAGCCGAAACCAGTGCTGTCGACGTTGGCACAACAGTTGAAGCCACGACAGCAGAAACAACAGTTGTCTCACCACCACCCACGGCACCGACGCCACCTCTTGTGCTTGCGCCTCTTAAAACGCCCATCGTCAAAGCCAAAATCGAAGACGTCACTGAACCGCCTGCCGATATTTGGGTGCGCATTCGTCAAGGTTTTTCCATGCCCGATCTTGAAAATGATCTGGTGAAAGACCGCGAAGTTTGGTACGCAGCGCGTCCCGACTACATGGTCAGAATGACAGAGCGCTCAAGAAGATATTTATTTCACATTGTTG
>CALAGS010000255.1 GCA_937891665.1 uncultured Burkholderiales bacterium | reverse complement strand
GTTCGGCCTGCAAGTGACGTTGCAATTGCTCGTTGCTCATGCTGGTGAGCAAATCTAGCGCGGGCACCGAACTGGCCAGTTGGCTGGCCGTTGAACCACCTGCTTCGCCAGCAAATTTGTCCATGAGGGACGTGACAAAACGTTGCGGGTCAAACGGCACTTGCTTGCGGTGTGCCGTCACGTTTTTAAATTCTTCCAGCACTTGAATCATGACCTCACGGTCGATGCTTCTGAAGTTGGCCATGAGGGACGACACTTTTTGCGCTTCAGCAGGGGTGAAGTTTTTCAGCAAAGTGCCGGCTACTTCGGGGCCCAATGACATGAGCACAATGGCGGCGCGCGATGGGCCGTCTAGGTTGTTGCCGTGGGCCTTTTCAAGATCTGGCGATTGCAGGCCTTTGCGAAGCGCACCGCCCAAGACACCCGGTTTGAAATTTGAAACGGCCGTGTTCATGATTTGTCCTGACCCGATGCATTGGCTGCACCGGTTTCAGCCACCCAGGCCCGCAATAACAAAGCGGTGTCGTCGGGTTGCTCGCTGGCATACTTCGTGGCATAGGCCACCACATCTTCAAACTTGGCTTTGCTGGCCGTTTCGCGTTCGCGCATGCGCTCCATTTGCGCTTCAATTTCTTTTTCAACCCGCAACTCTTGCGCGCGCTTCACTTCTTGTTCCATGGACCAAGACAGATCGAGGTCTTTAATTTCATCACGCATGCGTTGGGCGGCGCGACCCTGCGGAGAATTGGGTAAATCGGGATCGATGGGCGGCAATGGCACAGGACGCATTAAAGGGCGTGCAATGGCGAAATAGGCAAACAACAAGCCCAAGGCAATGGCGCCATACCGAATAAGCTGAGACGTCAGTTCGGGGGTGAGACGGCCGGTGTTGTCTTCGACCACCGCAGCAGGCTCTTCAGAGAATGGCAAATTGGCTACGCTGACAGTGTCGCCGCGTCTTTGGACGAAGCCAATAGCGTCTCTGACCAAGGCATTGATTTGTTGAATTTCTTGAGGTGTATAAGCCACGGTGCGAGAGGCATTGGCCTTGGCGCCTTTTTCATATTTGTAGTCAAGCACCACAGCGGCCGACACGCGGCGCAATTGGCCTTTGCTCGATTTGATTCTTTCAATGGCGCGGTCAACTTCGTAGTTCACCGTTTTTTCATTGCGTGAGTTGCCGTCATCAGAGCCCGATGCCCCTGTATCAATGCTGCCAGGCGCTCGAAGGTTTTCACCCCTTGCTTCGGTGGTGATCGGGGCCTTGGCAGGATCTTGGGGTTGGTTGGTCAGTGACCCAGGCACGCCACCCGACCCCGATTTGCCGCCATTCGCTTCAATGGACATTTGGCTGCGAATGGCTTTATCGGGCGGGGAGTTTTTGCCAAAAGTTTCAGATGTGCGCTCGCGCTCGTCAAAATCTAAATCGACTGATACTTGCGCGCGGAAACCGTCTTTGCCAGCCAGCGGTTCCAAAATGGCAGCCACACGGCGGTTCAGTGCGGCTTCTAATTCAGAGGTGTATTTAAGTTGCGAAGGATCGAGCCCTTCTTGGCGTGAAGCACTGTTGCCCAAAATGCCACCCTCTGTGTCCATGATGGACACCTCTTGCACCCGCATGCCGGGCACAGCTGAGCTGACCAGTCTGGCGATGGCCGCAATTTGAGGGTTGTCTAACATGCGGCCGGGATGCAAAGTCAGAATGACGGAGGCCGAGGGCCGCTCTTGTTCGCGCACAAAAGCCGAGGGCTTGGGCACCGCCAAATGCACCCTCGCCGATTTGACTTGACCCAAAGAACTGACGCTGCGAGCCAGCTCGCCTTCAAGGCCGCGCAAATAAT
>CALAGS010000254.1 GCA_937891665.1 uncultured Burkholderiales bacterium | reverse complement strand
GCGGCCTGAACCCCTTCCAGCTGGGTGTTTTGAGTTTTGCCATGCTGCTGGGCCGGCTGGAGTTGCTGTCGGTGCTGGTTTTGTTCAGCTCGCACTTCTGGCGCAAATAAAGGACCATTGACATAAAAATTACCGCGAAAAATCTACCCCCGCAAGTCTTGCTTCATCACTTCCGTCCAGGCGAGCCAGTCTCTTGGGTCGGATCTGTCAAAGTTGGTACAGGTGGTCATTACGCCGTCGGCGTCAACAGCCCTGATTACCTAGTGCGCTCTTTTTGAGTTCCAGCAACATCTTAGACAAAGTATTTTTTTGCTGTGGGTCAGAGGCCTCATGCATAGCATCCTCCAAAACGGCGCTGATATCTTCAACCTCCACCAGCTCCATGTCCCAATCAGGAAAAAGTCTTTCACGAACCTCATCCTCTTTTGTGAGCAACACAACATGAGAGTGGCGAGAATCTGCAGCGATAATTTTGAACAAACTCGTTACGTTGTCTCTGGGACCCTCCAACCATTGAAAGAAGATACCGCTGCCAAAGACCAATAAGCCAGTGATACCAAATCTAGGGTTGTGGTGTCTGGCTGTAGAAATTATTTTTTCCAGCGCTTCTTTATCCATGTCATGCACTGCTCGGCTGCAGTACACAATATTGTGGATCGCTGGAGAGGATTGGCCTTCGTCATTTTGCATAGGGTGAGTGTGCCTGAAAGAAAAAATTTTGTGCAATGCGGGTCTGTAGCTAGTCAACAAATCCCGCCTGATCTGGGCAGAATACATTCACCAAATTCGTTGAAAAAACTTGCTCACGCAGCGTGAGCATATGCCGTTTTGTTAGCTCATTCAATCCAGTTTTACGCTGTGAATGAGTGAATCCTAACGAGGCGATACACGGGCCTAAAGCGACATTCCCCAAAAGCAGGTTACTTGCCATTCAGCTTAAAACGGCGTAAAAATCAAAAAGCGCAGTCGTGGAGCCGTATTGAAACACGGGAGCGTGGTTTTTCAAGCTCTTGCAATCGCAAAAAACATCTTAAAACTGAAGATTAAGAGCTAACTTGATTGTGTAGCTAACTTGTCGCCGTCAATCAAAGGATCAATACCTTATGACGATCATGCAAAAAGCCTTTGCAGGCTCACTTTCTCTGAGCTTTCTACTTCACGCATACGCGCAGCTACCTGAACCGAAGCCCATCCCCAGAGACGGTAGCTGCCCCTCGAATTACGTGACAAAGGGCAATTTTTGCGTTCCCGGCGCTGGGGCCCAGCTGGCGATTCCCAAGCACGGGGCATGTCCAAAAGACTACGCCAGTGAAGGCAACTA
>CALAGS010000253.1 GCA_937891665.1 uncultured Burkholderiales bacterium | reverse complement strand
GCAAGACATGATGAAAAAAATGTCGGGCGGCGGCATGATGAAAATGATGAAGCGCTTAGGGGGCATGAAGGGCATGGGCGGCTTGGGTGGCATGGGCGGATTCCCTGGCATGAAACGCTGACAACCGATGGTCTAAGAGGCCAAGCCACTTTGCGTTGGGCAGACCTTAAATGCGGCTGAAATATTCGCGCCGCTCAAATTCAACAGGGTCTTCTGCGTCATTGAAACGTGTTTGCTCTGACTGCTTAATGCGTTGGTAATAGCGGACAAAATCTCGGCCTAAGCCTGTATTCAAAACCGTGTTTGTATCTAAGTGAGTGAGGGCCTCACCCAATGTGGTCGGCAGGCGCAAGCCGGCCTCTGCATAAGGCGTTTCTGTGGCCTCAGGTGCATTTAAAGAATTTTCAATGCCATCTAGTCCAGCCAAAATTTGCGAGGCCATGTACAGGTAGGGGTTGGCGGCAGGTTCCCCCAACCTGTTTTCAATGCGTGTGGCAGGGTCGCCCGTGCCGCCCACCACTCTGAGCATGGCACCCCGGTTGTCACGACCCCACAAAATGGCTTGCGGTGCGAGTGCGTTGGGTTTGAAGCGGCCAAAGCCATTCACGGTGGTGGTGCATAAAGACGTCATGCCTTGGCCATGCGCCAGCAAGCCTGCTAAATAATGTGCGCCCATGTTGGACAGCGTGTGGCGAGCATCGTTGGCCCGAAGAGAGAGGGCTTCTTGAATATCTTGATGTGAAGTTCGTGCAAAAAGATTGTGCCCAGAAGACAAGTCATAAAGCGATTGGTGCAGGTGCCAGCCGCTGCTCATGATGTTGTCAAACGGGGGGCGGCACATGAACGTGGCGTGATAACCGCCTCGCCGCAATGCTTGTTTAACGGCGCTTCTGAACAAGACCATGTTGTCGGCGGCGGTCATGGCATCGGTGACTTTGAACACCGCTTCAACTTGGCTGGGGCCGAGTTCGATCTCTAAAGATAGCAACGGCAAACCCAAGTCCTGAGCTGTTTGCTTCACAATTTTCAGAGCAGGTTCTGCGCGGTCAAACCACAACTCATTTAACAAGTTGTAGCCAGGATGGATCATGCTGACTTGGGGTGCGGGGCCTGGCCAAGAAGCTTTTACAGGATCTGCATCGTCGCCGTGTTCTACCTCTTTGAGTTTGTAAATGTGAAACTCAACTTCCAGACCGCATTTCATGCCCCAGCCTTTGGCGGCCAGTTTTTCAAGCGCACTTTGCAAGGTGCGGCGTGAGTCATAGGGTACGGCTTGACCGTTGGGAAACCACGGTTGGCACAACAGCCATCCTGTTTTTTCGGCCCATGGCAGTATTTTGAAAGTGCTGGGATCGGGCAACAACATGACGTTGCTGGCGCCTTCAAATCCTGGCAACTCAGTTTTCACTTGGGCCTCGAACACCTTGTACACCGTGCGGTCGGAGGTGTCTTTGAGCAGGAGTGTGCTGACCATGCCCATGCCCTCTGCGAAGGCGGTGGCCAACTCGGAGGTGACCCATGTTTTGCCGCGCAAACTGCCGTGCACATCACACCATACAAGTCGAATCCATTCTAGGCCTGAGGCTTCTGCCAAGGCCAGAATACGCGCTACGTCCGTTTGTCGTGCGGGAGTGTTGATGCCGCACTTGTCAGCAAAAGAACCAGGGCTTGCTACCATCATGAATTCACGCCTTCACCATCAGGCTGCGCTGGGAATGGACGCATCCCACGGCGCGCTATCGCGTTTGCCTTGCATGGTTTGCTGTGACCAGGTTTGCCAATCTTGCGCAGGTGCTATGCCATCGACCGTATCGGGGCCGAAGCGTGTTGAGGCGATTGCTTGGTTGGCAAAGCCAGGTGGCAAAGAACCGGCGCCGGCATCGTCAATGGCCTTGGCCAGCATGCGCCGATTGGCAATGATGACTTTGTCTGTGGTTCCCAAATGTTCGCGCGTGCGATTCTGAATGGCGCCCATGCTTTCACAGGCCCACTGATCGTGCACATTGATGTCGTCTTCGCCCATGCCTAAAAATGTGCGCGTCATTTGTTCTTCGGAGTTAAATCCCCAGTGGTTGTGCTGCCCAGACTTGGGAATGTAATTGGGTAAATTGACAGCCGTTAAGCGTTGGTTGCGCATGGTGTCTTTGTCGACTGGATTGGCAAAACTGGTAAACACTGCATACCAGTATGTGTGCGTGTCGTCGACGGGCACATGCATTTGTGTGATGGTCATGAATTCGGACAAGGGAATCACGAAGGTGTTGGGAAACAATGAATGGGTGATGCGCACGTGTGTGAGTTTGTCATTCAAGGGGCGCAGCGTGGTGAGTTGCAAGCCGTAGGGTTTTTCGGCATAAGCAATGTCGGGTTGATCAAACTCTCGCATCACACGTGTCATGGGCCATTTTTCACCCTCAATTTCACCTGCGCTGGCGCCTCGAAATTGTTTGCCGTAAGTGTCTTCTAGAGAAGCATCGCTGAAGAAGCGGTGCAAGAAAGAAGCGTGTGCTGGGTCGATGCCCACTTCAAAAGCTTGAAGCCAATTGCAGTTCCACAAACCCTTGAAGGCAAAGGTGTGAGTGCCTGGCGCCTGAAAGCAGTCAATGGCAGGAAGGGGTGGCGGTGAACTACCTTCTGCCCCCATCCATGCAAACAAAATGCCGCTGCGTTCTTGCACCGGGTAGTTGCGTTGTTTGATGCGCGTGCACAAGACACTGCCCTTGGGTTCTGCTGGCGTTTCTAGGCATTGCCCAGTGACATCAAATTTCCAACCATGAAATGGGCAGCGCAGGCCATCACCTTCGTTTCGACCGTAGGCCAAGTCGGCGCCGCGGTGGGGGCAGTCTCGGTCGAGTAAGCCAAATTCACCTTGGATATTTTTGAATAAGACCAAATTTTGACCCAGCAAGCGAACGGCTTTGACCGGGCGGATGGCCATGGTGGGGTCAAGTTTGGGATCGAATTCATCCATCAAAGCAACGGGGTGCCAATAATGACGTAGCATTTCACCACAGGGTGTGCCTTGCCCGATGCGCGTGAAGCGCTCATTTTGTTCTGCTCTCATGAATTCACTTTAACGCAAAATGTGAAGGATGAAAATGATTTTGCCCAAGGAACTTCCACACGCAACTGAGTTGCTGTTTGTTTACGGTACTTTGCTATCGGGTTTAAGTAACCATCACCACATGGTGGGTGCGACATGCCTTGGCCCAGCGATTGTGCAAGGTGCCTTGTTTGACATGGGTGACTATCCCGCCATGTTGGTTTCGGGTGATTTGTCTGCGCCGCTGGGGCCGGTTTTGGGAGAGCTCTACAAAATTGAAGCACCTCATTGGCCGCGATTGGATGCGTTGGAAGAAGTGGATCCTCTTTCGATCGAAAATTCCATGTACTTGCGTTCAACTGCAGAGGTCACATGGCTAGCAGGCGAAGCGCAAGCCACTGCGCGCGCACAGGTTTATGTTTACAACTGGTCTTTAAAGGGGCGCCCCAGAATTGAGCATGGCGATTTTCGCCGCCATGTTTCAAAGGATCGTTGATTCTGTTGTGACCAAATCGCCGCGCAAAGAATGTGAGAGCGCGGTATTGATTCGCACATCGACCATCTGACCCACCAAGCGCATGCCATTGGGGCCTGCCGGGAAGTTGACCACCC
>CALAGS010000252.1 GCA_937891665.1 uncultured Burkholderiales bacterium | reverse complement strand
CCTTCACTTGGTACAAGTTGAACGTCGTCTTTTTTCCGACGCACACCAATGGGTGTTGAAGCCAAACCTTTTTGAGACGCCTCAATGTCTTGTACGCTGGGGTAGTCACCCACCAACCAATAATCAAAAATGCGCCTGGCAATAGGTGCGGCTTGAGCGGCACCAAAGCCTGCGTTTTCGACCACGATGGCCAACGCAATTTGGGGGTTCTCTGCGGGCGCAAATGCCATGTACAAAGCATGATCTCGCTGGTGCTCGTCCAACTTGCTGGCGTTGTATTTGTCTTTTTGCCCAATGGTCACGGCTTGTGCTGTGCCTGTTTTGCCGGCACTTTGATAAGGTGTGCCAGCAAATACGCGCGCAGCGGTGCCCTCTTTGGCCACACCGATCAAGCCTTGGTGAACCACTGCCACGTTTTCTGGCTTGAATCCTAAATTGACAGGCTCTTCACCAGCAACAGCACGGTCTACGCGTTGAATGGGATCTTGAGTCGCCATGACCAAACGAGGCTGGCGGTAAATGCCGCCATTGGCCAATGTGCTGGTGGCGGTTGCCAATTGCAGCATGGTGAAGGCGTTGTAGCCTTGTCCAATGCCCAGTGAAATAGTTTCACCGCCATACCATCGTTGTTGCTCTGGCTTTTTGTAAGTTTTCTTTTTCCATTCTGTACTGGGCAAGGTGCCACGCAATTCACCGGGTAAATCAAGCCCTGTGATTTGGCCAAACCCAAGGGGTTTCATGAAGTCATGAATGGTGTCAACACCCATGATGTTGGCCAATGAGTAGTAGTAAACATTGCTAGAGAGCACGATGGACTTGACCATGTCGACTGGGCCTAAGCCTGCATCGCCGTGGCTTCTAAAAGTGTGTCCCCCATAGGTCCAAGAGCCTGCGTCATTGATGATTTCGTTGGCGCTTCTCTTGCCAGTTTCCAGAGCTGCCAAGGCCATGAAGGGCTTGTAGGTTGAGCCGGGTGGATAGGTGCCTCGCATGGCGCGATTTAAAAGGGGCTTGTCAATCGACTCACTTAAGAGCTTCCAGCTTTCGCTGTCGATGCCATCGACAAATAAATTAGGATCAAAAGTGGGCTTGCTGACGAAGGCCAAGATTTCGCCTGTGCGGGGGTCAAGTGCAACCAAGGCGCCACGCCTCTCACCATACAAATCTTCAATCATCTTTTGCAATTTCATGTCGATAGACAACACGACGTTTTGACCCGGTGTGGCTGGTCGGCTGGCAAGCCTTCTGACGGCGCGGCCGCCTGCCGATGTTTCGACTTCTTGCACACCTGTGATGCCGTGCAGTTCACGTTCATAGCGTTGCTCGACACCGAGTTTGCCAATGTATTGCGTACCGCGGTAATTGCCCTCTTCGTCACTCTCTTCGATTTGCTCTTTTTCTTTTTGGTTGATACGCCCGATGTAGCCCACCACATGGCTGGCCAAATGGCCAAAGGGGTAATTGCGAAACAACCGAGCTTTGATTTCAACACCTGGATATTTAAATTGTTGCGCCGTGAATTTGGCCACTTCTTCATCAGTCAGACGCGAGCGAATAGGCAGTGAGTCGAAATTTTTAGACTCTTCGCGCATGCGCTTGAACCGTCTTCTGTCGCGCAGAGGAATGTCGATGATCTCCGACAAGCTGTCGATGGTCGCTTCTAAGTCTTTCACCCGCGCAGGCGTAATTTCTAGGGTGTAAGCTGAGTAGTTATTGGCCAACACAACACCGTTGCGATCTAAAATAGTGCCACGGTTGGGCACAGTGGGAAGTACAGCCGTTCGGTTGTTTTCAGCTTGCTCTAGTAACTCTTCATGGCGAATGACTTGAAGGTAAAACAAGCGAATACCCAAGAGTGCAAAGCACACCAAGACCACGCCTTGCATCACCACCACACGGGTTTGAAATTTGAATATTTCAAACTCGGTGTTGCGCAACTCGCTCAACGAGGGCAGGTGAAAGGCCAT
>CALAGS010000251.1 GCA_937891665.1 uncultured Burkholderiales bacterium | reverse complement strand
AATTCAACCCAAACACTTTGATGCCGCCGTTTGGTAGCACGCATGACTTGAAGATGGCACGACCCTCTCAGGTGATTCTGTCGAACGAACAAATTGCGCAAGTGGTCTCAACCATGAAATCTTGGCGATGAACAAAATACGCAAGCTCACAATTCCACCCCAAGTTCAGAGCCCAATGCGCCGAAGCGGTATGGCATGGGCAATCGGAACCTGTCTGGCGATGCCGCAGCAGGTGGTGTTCTCTAGACCCCTGAATGAGTTGTCGTCAGATGGCATTGAACTTGTTTTCCCACGTTTAGCAGACACTGGCAATGCCGTTCCTTTAGAAGCGCTTGTGACAGCACCCACAGGACTTCACCTGAAGGCGCTGAAAGTGATCTTGCCAGAGAACCCCAACCCTGAGGCACTTCACCTCAAGATCATGGACCAACCTGTTCAATACAGATTGAAAACTCGCCTGCGATTGGCAGCCAGTCAATCTGTCTGGCTTGTTGCCTATTTCAACGATGGCAGTGAGCGAGCGAATCATGCGCCGACCATCATCACTTCCACCGCATGCTTAGATGAGTCTTAACTTCCCATGAGCTCTCCCATACTCACTCGACTTGCATGGACTGGCCCGGTTAAAGCTGGGGCCAATTTAGAAGCCAGATGGTCTGCAGCCCATCCGATGGACTCTGGTTTTAGAGTGGACGATTCTGGGCGTCAAATACCGAAAAATATCATTCACACCGTGAGGGCGTATTTGAATGATCGCCTGATCATGGAAGCAGATCTGGGCACGGCAATGACCTCGCCTGTGTACCTCGCTTTCCCAGTCTTGGTGCCTCCCGAGGGCGGTATCGTGAAAGTGATTTGGAAAGACGATTTAGGACAAATGGGTGAAACGCAACAGCGCTTGGTACTGTAGATCCATGCGTTGGCTTTTATTTCTGTATTTAATTTTTGGCGTGTCATTGATTTCAAGAGCTCAGGGTGGTTCTCCAGAAATTTCAAACTTGCCAAAGGGTCCTTTGAATCAACTCAGCGGCCAGGTATTTCTAAGCCCCTCATTGAGAGCGATTCAAAACGACCCCAGTACCAATCCTGTCAGCTTGTGGCTGGAGCAAGGTAAAGAGCTCTGGTTGGGTCAAGCAGGTCAGGCTTCGTGTGCACAGTGTCATGGCAACATTGAAAAAATGCGACAGGCTGCAACGCACTTTCCGAAGTGGTCTGTGAAACAACAAAAGTTAATCAATCTAGAAGATCAAATTTTGACTTGTTCTGAGAGAACTCAGCGTCCCCTCAAAGGCCTTGAAAACACAGATGTTCTATCGCTCAGTGCCCTCTTGCATCAAACCAGCGCGGGTTTGAATTTTCAAATCGTACCGAAGGATGAAACTCTACAGCGGTGGCAACTGGAACTGAACGAAGGTGCCAAACTTTTCACGACGCGCATCGGTCGCATGAACTTGGCGTGTACGCACTGTCACGATCTGAACATTGGGAAAACGATGCGTGCAGATGTGATTTCACCGGGTCATCCCACTGGATTTCCAATTTTCAAATTAAGTTGGCAGAGCATGGGCTCGGTGGATCGCAGATTGAGAGCTTGCTATTCTGGCGTCCAAGCAGAAGTGCCTGCTCCCGGCAGTCCAGAACTTAGGCAATTGGAATTGTTTTTAAAGTCTCGCGCACAAGGAATGCCCATTGAAGGGCCTTCCTTGCGGCGATAACTCTGACTTGAACTTCGGCAATCCAGGAAGTCAATTAGACAAACTTCAACCCTGAATTTTTCAAAGGCAAATCTCTGAGGGGTTTGCCAATGGCAGCAGAGATGGCGTTGATCACTGCAGGCGCCACAACGCAAATGGTGGGTTCACCCACCCCGCCCCAGAAGTCGTATGTGGGTACCAAAACAGTTTCCACTTTAGGCATCTGAGCCATTTTGAGCATTTGATAGGTGTCAAAATTCTTTTCTTTGATGCGACCATTTTCAACCGTGCATTCGCCAAAGTAAGTTGCGCTAAGGCCCATGACCACGCCGCCCTCGACTTGCGCCGCCACTTGGTGTGGGTTGACAAAATGTCCGGCATTTGTGGCCAACACCATCCGCAACAACTTCACTTCGCCTTTAGGGCTGACCGTGACCTCGGCGACTGCTGCAGAATAAGCACCGTAGCCCATGAACTGAGCAATGCCCCTGAACACGCCTGGTGCAGCAGGTTTGCCCCAATCGCCTTTTTCTGCAGCTGCATTAAGCACTTGCAAATGCTTAGGATGGTTTTGCATCAAAGCTTGACGGAATGCCAAAGGATCTTTGCCAGCAGCGCGCGCAACCTCGTCGATGAAGCACTCCATGTAAACACCGTTTTGATTGGTGTTGACACCGCGCCATGGACCCACTGGCACATGGGTATTGCGGATCGCGTATTCGGTCAGCAAGTTGGGGAATGTGTAACCCAATTGTGCTTCGCCAGGTTGTGACCAGAACCCTTGTAATTGACGTTCGTCTTTGCCGTCTTTGATGGCAGACGGATTGACCCAAGCATTAATGGACTGGCCGGATAATCGAAGTGTCATTCCCACCAAGTTACCCTTGTCGTCTAGGCCCGCTTTCATGTGGCACTGAGAAACGGGTCGGTAGAAATCGTGGGACTGATCCTCTTCTCTTGACCAAATCATTTTGATGGGCGTGCCAGGAAACTGTTTGGCAATGTTGACCGCTTGCGCCACATAATCTTGTTGACCGCCTTTGCGTCCAAACGCGCCGCCCAAATCAGTGACATAGACATCGCACTTTTCAAGCGGCAAGCCTGCAGTTTCAGCCAGCTTAGCCAAAGATGCTTCGGCATTTTGTGTGGGCACCCAAATTTCTGCTTTGTCTGAAGTCCATCTCGCCGTGCAATTCATGGGCTCCATGGGGGTGTGGGACAAGAAAGGCGAGCTGTAAACGGCTTCGACTGTTTTGGCTGCATTGGCCACCGCATTGATGGCATCACCTTCTTTGCGGCCAGCATAGTCGCCAAGCGCAGTGAGGCCTTCACGCACATGCTCGGCAATCATGGCACTGTTGACTTTGGCGTTGGGGCCCTCGTCCCACACGATGGGCAATTGAGCCAATGCATTTTTTGCTCGCCACCAAGTATCAGCCACCACGGCCACAGTCGTTGCATTGACTCTGACCACCGCCTTCACGCCACGCAAAGTTTTCACCTTGCTGTCGTCATAGCTGACCAACTTGCCTCCAAACACAGGGCAGTCCATGACAGAAGCGCACAGCATGCCATCCAACTTCAAATCAATGCCGTAGATGAGTTTGCCATTGAGCTTGTTGGCAGTGTCCAAACGTTTGACAGATTTGCCGGCAATTTTCCAAGAACGGGGGTCCTTCAGAACAACCGCTTTCATGTCGGGCACAGGCAACTTGGCAGCGGCAGCGGCCACCTTGCCATAGCTTGTTTTGCGGCCTGAAGCCGCATGCGAAATGACGCTGTTAGCAGTTGTCAGTTCTGATGCTGGCACATTCCATTCGTTGGCCGCAGCCTGCACCAGCATCATGCGCGCCACCGCGCCACCACGGCGAACATAATCTTGCGAACCACGAATACCTCGGCTACCGCCGGTACTCATGTCGCCCCAAGCACGCTTGCGTTTTAAATTCTGTCCAGGCGTAGGCGATTCTGTGGTGATCTTCGACCAATCGCACTCTAATTCTTCAGCCACCAATTGGGCCAAGCCCGTGCGGGTACCTTGTCCCATTTCAGAACGAACAACGCGAACCACGCAAGTGTCGTCGGGCTTAACCACCACCCAGATACCAATCTCGGGTGTAGCGTCTGAGCTTTGTGCGAGTGCTTCTGATGGGGACAGGAGGTTAAGGCCCAAGGCCAAGCCACCGCTGGCCATGGCAGACGTTCCCACCATGAAACTGCGACGAGAAATTTGGACAGGAGATGTTTGAATTTGATTCATGGTACTTCCCCTTAAACTTTGATTTGCTGGACCAATGCGGCCACTTCACCGCTGTCGGACTTGGCCAATTTTTTGGTACCCGCCGCAACATGAATGGCTTCACGAATGCGCTGATACGTGCCACAACGGCAGATGTTGGTCATGGCCAAATCGATGTCTTTATTGGTGGGTTTGGGTTTGCGTTTAAGCAAAGAAACAGCCGCCATGATTTGACCTGACTGGCAGTAACCGCACTGCGGTACATCGACCTCGGCCCAAGCTTTTTGAACGGGATGACTGCTGTTGCCTGACAAGCCTTCAATGGTGATAATTTTGCGGCCGGTCATGGCAGATCCGGGCACAGAGCAAGACCGAACAGGTTGACCGTCCACATGCACAGTGCAAGAACCACACTGCGCAATGCCACAACCAAATTTGGTCCCTGTAAGACCGATGACTTCACGCAAAACCCATAACAAGGGCATTTCAGATTCGGCATCCACTTTTTGGACTTTGCCATTGACATTTAAGGAATACATTTAAATTTTGCCTTCAAGGATTAAAGACCGACCAAAAAAGATTTGAATTTTTCTGCCACGCGCTGTTTCAACTCGGGACTTGCACACGCCACAGGCGGAAAATCTTTGAGCATTTCAAAGGGCCTGCACGCATCAATCACGGCACGTGAATTGGTACTGGTGCCTTTGGGAATGCGCGGGTCGAGTGGACCACTCCATGCTTTTCGAATGAACTCAATGTCTTCTACTGGGTCGCAGCGTGTGCACATGGCCCACATCACATCGAACAAGTCTGTTGGATCAACATCTTCATCGACCACCACCACAAAACGGCCTAGATAAGAACCCGATTGACAATTGGCAGCCATCATGGCGGCTTGTTTGGAGTGCCCGGCATAGGCTTGCTTGATGGAGATGATGTTGAGCATGCGGGCCGCGCCTGCCTCGTGGCACCACACCCCCTTCACGCCCGACAAGCCTGCACGCTCTACCTCATCCCAAATCATGCCAGCCTTCATGACGCATTTGGAGAACGAGAAGTCGGATGGTGGCTTCAAGGGTGTCGCCATGGTCATGATAGGGTTATTGCGGTAATAAACCCGTTGGATTCGCACCACGGGTTGGTTGCTTTTGCCACCCGCGTAATAGCCCGTGAATTCGCCAAAGGGGCCTTCAGGCAATGTTTCCCCTGGGTACATTTCGCCTTCCAACACAATTTCACTGTGTGCAGGCATGGGCAACTTGTGAACCTCACTCAAGACCACATCAAAGGGCAATCCTCGGTGGCCACCGGAGTAATCGAACTCAGACAAGCCAAATCGCAATTCATTGCCACCCGCCAAAAACAGCATGGGGTCGTGACCACAAGAAATGAGCACAGGGCAAGGTTTGCCCATTGCAAAGTATTTGTCGCGAATTTGACGCCCATGTTTGCCTGGCGAAGTCCAAAGGCCCACTTTGTTTTTGTCGTGCGCCATGGCCCGATAAGTGCCGATGTTGATCCAGTCCAGCTCGGGGTCGCGCATGATGACCAAATCATCGGTGCCAATGTACCGGCCACCATCTAGCTCGTGCAGCAAGGGAATGGGGAACTTGAAAATATCGACATCTTCATCGCGGTCTACGTTTTCCAAAATGGGGCCGGTTGCCACAACACGTGGTGGAATGGGCTCGTGTTTTTTCATGCGGTTGCGATAAGCTTGCACCACATCCATCGGGCCACTTGGCACAGGGAAACCCAAGGTCAAAGCCAGACGTTTGGATGAATTGGTACCGCCCGACAGCAAGCGATAGCCTGGCGGGTAACCTGGAATGTTGTCAAACAAGATGGCCTTGGGCTCGCCCTTGCGCGAAGAATTGACAATCTCAGCCAGAGTGCCAACTTCCAAATTCCAATCGGCCCCAGAGATGTGCAAGACCTCATCGGCATTTTCAGCGCGGGCTAGAAGTTCACGCAAATCCAGGTGCGGTCCGTCATAGTCGTTCCATGCCTTGGTTAAGCTCTGGGGTTTTGAAGAAGTGTCTGGCATGTTGAACTTTCAAATGAATAAATAAGCTGATTTTTCAAGCGTCAAAAAATCAATCAGCTTTGATTTGAGCTGCTTTGACCACGGGCGGCCACCGTTTTAATTCAGCAGATAGAGTGTCCGCCATTATTTGGGGAGAGCCACCACCAGCGTCAATTCCCTGCTTCGCAAGGTTAGCCACGATCTCAGGATTTTTTAAGACAAGATTCACTTCTTGGTTGATCGATTGAATCACCTGTGGGGACGTGCCCTTGGGGGCCATCAAACCGTACCAAATATCGACCTGCACTTTGGGCAGGCCTTGCTCTTTGAAGGTAGGCACTTGCGGCATTTGCGGCACGCGATCAGAACTGAGGACCGCCAATATTTTGAGCTTGCCCGCTTTGACCAAAGGCATGACGGTGTGAACCGGCGCGATCATGGCTGATACATGGCCCGCGGCCACATCGTTGACAGCGCCAGCAGTGCCTTTGAAGGGAACGTGAAACAGGTTCAAGCCTGCTTCAAACTTAAGCAATTCCATGGCCAAGTGTTGCGGCGTACCATTTCCTGGGGACGCGTAATTGACGCCCTTGGCACTTGTTTTGGCCATTTGCAAAAACTCGGCCAAGGTGTTGGCTGTTGAGCTGCTAGGAACCACCAAGCACAAGGTGCCAGTGCCTAACAAAGCCACTGGCGCGAAATCTTTCACAGTGTCAAAGGGCAAGTTGGGATTGACCGCAGCATTGGTGGCAAAAGTGGTGCCGACCACCAGCAAGGTGGCGCCATCAGGTTTGGCCCGGGTGACGAGATCGGCTGCGATATTGCCGCTGGCCCCGGCTTTGTTTTCAACCACGGTGGCGTAGTTGCCCTTGATAGAAAACTGTTGGCTTAGCGTTCTTGCAAGGATGTCTAGGCCGGTGCCAGGGGAGGCAGAGACGATTAAGCTTAGATTGGCAGGTGCAGCCTGAAGGCCGCTTGTGCCCAAAATGACGGTTGAGGCCAAAGTCAGAAACAACCGAATCAGAGATTCTTGAACCTTCATTTTTACCTTCATTCAGACTTGTTAAGGACAGTTCTATTGTGAAGGATACGGATGAATTCAGCGCTCTAGAGTCTTTAAGGGCTTTCTCTTACTGGAGTTTTTCTCACGCAAAATTTTCGGTATCCACTTCGGAATTTGACTGGGCGTTGTAACGGTTTCCTTGAACAGTTTTTTCGTTGATAAGGGCATCAAGCTTTGCAATGAGGTCCGTGCTTAGTTTCACATCGCTGGCGCCAATGTCGTCGTGCAAATGGGACACGCTGGTCGTGCCTGGAATAGGAACAATGTGAGTGTCTTTGTGCAGCAGCCAAGCCAGAGCCAACTGAGCTGGCGAGCAACCTGCTTCTTGTG
>CALAGS010000250.1 GCA_937891665.1 uncultured Burkholderiales bacterium | reverse complement strand
ATTTGGTAATGCTGTGCGTTGCGCGAAATGTGCGATCGACCGCGCTCTGTCATGGTCCAGCGTTTACCACCTTTGCCATACAGCGCCACATTCAAAGCGCAATGGTTTTCAGGCTCGGCAACACCGCCTGCACGGCTGCGTGCCAAGGCATAGTAGGGCGAGAACACACTGCCCACAAAGGCAATGATGGAGAGGCCGTATTCGCCGTCGTCGCTTAGTGCGTCGACATACCACCAGAGATAACCACCCGGCGGGACGACTTGGTCAAACCGAGGTCCGCCATCAGCGTCGCGGCCGCCAAACGCCCCGACATGGCTGCCATGGGGACGCCCGGCCCCGGGTGCACGCTGCCCCCCGCCGTGTAAAGGCCCGGCACTTTGCTGCGCGATGAGGGGCGCGCGAAGGCCGACATCCATCCGTGTGTTGCTTGGCCATAGAGTGCGCCCCCACTGCCCGGAAACAGGCGCGAAAAGTCCTGCGGCAAGGTTCGAACCACTTGTTGCGGTGAGGCCTTGATTTCTAGGCCACAGCGACGCATCAGCGCCAGACTGCTGGTTTCGCATGCGTGTATCTCCGATGAATTGAAGGAATGAGTATCGCCATCAGCGGGCGCATTGACAAGGCACAAAAGTCTTTCCAAACCAGGCTGGGCCAACCCGTCGTCGCTGCGATCTTGGGCGCAGACATACACCGTACCTTGCTCAGGCAATCTGCGATGTTGAAAAATATCATCAAACTCACGCTGGTAATTTTGGTTGAAAAAGACGTTGTGCCGCACCATGGGAAAGCCGCTACTTTCGGCATGCATTGACAAAGTGAAAGCAGACAAGGATCTATTGAGATCTGGTACTTTGGCAAAGCTCGGTTGCACTGCAGGGCCCAATAGACCCTGCGCTAATGCGCCCACATCGCCATTGAAAATCACATGGTCAGCTTCTAGCACTTCACCCGATTCAAGTTGCACGCCACTGACTTGACCGTTCTGTGTAAGGATGCGTGCGCAAGCCTGACCGTAGCGCGGTTTCACCCCCCATTTTTCTCCTAAAGCTGCCAAAGCTTTGGCCACTTCAAACATGCCGCCAGAGACCGACCACACACCATCCAATTCAACTTGCGCCACCAACATCAAAGTAGCCGGTGCGGACCACGGCGAAGAGCCGCAGTAAGTGGCATAGCGGCCAAACAATTGTTGCAAGCGGGGGTCGTGAAAGTGTTTGCCCAAACTGCGCCACAAACTGGCGAAAGGCCCCAGGCCCGTGAGTGTGGCCATGCCTTGAATTCCCAGATCGCCCACCATGCTCAAAAGATCGGGCCGCTCGCTGCGAATGTAGGGCTTCTCTAGCGTGTCATAAAGACTTCGTGCTTGCTTGCAGAAACCCAAAAATCGTTTTGCTTCTTGGGGGCTGCTGAAGGCTGCAATGGCATCAGCACTGCGTTCTGTGTCAGACAACAAATCGAGTGTCTGCGGGCTACCATCCCAAGCATGTCTGGCCAATACACCAATGTTTTCGAGTTTCAAAATTTCGGCAAGTGAGGTGCCCATCTCCTGCAGCATTTGATCCAAGACCCAGCGCATGGTGAACACGGTGGGACCAGAATCAACGCCCACGCCATCCACTTGTACTTGGCGAATTTTGCCACCGGGGGTTGCTGCGCTTTCAATCAAGGTGACGTCCAAGCCGCGGTGTGCCAAAACCAGAGCACTCACCAAACCCCCAATGCCTGCGCCGACCACCACCACCCGAGGGGTGTGTCTTGGGTTAAGCATAGACTTTGCCATGCCATTGGCCTTGCACTTGCAGAGGGACAAATCGTGCAAACATGGATTCAGAAAAGTAGTCGTTTTGTGCTGCGTCTTGAATGGCTTCTAAGTGCGCGCCCGAACGCGCATAAGCATTCATGTCGGCCACGCTGTCCCAAATGGTGAAAGTGGCTTGCCGCACAAAGGGTGCTTCGCCCAAACCCACAGCCAATTGGCAACCCTTGGCATCTGCCAGGGCGATTTGTGAAGGCGGTGCATGTCGCCAAAACGCAGGTGCTTTAGCCAGTTTGATAGAGGCGCGCGTCAGCGCCGCCACAGGCCCCTTGATGGGTTGCGCCGCGCAAACATCAAGCAGTTGGCCATCCCAACTGCCTCGGCATGACCAGGTTTTTAGAAGGGCCCAACAAAATTCGTCAGAGCGTTCTTGGTAGGCTTGCAGCACACTGGAGTTTTCAATGAAGTCTTGAGCTGTTTGCAAAGACTCAAACAAGCCAAACATGCCTTGGCGCGAAGGGCTGGGGCGAAGTCCAAAGCCGCCCTCATAACCACTGCCCAATACTTTTGAAAACAGCAAGCCCGGAATGCCTTGCAATGCTTGGGGTCCTTTGACGATTCGCGACCAACCCCACAGTCGGGAAGCGTGAGAGATGTCAGCCAACAATAGCACGACCACTTGGCCATTGGCGTCGCTTGCTGGTGACGTGCTCATGTCTGAATACCCCATAAAAAAAGGCCTGAACCGCAGCGGGTGCAGGCCTTGTGAGATTCAGAGCTTAAGGCTTTACGAGGGCCTGAAGTTCTGGAAAGTCTTTCGCCATTTGAGCACCATAAAGCGGTTTGTAAGCGCCTTGGTGGCAGGTGCTGCAATTCACCTTGGCCACATCACCTTTGGGTCCGAGGCGATTGGCCGGGAACTTGTCGGTGAGCGGAATGATGTACTCGTTGTTCAAATCACGCGCCATCCGAATGCCGTGCCACGCTGTGACGCGTTGTGGGCGTGACTCTTCCCACGATGCAAAGTTGCGCGTGTTGTGGCAATACGTGCAGTTCACACCCAAAGATTCAGACATGTGCACCATCAGCGAATAGGTGAACTCAGCTTGCTTGGTCGATGCGCGATTGGCATGAGCGCCTGCACCAGTCATGGCTGTATCGCTATTGACACGAATAGGCTGTGCATCCTTCAGGTAAGGTGTAAAGGGGTCAAACGGCAAAGACGTTAAACCGGCTGCTTGGGTGGCAATGTTTTGCCCCGCCAAATCACCCAATAAGCTGTTGGCATACAGACGATCTTTGGGCGCTGTCCAAACTTGCGTTGGGACATTGTTGCCCCGGTGGCAGGTGTAGCACGTGACGCCGGTATCGGCCACGTGCGCCTTGTAGTCTTGATTGACCTTTTGCGTCATCTCAATCA
>CALAGS010000249.1 GCA_937891665.1 uncultured Burkholderiales bacterium | reverse complement strand
CTGCTTGGCCCAGGTCAATGACCGCCATGGCGTAGTAGCTGCTCCAGTTGTAGCGTGTGATGGCGTAGAAATTTTCAGTGCCAGCCACATAGCTGGGTGGTTCATTGCCGTTGAGTAACTCAATCAACGCCAATGGCCCCTTGTGTAACAAAGCCTCGCCTTCTATCACAGCACCTTTTGCTTGAAAGCTGTTGACGTTGAAAGTTGGCAAGATATCGGGTGCCATGAGGGCATCCATGTCTAAAAGCGCAGCATCAAACTGAACCGGGTAGTGTGTAGGCATGCCAGTCTGCCATTGAAAAGCTTTGAAGTAATTGGCCACAGAGCCAATGACGTCGGCTGGGTTGTTGAACAAGTCAATGTGTTTGTCGCCATCAAAATCGACTGCAAAGTTGGCCCAGCTCGAGGGCATGAATTGGGGCAGTCCCATAGCACCCGCGTAGCTGCCTTTGAGCTTGGTAGGATTGATTTTTTCCTTAGATGCCATCCTTAAAAATTGTGCCAATTCTTTGGAGAAAAAGGCCTGGCGCTCTGCCGCTCTTGGGTGTTCCTTGGGAAAGTCAAATGTCAGTGTGCTCAAGGCGTCTAAGACCCTGAAATTGCCTGTGTGTTGACCGTAAAAAGTCTCAACCCCAATCACCCCCACTATGAGCCATTGCGGTACACCATAGGTTTGCTCAGCTTGATGCAGCAAGGTTTGGTGACGCTGCCAAAACTGAAGACCTGCTTGAACGCGTTTGGGTTCTATAAAGCGGGCACGGTAGGCCGCCCAATTTTTTTGACTGACCTGGGCGGGAGGCAAGATCAGCTTGGGGATGCTGGGAATCAGCTTCGCTTGTGCCAGTTGTGCTTTGACCCATTTGGGGTCTAGTTGATTTTCCTGTGCCATACGCTCAGCCCATGCCGTGGCATCGGGCCTTTTGGCATAAGAAGCTCCCGTCGCAGGCGCGGAAGATTTATTTTTTGACTTTGATTTTTTGGCAGTTTCGGCGGCTTGTGTGCCTGCTGAAATACACAGCCCTAAACTGATCAAGATCAAAGTCAAAATTCGCATGTCTTGAGTTTAGCCTTTGAAATCCGTGCAGGTGTCGTGATAAGCTGAGCGCTTCACATTTTGTCCCCCCTTTTTTTAAAATATCCATGGGCGCTACTGGCTATTTCACGCACTCTGATTGTCGCCTGCACGAAATGGGCGAGGGTCATCCTGAGTGTCCCCAGCGCCTTGATGCCATTGAAGATCGCTTGCTCATCACCGGGCTCGATCACGCCTTAGACCGCAGGGAGCCTGCGCCAGCTTCTTTGGCAGACATTGAATTGGCCCACGGCCGCATGTATGTGGCTTCGCTCAGGGGCCTGAGTGACGCACTGGCCGAGGACATGCAGGCGGGCGGGCCTGCGCACACATCGCTTGATCCAGACACCGCCATGAATGCGCACACATGGAAAGCTGCCTTGCGCTCGGCTGGAGCGGCTTTGGATGCCACCGATGCTGTCATTGCGGGTGAATTAGAAAATGCTTTCTGCGCCATTCGACCTCCAGGTCACCATGCCTGTCGCGACAAGGCCATGGGCTTTTGTTTTTTCAACAATGTGGCCATTGCGGCCAAATATGCACTCGAGCGCCACGGCCTCAAGCGTGTGGCCATTGTTGACTTTGATGTGCACCACGGCAATGGCACCGAAGACATTGTGGCGGGTGACGATCGTATTTTGATGGTCAGCTTTTTTCAGCATCCTTTTTACCCTGAAGGCGGCGCACTCAAGCACGACGCTAACTTGGTCAATTTGCCTGTACCTGCTTACACCAAGGGCATGGACATTCGGGAGTTAATCGAGATGATGTGGATCCCTCGCTTAGAAGCGCATCGACCCGAACTTATTTTCATCAGTGCAGGATTTGACGCGCATCGGGAAGACGATTTGGGCCAGTTGGGCTTGGTCGAACAAGACTACGTGTGGATGACGCAGCGCATCAAAGAGATGGCACGCAAACATGCCAAAGGCCGAATTGTGAGTTGCTTAGAAGGTGGCTACAACCTCAGTGCCTTGTCTCGCAGTGTAGAAGCGCATCTCCGCGTCTTAGCGGACGTATGAAAATACCCAAGGACAATCATTGAAAACTGCACCTAGCATGATGAACGACCCCGTTTTTTGGTGGACTCACATGAATCCTCAACAAGCCACCCAAGAACTCCTCCTTTTCTTGGCTTGCATTGCCATGGCTTGGTTTCTGGTTTGGGGTGTTCGACGCGTAACGCCGCAATGGGATTTGTCAGTTCTGTTGGGGCAGCGGCTGTTTGATGGTGTGCTGTTTCCGTCACTTTTGTTAGTCTTGGTTTTCATCACGCGGGCAATTTTGGCGAAATTACAAGCCCTCTGGATTTTTGATTTCCTGGTGCCTGTCTGTTTTTCTTTGGCCGTCATCCGATTAGGCGCGAAGGTTCTTCAAGTGACCTTCAAATCTGCAGATTGGGTCAGGCCCCTTGAAAGAAGTCTTTCATGGCTGGCATGGGCTGCCGTTGTTCTTTGGTTGACTGGCTTGTTGCCATTGGTTCTAGAAGAGTTAGACCAAATCAAGTGGAAGATTGGTGCTTCACACCTGTCTGTCAGAACCCTCATTGAAGGTGGCTTGACTGCTGTCTTGGTCATGTTACTCACCCTCTGGGTGTCATCGGCCATCGAAGCCAAATTGCTCAAATCTTCATCTGGCAGTGAACTGTCGCTTCGAAAAGCTGTGAGCAACGCTGTCACGTCTTTGCTGTTGTTTGTGGGCTTGATGTTGTCCTTGTCGGCAGTTGGCATTGACCTTACGGCACTTTCTGTATTGGGAGGTGCGGTAGGTGTGGGTATCGGTTTTGGTCTGCAAAAGTTGGCAGCCAATTACGTCAGTGGGTTCGTGATCTTGGCCGAGCGCAGCATGCGCATTGGCGACAGTGTCAAAGTGGATGGTTTTGAAGGACGCATCTCTGACATCAAAGCTCGTTACACCGTTATTCGCTCACTGACTGGGCGGGAATCCATCGTGCCCAACGAAATGCTGATTAACAGCCGCGTTGAAAATCTGTCTTTAGCCGATTCGCGCATCTTTCAGTCCACCCAGGTCACTGTGGCTTACGGCACGGATGTCGATGGCGTGATGCAACTTCTGCTACAGGCTTGCAAAGAGCAAAACAAAGTCTTGGAAGAGCCTATGCCATTTGTCACGCTCACCAACTTTGGTGCAGATGGTTTGGAGTTTGGCGCCCACTATTGGGTCGATCTACAGCAGGCTGGTTTGTTAACCTTGAAGTCAGAAATTAACATTCGAATCTTGCAACTGCTGCAAGCAGAAAACATTGAAATTCCATACCCTCAGCGTGTGATTCACACGCGCAAATGAGTCTTCAATACCGAAGCGCACAAACTAACCGCTGTGTTAGCCTCTTGCATGACGCGGCCCATGGTGATGAAGCCATGAATCTGACGTTCAAAACAAATGTATTGTGAAGAGACGCCGGCTTTAGTCAGTGCGTTCGCATACATCAAGCCTTCATCTCGCAAAGGATCAAAGCCCGCAGTCATGACAAAAGCGGGTGGAAGATCTGCATGACTTTCGGCAAGCTGCGGCGAAGCGCGCCAATCCATAGCATCTTCGCGATTGCGCAAATAGTTTTCGGTGTAGTAGGCAATGGACTCTTTGGTGAGCATGTAGCCTTTGCCATTGGCGTGATAAGACGCAGTGTCTTGCCACATGATTGTGGCGGGGTAAATGAGCAACTGAAAAGCGGGTTGGACTGCCAGACCTTTTTGATCGCGCAGTCCAATGCAGGCTGCGGCGGACAAATTGCCGCCTGCACTGTCACCCCCTACAGCAATTCGATGGGGATCAATGCCTAAACTTGCAGCTTGCGAAACAGTCCAATTGAAAGCCGCCACGGTATCTTCGTAAGCAGCTGGAAATTTGTGTTCTGGCCCCATGCGGTAATCCACTGAAACCACCACCACCTCCGCCTGCAGGCACAGACTTCTGCACAGCACATCGTGCGTGTCGAGGTCGCCAATGGTCCATCCGCCACCATGAAGGTAGACCAAGCCAGGTAAGACCTTTTGAGATTGTGCGGCGTGAGGGTGATAGACCCTGACCGGTACATTCACGCCGTTGGCTGAAAACACTTTGTCTTCTACTTTGAAAACATCGGGTGTATCGGGTTGCGTGAATGCGCGGCGAGATCGATAGGACGCACGTGCCTCTGTGGGTGAAAGGGTGTTCACTGGCGGCACACCTTTTTCAATCATGAGCTGCATCAGGGCTTGGGCTTGAGGGTCTAGCATGTTCAATCCATCATGGAAGGTAACCACAGGCTGATGCCTGGGAAGGCGAGCAAAATACCCAGCGTGATGATCAGCACCATGACCATGGGCCAAACGCCCCGAAAGATGGCACCGAGGCCGACATTGGGCAACAGGGTGTTCAGAACAAACAGATTCATGCCGACGGGTGGAGAAATGAGTCCAATTTGAATCACCATCACAATGAGGACGCCAAACCAAACGGGGTCAAAACCCAATTGAACGACGATGGGGAAAAACAGGGGTATGGTCAGCAAGACCATGGTCAGCTCTTCCATCACGGTGCCCAATAGCACATAGATCATCATCATGGCCGCGACGATCATGATAGGAGAAAGGCCTAAATGGGTGATCCATTCTTTGAGCTCAAAAGGCAAGCTGGTGTAGTTGACGAAGTTTGCAAAAATCGTTGCAGCAATAAGCAATGTAAATAGCATGCCGGTGGTTCGTGCTGATTCAACCAGAACTTCCATGAGCACCTTCCAACTCAGGGCTTTGCGGGCCAGCGCAAAAAGAAAAGCGCCTGTTGCGCCCATGCCGGCGCCCTCGGTGGCGGTGAAGAAACCACCATAAATGCCCCCTAATACCAGCACGACCAAAACCAAAACCCCCCAGATGCCACGCAAAGCTTCTAAGCGTTGTGGCCAGGTGAACTTTTCACCCGCTGGTGCGTGTTCTGGGTCGTGCCAAGTCATGATGACAACCGCCAACATCATGAGACACGCGGTCAAAATTCCGGGCAGAACCCCAGCCGCAAACAATTTGCCAATATGGGTTTCTGTGATGATGCCATAGATCACAAGGATGGTAGAGGGCGGGATCATGATGCCCAAAGTGCCGCCTGCTGCTATCACCCCTGCGGACATGGAGTCGCTGTAACCCAATCTTTTCATAGAAGGGTAAGCCACCTTGCCCATGGTGGCGGCAGTGGCAATGGACGAACCGCAAATGGCGCCAAAGCCTGCACAAGCCGCAATGGTGGCATGTGCCAGCCCGCCCTTGCGGTGTCCAATGAAGGTGTATGCCGCTTGGAAAAGCTCGTGTGCCAAACCAGCGCGTGCTACAAAATTACCCATCAAAATGAACAGGGGTATGACAGACAGGGTGTATGCAAACCCTGTATCGTGCACCACTTGGGCCGTGCTGGCCATGGCCGGCATCCAGCCGCGAGTTAACCCGATCCCTACAATACCGACCAATCCCATGGAAAAGGCCAAAGGCATGCGCATCAGGGCTAACACGAAGATGGCCAAGAATCCAAGCAAGGCGGCCGTCATACTGTGCCTCCTTCAGAAGCATTGTCTTCACTGCGTAAAAAAGCTTTTGCCAAATGCACCAAACCAGCTAAACCACACAATAAGCCCATGCCTTGAATGAAGGGCGCTTTGGTGATTTTGAGTTGGGCTGTGGTTTCGCCCGTGATTGCAAACTGTCCACCTGTTTGCCACATTAAATAAGCCAAACCAAATAGCAAGGCCGCGCAAACAATGTGAATCAGGGCTTGTTGAAATTTGCGAGCCCAACTGGGCAAAAATCCATCTAAGGAGTCGAACACCACGTGCTCGCCTTTGAGAGAGACCAACGGTAGCGCCGCAAAAATAACCACGACCATCAACAATTCTGTGAGTTCCAAAGAACCGGTGATCGAATGAGAAAGGAATTTTCGGCCAGAGACATCAAAAAATGTCAGCAACATGATGGCAAACAGGGCGAGTCCAGCCAGTGCACCGCACAAAATTTCAAGAACTTTTTTCAACTGTTGACCTATCAAAAAAAGCGGTATTTGCTGAAAAGGCAAATACCGCTGTTATGTTTCATTTTCCTGAGGTAAGCCCTGAGGAAAACTCAGATCGATTTTACTTTTGCAGCTTGGCGATTTCAGCGCGGAACTCAGACAATGTGCCAGAAGGATCCTTGAGACCTTTGGTTTTAGCCGCTTGAGCCCAGTCCCGCTCCAGCTTTATGGTTCGGGCATTGACGTCACGGACAAAAAAGTTATCGGCTTTGACGACTTTGACGCCATTTTTTTTCATGTTTGTCAGAGCCTGATCGTCCACACGGTCCCAAGCTTTGCCAAAGCGACTTGCAACAGCTTCGCCAGACAAATCATCAACCACTTTTTTGTCTTGGGCAGAGAGGCTGTTGTACTTCGCAGGATTCATCATGAAGACGAAACTGGTGTTGTAAAGGCCGCCAGGAAACTGAGTGGCGTGTTTCACAATCTTGTCGATCTTGAAGGAGTCCGTTGACTCTGCTGGAAACAGTGTGCCATCCATGACGCCGCTGGACAACAGTTCATAAGAATCGGGAGCTGGTTTGAGCGTGACGTTCATGTCAAGCGTTTTGGAGATTTCATTGACCATGCCACCGCCAACTCGGAATTTAAGACCTGGAAGGTCTTCAACGCGGGTGATGGGTTTCTTGGTGTTGAAGACGATGCCGGGGCCATGGGTGAAATATCCCAACACTTTGACGCCTTGGTGTTCGGCTGCGAATTCTGGGTATTTGCTAGCGATGCGATTGAATGCCACAGACAAGGGCTCTGCACGGTCACCCAGAAACGGAAATTCGGCCATTTGTGTCAGCACAAAACGGCCGGGAGTGTAGCCATGCACGGTAAATGAAACATCGACCAAGCCGTTTTTAACGGCATCGAAAGTGCCAGGCGCTGGGGTGACGGCTCGGGGAAGGATGTTGCAACGAACGCGATTGGAAGTTTTGCTTGCCAAGTCATCACACCATTCTTTTTGGGAGACCGACAGGCCGTGGGTGGGGGGGACCCAGCTAGATACGGTTAAAACGGTTTGAGCTTGTGCCAAGCCACTGAAGCCGACGAGGGTTGCCGCTGTCATGGCTATCAAAGTTTTTTTCATCTGAGTGCTCCATTAAAAATACAATCGCAAAGCCGATTGGTTGCTTTTGAGATGTTAATCCTAATTCACCTACCGATTGGTCGGTGAATTCCCGAGGGTGCTAAAAAAATATGAGGATTGTGGGTTTATAAATCCAGTCTAAAATTCGAACGATCGTGCTTTTTTGCCAGCTTGAGGTTCGCGAAAATGAAAATTTGATGCACAATTGACGTTTACGTAACGTCAATGTGCTACAGCCATGCCTGATGCTTGGGTTTTGATATCAATGGAGAGCTTTCATGAAAATTCTTGTTCCCGTTAAGCGGGTTGTCGACTACAACGTGAAAGTGCGCGTCAAATCAGACGGCACGGGCGTGGACATTGCCAACGTCAAAATGAGCATGAACCCTTTTGACGAAATTGCAGTCGAAGAAGCGGTGCGATTGAAAGAGAAGGGCATTGCCACTGAAGTCATCGCTGTGTCTTGCGGCGTCACACAGTGCCAAGAAACATTGCGCACCGCCATGGCCATTGGTGCCGATCGCGCTATCTTGGTCGAAACGACAGAAGAATTGCAACCTTTGGCAGTTGCCAAGCTGCTCAAAGCTTTGGTTGACAAAGAGCAACCAGGTTTGATCATCTTGGGCAAGCAAGCCATTGACGACGATTGCAACCAAACAGGTCAAATGTTGGCCGCATTGGCCGACTTGCCGCAAGCCACTTTTGCATCCAAAGTAGAAGTTGTGGATGGCAAAGCGCAAGTGACGCGCGAAGTGGATGGCGGCTTAGAAGTTTTGTCTTTGTCGATGCCTGCCGTCATCACCACCGATTTGCGTTTGAACGAACCGCGTTATGTCACCCTGCCGAACATCATGAAGGCCAAGAAAAAACAACTCGACACCTTCAAGCCAGAAGACTTAGGTGTCGATGTATCACCGCGCATCACCACCTTGAAAGTTTCCGAGCCACCTAAGCGCTCTGCAGGTATCAAGGTGCCAGACGTTGCGACGCTGGTTGATAAACTTAAAAACGTATCAAAGGTAATTTAATGAGTTCTTTAGTCATTGCTGAACACGACAACGCATCCATCAAGGGTGCAACTTTGAACACCGTCACAGCCGCTGTGGCTTGCGGTGGTGACGTGCATGTTTTGGTGGCAGGTCACAACGCTGGCGCGGCAGCTCAAGCGGCCGCACTAATTGCGGGCGTCTCCAAAGTGATTCACGCCGATTCAGAAGGTCTGGCCCATGGCTTGGCCGAAAACGTAGCCGCCCAAGTGTTGGCCATTGCCGCCAACTACACACACATCTTGTTTCCTGCAACAGCAGCAGGTAAAAATGTGGCGCCTCGCGTGGCAGCCAAGTTGGATGTGGCCCAGTTGAGCGATGTGACTTTGGTGTTGTCTGCCGACACATTTGAACGTCCAATCTATGCAGGCAATGCCATTGCAACGGTGCAAAGCAAAGATGCTGTCAAAGTGTTGACCGTTCGCACTACAGGTTTTGATGCGGCGGCGGCCTCTGGTGGTTCAGCCAGCGTCGAAATTGCTGCAGCAACTGCCGACAGCGGCAAGAGTGCCTTCAAAGGCAGTGAAATTGCCAAGAACGATCGCCCTGAACTGACAGCCGCCAAAGTCATTGTGTCTGGTGGCCGTGCCTTGGGCAGCGCTGAAAAGTTTGCAGAAGTCATCACGCCTTTGGCCGACAAATTGGGTGCCGCCATGGGCGCCAGTCGCGCTGCAGTGGATGCTGGCTATGCCCCCAACGATTGGCAAGTGGGACAAACCGGCAAAATTGTGGCGCCTCAGTTGTATGTGGCCTGTGGCATTTCAGGTGCCATTCAACACTTGGCCGGCATGAAGGACAGCAAGGTCATTGTGGCCATTAACAAGGACGCTGAAGCACCTATCTTCAGTGTCGCCGATTATGGTTTGGAAGCCGATCTGTTTCTGGCGGTCCCTGAATTGGTCAACGCTCTTTAAAGCGATTGATTGAGTTTGAATGTCAGTTTGAAAGGCATCCTGTGAGGTGCCTTTCTTTTGTTTGGAGATACAGATGAGTTACGTTGCCCCTTTAAAAGACATGCTTTTCAACATAGAACACTTGGCCCAAATTGACCAAGTGGCGCAAATGCCTGGGTTTGAAGATGCAGGTTTAGAAACTGCACAAGCTGTGTTGCAAGAGTGCGCCAAGTTGAACCAAGATGTGCTTGCACCTTTGAATTGGGAGGGCGATAAAAATCCATCTGCCTTTTCAAATGGTCATGTGAAGACCACACCAGGTTTTAAAGAAGCATTCAAGCAGTACGGTGAGGGTGGCTGGCAAGGTTTGCAGCATCCCACAGAATTCGGCGGTCAAGGTCTGCCCAAAACCATTGGCGCAGCTTGCGGTGAAATGCTTAATTCGGCCAACATGAGTTTTGCTCTTTGTCCTTTGCTGACAGATGGCGCCATTGAAGCTTTGCTGACGGCTGGCTCCGACGCATTGAAAAATATTTACTTAGAGAAGTTAATTTCGGGTGAGTGGACGGGCACCATGAATTTGACGGAACCCCAAGCCGGTTCCGATTTGGCTTTGGTGCGCACACGCGCTGAGCCTTTGCCCGATGGCACCTTCAAAGTTTTTGGCACAAAAATCTACATCACCTATGGTGAGCACGACATGGCTGACAACATCGTGCATTTGGTGTTGGCCCGAGTGCAAGGCGCGCCTGAAGGCGTGAAGGGCATCAGCTTGTTTGTCGTACCCAAGTTCATGGTCAATGCCGACGGCAGTCTAGGTGCTCGCAACGATGTTCACTGTGTCAGCATTGAGCACAAGATGGGCATCAAGGCCAGCCCGACCGCTGTACTTCAGTATGGTGATCACGGCGGCGCCATCGGCTATTTGGTAGGCGAGGAAAACCGTGGCCTTGAATACATGTTCATCATGATGAACGCTGCGCGTTATGCCGTTGGCGTTCAGGGCGTTGCCATTGCAGAGCGTGCCTATCAAAAAGCAGTTCAGTACGCTAAAGACCGTGTGCAAAGCCGCCCCGTCGATGGCAGCATGAACACATCGGCTCCCATCATTCATCACCCCGATGTCAAACGCATGCTCATGACCATGCGCGCCACCACAGAAGGCTGCCGCGCTTTGGCCACAGTTGCTGCAGCGGCCTACGATGCAGCACACCACCACCCAGATGCAGAAGTACGCAAGCAAAATGCCTTGTTCTACGAATTCATGGTGCCTCTGGTCAAGGGCTACAGCACGGAGATGAGTTTGGAGGTGACTTCCTTGGGCGTACAAGTTCATGGTGGCATGGGTTTCATTGAAGAAACAGGTGCTGCACAGTACTACCGTGATGCCAAAATTCTGACCATTTACGAAGGCACCACAGCCATTCAAGCCAACGATTTGGTGGGTCGCAAAACCAGCCGTGACGGCGGCCAAACTGCCAAAGCATTGGCGGGCCAAGTTGAGCTTACAGAAAACGAATTGTTAGCCCATGCCCATGAAGACGCCAAAGCAGTTGGCCGCAGGCTGAAAGCGGCTCGCTTGGCTTTTCTAGATGTTGTTCATTTTGTGGCAGGTCAAGCCAAAGCCAATCCCAATGACGTGTATGCGGGCAGTGTGCCGTACCTGATGTTGACAGGCAATTTGATGGCGGGCTGGCAGATGGGTCGCGCCATGTTGGTGGCCTTGAAGCAAAGCGCACGGGGCAATGACAAAGCATTTATGGATGCCAAAGTCATCACGGCGCGGTTTTATGCCGATCATTTGTTAAGCCGTGCACCTGGCGTGCGTGACAGCATCGTGGACGGTGCAAAGTGCGTGACAGAGCTTTCTTTAGAAGCTTTCTAGAATAAACGGCGCCTGCGCATTCAACGACAACGCATTCAAATAGCTTTCAAAATTACAGGAGACCTCATGTCAAAACTTCCCGCTGCTTTGGCCAATTTACCCTTTCCGGTCATTGCCTCACCTTTGTTCATTATCAGCAATCCGAAGTTGGTGATTGAGCAATGCAAGGCGGGTGTAGTGGGGTCAATGCCGGCACTCAATGCACGGCCCGCTGAGCAATTGGAAGAATGGCTGATTGAAATTACCGAAGCACTGGCCGCTTACAACAAAGCCAATCCAGACAAACCTGCAGCACCCTTTGCCATCAATCAAATTGTGCACAAAAGCAATGATCGGCTTGAGCACGACATGGCCATGTGTGTGAAATACAAGGTGCCCATCATCATCACATCGTTGGGTGCGCGCGAAGACATTAACCAAGCAACTCACAGTTATGGTGGCGTGGTGCTGCACGACATCATCAACAACAAATTTGCACACAAGGCCATTGAAAAAGGGGCTGATGGCTTGATTGCGGTGGCAGCAGGCGCGGGCGGACATGCTGGCGAAAAGAGCCCCTTCGCATTGATCCAAGAAATTCGCCAATGGTTTGATGGCCCCGTGGCGTTGTCTGGCTCCATTGCAAGCGGCGATGCTGTTTTGGCGGCGCAAGCCATGGGTGCAGACTTTGCCTACATTGGCTCGGCATTCATTGCCACCCATGAGGCTCGTGCTGCCGAGGCCTATAAGCAGGCCATCGTTGATTGCAACTCAGATGACATTGTCTACAGCAATTTGTTCACAGGTGTGCATGGCAACTACTTGGCGCCTTCCATCAAAGCTGCTGGCCTAGACCCCAGCAACTTACCAGTCTCAGACCCCTCCACCATGAACTTCGGCGGCGATGCCAAAAAAGCTTGGAAAGACATTTGGGGTTGTGGTCAGGGAATTGGCGCCGTTGATGCGGTGGTCAGTACCGCTGATTTCGTTGCTAAATTGAAGCAGCAGTACGCTTCCGCCCGTGCTCGCTTGGCACTCTAATTTCAAGAGCGTTCAGCTTGAAGTCTGAACGCTTGGAGGTTATCGACCTATTTAAGGCTTGCGCCTGCGTCCTCATTGTTTGGCACCACCTGGCGCTCTACAGTCCCATGGCCAATGTGGTGGCTGTGAGGCTACCCCTGTCTCAAGAGTTTCTTCTTGATGACGCGCTGATGGCAGTGCAAATTTTCTTGGTTGTGGGCGGGTACTTGAATGCCAAATCGTGGGTCAATGCCACCCCAAAATCTGCGTTTGATTTTCCCCCAAATTGTTGTTGCGCTATCAAAGATTGACCATCCCATTGCTAGCAGCCTTGAGTGTAGCCGTTGCAATCACAGCGCTTGTTCGCCCTTACTTTGATCACTCGTCGCTTTCAAATGCGCCAACTCTGATTCAAGTTGTTGCGCACATTTTCTTGCTTCAAGACATTCTTGATTTAGAAGCTTTTTCAGCTGGCGTTTGGTATGTCGCCATAGATTTTCAACTGTTTGCAATGGCGATGGCTTGTGCGTCGCTTGCACAGGTATGGCAAGGTCTTTCGGGCAAGGGTTCTGTCGTTCGCAAGGCATTTGGCTTTTGGTTGATTCTCACCTTGTGTTCGATGTTTGTTTGGAATCTGAATCCTTTGGGTGAAATATGGGGCGCTTATTTCTTTGGAGCTTATGGACTGGGTTTGTGCGTTGGGTCGTGGCGCTGCGCTGGTTTTAAATTCAGTGTGCGAAATTTAGGCTTGTTGATTTTCATGGTGGGCGTTGTTGCTATGGCATACCATCCTAGAGACAGGCTGATGCTGGCCATTACAACGTCTCTTTTGCTGTGCTGGTATGAGGCCAATGACTGCAATGCCATTCGGTATTTCAAATCGAAGTGGATTCGTGAACTTTCAAACGCTTCTTACGCTATTTTTCTCATTCACTTTAGCATCAGCTTGCTTGTGAGTGCGGTGGTCTTTAATTTCTGGGCTGAAAATATCACCATCAACGCAGTGGGCTTAGGTGTTTCATTTGGAATGTCGGTTTGGATGGGACGATTGATTCACCATGCCATTGAATCGCCAAAACCGAATTGGAAGCGATACTTGCAGTGGGCTGCCATGTTTGTAGCAACCAGCACGGGCGTCATGTTACTTGGCTGAAGCCACTTGGCTTTCGTTCACCTTGCCTTGAATGTAGGCCAGTGCTGCTTCAACCTGGTCAATCAAGATCAGGCATAAGTCACCTGCAGAAAGTCGCGCAAGTGCCGTATCAATGGCATTGAACTCACCTTGAATGTCTTGGACATATTGGGTTCGGACAGCACCATTGAGACCATCGCGAAGCAGTTGAATCACTTCGCCATCGCTGCGGCCGCGTTGGCACGCATCTTGGTACAAGATAACCTCGTCAAAGGCGGCGCCCAAAATTTGAGTCTGATCGCGAATGTCTTGATCACGGCGATCACCTGCACCACTGATGACCACCACTCGCTTTTCTGCAGACATGTTGTCAACCGCGTGAACCAAGGCTTGGATGGCATCGGGATTGTGACCGTAGTCGGCAATCAAAGTTGCACCCTTGTAATCAAAGACATTGAATCGACCCGGCACGCCTTGAATGTCACTGATGAATGTGGACAAGCCTTGCGCAATGGTGTCCCATGGCACATTGAGGGCCCAAGCTGCACCCACTGACGCCATGACATTTTCAGTTTGAAAACCAATTTGTCCTTGGCGGGTGAGAGGGACGTCGCTGAGGGGAATGCGAAAGAACTGCTTGCCTTGCTGGGCCACAATGCTGCCATTTTCTGTGTAAACCACTCGCTTACCTTGAGCGCGGTGAGTGGCCAACACAGGGTGGTGTGCGTCAAGCGCAAAGAAAGTGACATCACCGGGACACATTCTGGCCATCATGGCGACCTGTGGATCGGTTGCATTCAGAACGGCCATGCCGTCGATTGCGACGTTCAGCACAACCACCCGTTTGAGGACCGATAAATCTTCGACAGTGGTGATGTAGCTTAAGCCTAAGTGATCTCCAGAGCCGATGTTGGTGACGATGGCAACTTGACAACGATCAAAGGCCAACCCTTCGCGCAATAGGCCACCTCGAGCTGTTTCAAACACAGCTGCATCGACATCGGGATGCATCAAGACATTGCGCGCACTGCGGGGGCCACTGCAATCGCCATCGTCAATTTGTCTGCCATTGACATACACACCGTCGGTGTTGGTCATGCCCACTCGCAGCTGGTTGGCTTTAAGGAGGTGGGCTGTCAGCCGAACAGTGGTGGTTTTACCGTTGGTGCCGGTGACTGCAACGACTGGAATTCGGCCGTTGTCACCGTTGGGGTACATGTAGTCAATAATGGCCTTGCCAACGTTTCGGCCTTTGCCAAATGATGGACTGATGTGCATGCGCAAGCCAGGCGCAGCATTGACTTCCACAATGCCACCATTTTGTTCTTCGAGCGGCTTGAGAACTGATTCGCAAACGACATCTACACCACAAATATCAACGCCCACCATTTGAGCTGCGACCACTACGCGAGCGGCTACTTCTGCGTGAACATCGTCTGTGACATCGGTTGCTGTACCGCCAGTGGACAAGTTGGCGTTGTTGCGCAAAATAACGCGTCGACCTTTTTCAGGAACTGAGTTAGGTTCCATATCTTGGAGCTTCAAGCGGCCGATCGCAATGTCATCGAACTTGATTTTGGTCAGAGAAGTGGAATGGCCATCACCGCGGCGAGGGTCTGCATTGACCTTGTCGACCAGTTCTTTCACGGTATGAATGCCATCACCGACAACCAAGGGAGGCTCACGTCTGGCAGCCGCAACCAATTTGTTGCCAACGACCAGCAAACGGTAGTCACTGCCTGGCAAGAATTTTTCTACCAAAACTTCGCCATAGCGAGCAGCCGTTTCGTAGGCTTGGTTGAACAGTTCACGCTCAACAATATTGACCGTAACGCCTTTGCCTTGGTTGCCATCTTGGGGCTTGACCACAATAGGAAGTCCAATGCTGAGTGCAATTTGCCAAGCATCTTCTAAATTCTGCGCGGGCCGCCCAATTGGAACAGGGACGCCTGCCGCCAACAACAAGGACTTGGTGAGGTCTTTATCTTGCGCAATAGATTCGGCAATGGCACTGGTGGTGTCTGTTTCGGCAGCTTGTATGCGACGTTGTTTGCTACCCCAACCAAACTGCACCATGCTGCCTTCGGTAAGGCGACGGTAGGGTATGCCTTTGAGAACCGCCGCATCGACAATGGAACCCGTGGAAGGTCCGAGGCGGACATCTTCATCCAAATCGCGCAATTCAGTGAGGGCTTGGTTTAAATCGAAGGCAGTTTGGGCTTTAACTGCCAGGCAAAGTTTTTCAGCCCATGCGAGGGCCAATCTGCCAACCGCCTCTTCGGTGTACTGAACAACGACCTGGTAAATGCCGTCTTCCTCGGTGGCCGTTGTGCGGCTGAATGTGACAGGGCAACCCGCTTGATTTTGCAGACTGAGTGTGATTTTTTCTAGCGCATGGGCCATGCTGGCGGGTTGACCGGGGCGTGAACCTTCCAGCGGCCCTACCGCCGGGAAAATTCTTCTGAGTTGCTTCTCAAACTCATTGCCGGGCATCATCTCCCGCTCTTGTTGCTCGCAACTCACAATGGCTTCGATGCTGGTTTGACGGCTCCATAAATTGGGCCCCCGCAAAGCTCGAATTCTTGAAACTTCCATGAAACTTTGTCCTGATTGAAGCGCGTCTTGCAGTCTGGTGTTGTATGAATGGGCAGCCAGCGATGGCTCAGTGAGCGCCAGGGCTTTGACCAAAACTTTTGATGCCGGCTCGGATGAGATCGGTTTGAATGCCAAGAGCCCATGCAGCTGCTGAGGCTGCTAAGACCTCCATGCATTTGAGGTGCTTATTTTTGAATACTTTGTCAATGGCAGGCAATTGGCGATTCAAGGCTTCGATTTCTTGTTCGCCTTGTGCCAAGATGAGATGATTTTTACGCCAGAACACCACACGGCCGTTTTCACTGCGGTGTTGAATGATGCGGGGGTGCTCTTCAGAGCTGGCGAAATAAGTGACTTCGCCATCGCAGTACTGAGCAAGATGGGCAACTTCATCGTCCTCAGCATTGAGCACGGCCATGCCTTGTGACAACACAACGTCCATTTGTGTTCTGACCACATTGGGCATTTGTTCATCGCTTTGAATGTACAAATCTTCAAGGCCAGCTGCTTTGGGCATGGAGGTGATGACGCCTACTTGGCAGCGGTCGTATGGCAGGCCCTCCGCCAACAAGTGTCTTGCGGTGGTTTCAAAGACGGCAGCTTGAACAGATCGATTGATGAGCAGGCGCTGAGCTGATTCCCACTCCATGCCGCTTTGGGCGTGCAGGCAGCGTTGGCCCAAAAACAAGCCTTTGGCTGAAGAAAGGCCAGTTTGAAGTCCTTGCAGGTGCAGCAACCAAGCAATGAGATGGCTGGTGCCCGTGGTATTTTCTTGACCGATCAGGCCGACTACTGGAATGCGAGGCTCAGAATCTTCTGCAAACAAATGTGCGGCAATGGCTTTGCCCACAGGCCTTGCTTCGCCAGTGGCAGGCTTTAAGTGCATCAGAAGGCCTGGGCCAGCGTTGACTTCAACAATGGCTGCGCCTTGCGACTTCATAGGTTTGGAAATATCTTGTGCGACCAGATCAACCCCCGCAATGTCCAAGCCCACAATGCGGGCGGCAAGGGCTGCTAACTCGGCCACATCGGGGTGAACCAAATCGGTGACATCGATGGCCATGTTGCCGGTGCGCATGACCACTACATGGCGGCCTTTTTCTGGAACACTTTGGCCCGTTAGACCTTGACGCTTAAGCTCGAGCACAGCAGTGGTGTGATCTTTGAGGCGAATGGTGTCGAGCGGGAAATCTTCTTCTTCGCCGCGGCGCGGGTCAGAATTAATTTGGCTTTCGATCAGTGCTTCAACGCTGTGAATGCCGTCACCCACAATGCTGGCCACTTCACCTTTGTTGGCCGCCACCACTTTGCCGCCAACCACCAGCAAGCGATGCTCGTCTCCCAAGATATGTCGCTCTACCAAGACGTCACTGCCTTCGGCCTCGGCCAAATGGTAGGCCGCTTCAACTTCGGCTTGCGTTTTAAGTTCTAAGGAAACACCGCGACCATGATTGCCATCGACGGGCTTGACACAAACGGGCAGGCCAATTTCTTGTGCGGCTTCCCATGCTTCTGAGGGGGAGCCAACATTGCGGCCCTCGGGGACGGGAACGCCGCAGTTGGCGAGCAAGCTCTTGGTGAGGTCTTTGTCTTTGGAAACACCCTCGGCAATGGCGCTGGTTTGGTCGGTTTCGGCTGTCCAAATGCGGCGCTGGTTGGCGCCATAACCGAGTTGAACCAAATTGCCATCGTTGAGGCGGATGGAAGGAATATTGCGATCGGATGCAGCGTCGACAATGCAAGCGGTGCTGGGGCCTATGCACAAGCGATCGACCATTTGGGTGAGATCGGCAATGACTTGTTTGATCGGGTAGGGGCGGTCTTCGATGGCCGCCATGACCAGGTCGCGGGCGGCTTGAAGGGCGGCGCGGCTGACCGTTTCATTGCGGGTGCGGATGACAACTTTGTAAATCCCCCGCGGACCTGCTTCTCTGGCTTTGCCGAAACCAGTTTGCATGCCGGCGCGGTTTTGCAACTCAAGCGCCACGTGTTCCATGATGTGGCCGGGCCAGGTGCCCTCAGCCAGTCTTTGCAGAAAGCCGCCTCTTTCACCAACGCTGCATCGGTGCTCGATGAGCCCGGGCAGCATATTTTGAAGCCGCTCGTTAAAACCGGGTAGGGTGTTGGAGGGGCAGTCTTCTAGATCGCCAATGTCGATCCAAGCTTCTAGGACGGGTCGGTAAGTCCAAATATTCGGACCCTTCAAGTGGGTCATTCGAATGAATTTGATATCTTTAGAACTCATTTTCGTGCTTTTCACAATTCTGAGCGAAGGCACGTTGCGTTTCGTGTCCGGAGATACAATGGCCGGCCAGTTGCAGCACTGGCAAGGATCGTCTGATAAACAAGGTGCATGGGCTGTGTCCTGGCCGCTTCTTTTGCTGTTTTTGTTTGCCGCCAACACGGGTTGACTCTTGCTGTTTGAATCTTTATGAATCCCAATACCCATCCGCCCATCGATTTGTTGGGATTGCCGTTTTTTTGGCAGGAGGGCGTGTTGTCTCGAGTTCACCTTGGTGAAAACGTTCTAGCTTGGCTAGAGGTTGACCTGAATGATGAATTAAGCTTCAAAAAAACACTGCTTATTTTGACCGATCAAAGGGTCATCTCTGCAGATGAGGCTCAAAATAATTGGAATTACTGGGCATTGGCCCCAGATTTCGTCCTGCGGGTACTTGATCACGCTGGCGTGGGAACCTTGGCCCTCTACCAGGCTGGCCGAAGCTTGGGGGCCTGGCGTTTCACTCTGGGGCTTGAGGCTGCCGTTCTCAGGTGGAAATTGCGCTTTGAAAACCATCTGCTGGGCCAGATTCAGGCGGCCTCTTTCTCGGGCCAATCTTTGGCGCCTTACCCTTCGAATGATTTAGAGTGGTCCGAGCCTGGCATTGGCCAGATGCTGCACAGCTTGTGTCCGGTTTGTCAAAATGTGGTGGATGCCTCTGACGAGGAGTGTGCCATTTGCTTAGAAAAAGACCAGGCGCCAACTCCGACCTGGACCTTGTTCAAACTCTGGCGTTTTGCTCGGCCCTATCGGGGGCAGCTTTTGCTGGGTTTTGTTTTGACACTGGCGTCAACAGCAGCCACCTTGGTTCCGCCCTACCTCACCATGCCGCTCATGGACGATGTGCTGATACCCTACCAAAATGGCAAGAACATTGAGCTGGAAACGGTATCTTGGTACCTCTTGGCTTTGCTGGCGTCTGCCATCGTGGCATGGGGTTTGGGATGGGTCAAAACTTACATCTTGGCGCTCGTTTCGGAGCGCATCGGTGCAGATTTAAGAACGACCACGTATCAACATTTACTGAAGTTATCGTTAGAGTACTTTGGGGGTCGCCGAACTGGTGATTTGATTGCCCGCATCGGCAGCGAAACTGACCGCATCAACGTCTTTCTCTCACTACATTTATTGGACTTTGCCACCGATGTTTTGATGATCTTGATGACGGCGGTCATTTTGTTTTCCATCAACCCCACCTTGGCCTTGGTCACACTTTTACCCTTGCCCTTCATTGGCTGGTTGATTCATGTGGTCCGTGAAAGGTTGCGCACAGGTTTCGAGAAAATTGACCGTGTTTGGTCTGAGGTCACCAACGTCTTGACTGACACCATCCCAGGCATTCGGGTGGTCAAGGCTTTTGCTCAAGAAGACCGTGAGGCGCAACGTTTCATGGATGCCAACATACACAATTTAGCGGTCAATGATCGACTCAATCGCGTTTGGTCACTGTTTTCTCCCACTGTGACACTGATGACTGAGGTGGGTTTGCTGGTGGTATGGGGTTTTGGGATTTGGCTTGTTTCGAAAGATCAAATCACGGTGGGCGTACTGACGGCATTTTTGGCTTACATCGGACGCTTTTACACTCGCCTCGACGGCATGAGTCGCATTGTTTCTAGCACGCAAAAAGCTGCTTCCGGTGCCAAGCGAATTTTCGAAATCTTGGACCATGTTTCGAGCGTACCTGAACCTGTTAAGCCTGTTATCTTGTCCAAAGTGGAAGGGCGCATCACTTTGACAGATGCCAGTTTTCGCTATGGCAATCGTGCAGTCATCAAACATTTGAATTTGGACATCAAACCAGGCGAGATGATTGGTTTGGTGGGACACAGCGGCTCAGGTAAAAGTACCTTGGTCAATTTAATGTGCCGTTTTTATGATTTGTCTGAAGGCAGCATTGCGTTGGATGGCGTGGACATCAAGCAACTCAAAGTGGCCGATTACCGCAGCCACATTGGCCTGGTTCTGCAAGAGCCATTCTTGTTCTTTGGCACCATTGCCGACAACATTGGCTACGGCATGCCAAATGCCACGCGTGAACAAGTTGTAGCGGCGGCCAGAGCTGCGCATGCGCACGAATTTATTTTGCGAATGCCACAGGGCTACGACTCTCTGGTCGGAGAGCGTGGGCAAGGACTGTCGGGCGGCGAGCGCCAGCGAATTTCCATTGCACGCGCCTTGCTCATCAATCCGAGAATTTTAATTCTGGACGAAGCGACGTCGGCGGTGGACACTGAAACAGAAAAAGAAATTCAAAATGCGTTGGATAATTTAGTTCGTGGCCGAACCACCATTGCCATTGCACATCGCTTATCAACCTTGCGAAAAGCAGATCGATTGGTGGTCATGGACAAAGGCTTGATCGTGGAAGAGGGTACACACGATGTGCTGATTGAAAGCCAAGGGGCCTATTGGCGCTTGTACGAAGCGCAGCAAAGACAAGCTGAATCCGAAGGCGCTGTTTTGAGAGAGTCGACTGCTTCATGAGGACACAGTTGATGAATATCCAATTTGATCAAGGCCCCTCTGGCAGGTGGTTTTTCGTGAGCGAACAAGGGCAGCAGCATGACCACGTCTTGGCTGTCAGATCATTTCCAGTTGCGGCACCTGACGAGGGTATTGCCTTGGTTGATGGAGAAGGCAAAGAGTTGCTGTGGATTCCACATTTGAACATGCTGCCAGACGCCGTGCGTACCAGAGTTGTGAAGGCCATCAATCAGCGTGAGTTCATGCCCCAAATATTGAAGTTGTATGGTGTCAGTGGTTTTTTAACCCCTAGCACTTGGGACATCGAGACCGATCGCGGCCGCACCCAGTTATTGCTGAAAGGCGAAGAAGACATTCGCCGTTTGTCTGCTTCGGTGTTGCTTGTCACGGATGGTCATGGCGTGCAATTCTTGATTCGAGATTTAGCGCAGATGGATCGCTTTTCGCGAAAGCTGCTAGACCGCTTTTTATAACTTACTGCGGCAGTCTGCGTGCACATCTAACTTTTCTTGGTAAACCTCACTGCTGACGTTCATCAGTCCTAAGACCGAATGAAAGTAGTTGTCGTGAGTCAGTGCGGTGTCTGTTTTGTTTTTCAAGCAAGTGTTTGCCAAACCCGATTGCTTTTCAAAACGCGGTGATAACCACGTGATCCAAGGGACACGCTTTTGGACATCGGGTGCCACACGATAAGGCAGTCCGTGCAAGTACACATTGTTTTCACCCAATGATTCACCGTGGTCAGAAACATAGAGCAAAGCGGGCGCCGCTGAGGCCTCTGACTTCTTGAGCCATTGAATGGCCTGAGCTAAAAAATAGTCGGTGTACAAAATGGTGTTGTCAAATGAATTGACCACCTGCTCGCGCGAACATTCTTGCAGTGCATTGCTCTTGCATTCAGGTTGAAATTTCCTGAAATTGTCTGGCACCCTCTTGTAGTAGGCGGGACCGTGGCTGCCCATTTGGTGCATCACCACCACCACGCCTTTGGCACGGCGTTCTGCAGGAAGCGCTTGAATGCGTTGATCAACTTTATGCAACATGATTTCATCAAAACACTCGCCGTTTTTGCACAAGTTGGGGTGTTTCAATTCCTTGGTGAGGGCTTGCGGTACGCGTTCGCAGACGCCTTTGCAACCAGATTGATTGTCAATCCAAAGGACTGCGAAGCCGGCATGATTCAAAACATCGATCAAGCTTTCGTAATTGTTTTTACGCCCCTCAAATGCCTCTTTGCCTAAATGAGAAAACATACAAGGCACCGAGGTGGCTGTGCTGGTACCACAGGACATCACACCTTTTAAGCTGATGATGTTTTCTTTGGCCAACTCTGGTGTTGTGGGGCGCTCGTAGCCATTGACACCAAAGTTTCCCATGCGCGCAGTTTCTCCTAAGACCAATAACAAAAGAGGTGGTTTGTCGGTCTGCTTGAGCGCTGCTACTTTGGCGTCACGCCCCATGGGCAGCAAAATTTGATTGTTACGCTGGAAAGGCTTGGCAGCCACCATGCCAATGGCGTAAAAGCTGTTCAAGGGATTGACCAAATAACGCAACTGCGTGTGATTGCGCATGATGGATGCGTAATCTTGAAAAATGGCAAGCAGAACTGCCACGATGACAATGATCGATGCTGTGCCGGTGAGGGTGTTGTTGAAAGCTTGTTGGGTCCAACGCAAAGATTTGACAGGTGTTTTCCAAAGCACCCAACTAGGCAGTAAACCAAGCAGAAAGAAACTGATGAGCATGCGCCAATTCATCAAGTCCATGGCTTCTTTGGTATCGGTTTGGATCACGTTGGTGATCATGCTGCTGTCTATCACGATGCCGTAGCTCACCATAAAGTAAGCGCCGCTTGCAGCACTGAAGAAGAACACCGTCAGCACCGGTTTGAGGAGCCATCGCCAGTTGAACAAGCTCAAGATAAGTGTCAGGGTGGCTGTGATGATGGCACCAAAACCCATGGCAAAAGCAAAGCCTCTGAGGCCAGACACCTCAGGCAATTGATGGACCTGCATCCACAGAGCGATGTTGCCTACGCTGGCTAACCAAAGACTGCCCACCACTGCAAGCCACGCAGGGTGCCATGCGCTGTGTTGAGAGCCCGAAGTGCCATGGCTTTTGGATGTCATAGGGCCTAGTTTAAGGCCTGTAGCAAGCTTAAGCCCCGAACAAACCTTTGAGTTTGTCGGTCCAGCTGTTACCCGTAGGCATGTGCTTGGCGCCGCCTTTTTGCAAAGACTCGTCAAACTCTTTGAGCAGCTTGCGCTGATGCTCCGTCAGTTTGACGGGCGTCTCAACTGTGATGTGGCAATACAAGTCGCCAGGGTAGCTGGCGCGAACCCCTTTGATGCCCTTGCCGCGCAAACGAAATTGCTTGCCAGTTTGGGTGCCTTCAGGGATGTCAATGGCCGCTTTGCCACTGAGTGTGGGCACATCGATTTCGCCACCGAGGGCCGCTTTGCTAAAGCCGATGGGGACCGAGCAATGCAAGTCATCGCCATCGCGCTCAAAGATTTCGTGTTTCTTGAGGCGAATTTCAATGTACAAATCACCAGGTGGGCCGCCATTGGTGCCAGGCTCGCCGTTGCCCGTGCTGCGAATGCGCATGCCGTCGTCGATGCCCGCAGGAATTTTGACTTCTAGCGTTTTTTGTTTTTTAAGTTTGCCTTGGCCGCTGCAAGATGGGCAGGGATCGGCGATGATTTTGCCGGAACCACGGCAATGCGGACAGGTTTGCTGCACACTGAAAAAGCCTTGGCGCATTTGCACCGTGCCAGAGCCTTGACAAGTGCCGCAGGTTTTAGCGCTGGTGCCTTTCTTGGCACC
>CALAGS010000248.1 GCA_937891665.1 uncultured Burkholderiales bacterium | reverse complement strand
ACAAGGCTCCATTGTGATTCCAGGTGCTTCTGTCAGTACCTCAATGGCTCGCACTACCATCAATCAATTGTCATCTGGCCGCATACCAAGTGGGGGTATCGTGGAGCAAGCAGCGCCGGAGGCAGACATGGACCCCGTGGTTGAGTTCAATTTCCACAAAGTGGATTACGCTCAAATTCAGCGCGCTGTTGAAGCTATCTCTAAGGTAGTGGTTGAAGCAAACGCTGTCACCGCAGTAGACGCTAGAACAGTTTCAGTTCGGGTACCTGTTCAAAGAGCACAGCGCGTCAGTGTGATGGCGCAATTGCTTGAACTCGACATTCAACCCGTTGTAGATATTGCCAGAGTCGTGGTCAATGCACGCACTGGCTCTGTGGTGGTGAATCAATCAGTCCGTTTGGCACCTTTCGCTGTGACACATGGCAACATGACTATTCAAGTACAAGCCAACAACCAAGTCGTTCCACAATCTTTGGTATCACGCAACCGTCCTGTCAATCAACGCAATGAGCGCGTCAGCATCGATCCAGGCCCTGCAGGTCAAATGGTTCGAGTTGAAGAAGGTGCTTCATTGGAGCAAGTGGTACGAGCCATCAATTTGCTGGGTGCTACACCCCAAGACTTGATGTCTATTTTGCAAGCCATGAAAACTTCTGGCGCGCTGCAGGCTGAGTTGGAAATTATTTAATATGGCCGATCTCATCGTCTCTGGTTTGGTCTCTGCAAAGCCGCTGTCTAGTGGCGTAGCAGATACCCCTCAGACTCAAAAAATCAAGCAGACAGCGCAAGATTTTGAAGCTGTGTTGTTGCGCCAGATGATGCGTGAGATACGCAATTCTGCATTCAGCGAAAGCAGCAAGGGTGGTAGCAATGCCGCCTATTTGAACTTGGCAGATGAACAGATGGCCAACCACATGGCAGCGCAGGGTGGTTTTGGTTTTGGCAAAGCCATGGCACAACAAATGATTCAGCAGGTTCAAGCAGCACAGTTAATCAACTCTGCGGCCAATGCCGTAAAGCCTTAATCACAACGGAACCATTCAGTGAGAACAGCAGCCCTCTTTGACAGCGCCATGGCCGGACTTCAGTCCGCTCAGTCGGGTATGCTGGTGACTTCTCAAAACGTCACAGGTTCGTCTGTTGAGGGATATGTTCGCCGTACTTCCAGTGTTCGGGTGAATGGCCTGTCGCCTTCCTCGATCGACCTGACTGGCACTTCATTTGCTGTTGAAGGTTTCACACGTTATTTTGACAATTTGCTGCAGGGTCAATTGCTTTCGCAGCAAAGCAAAACCAGCTACAGCCAAGCGCTGACTCAGTCAGTTGCGCCTTTGGATGCCATGCTCACTGAGCCGGCTACTTCCATTGCCACTGCACTGGGCAATTTTTTCAACGCAGCTGGCTCTATTGCCAATGAACCGACCAATTCGGCTTACCAACAAAGCCTAATTGGCAATTCCCGCTTGGTAGCCGATCGGGTGCGCGGCTTGGCAAATACGGTGGGTCAGATTTCTAGCAATGCATCACAGGCTTTGGCCGATGTGCTGAATCAGGCCAACTCACTTACGCCTCAATTGGCATCTGTGAATTCTAAAATTCGTGCTGCCGCTATACCTGGTGTAGCTGCTGCTTCACCAGATTTGCTAGACGAACGTGACCGGATTGTGGGCAAGCTTCAAGAGCTGGTGGGAGGGACCACTTTGATCAATGAAGATGGGACAGCCAGTTACTTGCTCAATGGGCAGCATTTGGTAGACCGAGAAGCTGCAAACACGTTTACCAACTCAACTGGCACCAGCGTTATTCGAAGTGACATGCCCTTGACTGACTTGAGTATTAAAACGGTCTCATTGGACAGACGCAATCCTGTTTACATCAAGCTGGTCATGCCCGCTATTCCTCAAAAGGACAGCAATGGTAATCCGCTACTCTCTAATGGAAATTCTGTGATGTTGCCTGGCCAAACAGTTTTGCAAGATGGCAAAGCTGGCGCGTATGTTCATCTGATTCAAAACTTTGTACCAACGGTCCAAAAGAGCATCAATTTACTTGCTACACAACTTGTTCGAAGCGTTAATCAAATTACCGATGGCATTGGAAATACAATTGCGCCAATATTTGGTTTTGCTTCTACCACCTCAAACGGCGCAGCACTGACAGGGATTAGCTCCGACACGGCAGGAAAAACTTTACTAGATAGTCTTTGGAATAAATCAAACGGCACTTCTTATGTCTATAGCGAGCTCGTTGAGGGCTCGAATCCACAAAGTAGCAACTACAAACAAACGATCGAAACGGCACTCAATGTCGCTGAGTTTGATGCCCGTCAGTTCAAAGTAGTGGGCACATTTGATGGCACGCAATTTACTCATATGAATGCCACCGCATCTGCTTCATTGCAAAGTTTGCGCGATTCATTCACTTCTCCCGTGACATTCATCACAAGCAGCGTGGCAACGACCATTGCCACTTGGAAGAACACACAGCAATCTGATGAAGCATTGCAAAAAAGTTTAGCCAGTCAAAAGTCTTCCATCACAGGTGTCAACTTGGACGAAGAAGCAGCCAACTTGGTTAAATACCAACAGCTCTACAACGCCTCTAGCAAGTTGATGCAAACAGGTAAACAAATGTTTGACACCCTGCTTGGTATGTTGTCGTGATCATGTTAAATCGAGGACCTAAACCATGAGAATTAGCAGCCAACAGGTCTTTGACAGTGGCGTATCGTCGATGCAGCAACACACATCAGATGTGGTGAAATACCAGCAGCAAATTTCTTCTGGCCGAAAATACCAATTAGCATCGGACGATGCCTTGGCGGCTGGTTTGGGTGTGCAAATTGATTTGGACAATGCGCAGTTTGCCATGTTCAGGGTGAATCAAAATCACATCAATGCTTCATTGACTTCTACAGATTCACAACTGAACAACATCAACATTGCTTTGACCAAGTTTCAGCAAATGATGGTCCAAGCGGGTAACGGCACATTGGGTGCAGATGGCCTTAAAACATTGGGGCAGCAAGCGACTACTTTGTACAACACAGTTAATCAGATGGCGAATGCCAAAGATGCCAATGGCGAAAAGATTCTGAGAACGTCAACTCCCGCCAGCGTTTTGATTGCACCAAATGTGAGTTTGGAAACAGCATTAAGTTATGTTGAAGTAATGGAGACAGGACAAGATGTCTTGACCTTCATGAGTGGCGTTAGCACGAAACTCAATGCCGGTACAAGCTTGTCTTCAAGCGACATGGACACCATGCAATTGGTGCTGAAACAAGTCACCAGGGCTCAAGTCAAAACCGGCCTGCTTCAAAACCAACTAGACGCCGCCACCGAAGCCGCAGACGTGCAAAAAAACAATGTTGAAGTACAACGCAGTAACTTGCTGGACACCGATTTGGCAACGGCCACAGCCGGACTGGTCAAATCAAACGCGTTGCTTCAGGCCGCTCAGTCCATCATGACCAAACTAGATACCAATTCACTTTTTCAAAAATTGTGAAGCAACCCTAATTCTTTGGCTCAAAAATCCGAA
>CALAGS010000247.1 GCA_937891665.1 uncultured Burkholderiales bacterium | reverse complement strand
CTATTGTCTTTGGTACAAGGTGGCCGCTTGAAGTTGCTGGGAGTGACCAGTCCACAGCGCTTGCCATCTAGGCCCGATTTGCAAACCGTGGCAGAGGCAGGTTTTCCTGGCTTTGACGCATTGGCATGGAACGGCATATTTGCACCGGCAGGGACACCTGCAGACATCATTGCTCGGCTTAATACCGACATCAATGCGGCCATGGCAGATCCTGCCTTTAGGCAAAACATGTTGAAGCAGGGTTTGATCATTGGTGGCGGCAGTCCTGCACAATTTAAGTCATTCATTGAGAGTGAAACTCGTAAATGGGGTGCCATCATTACCAAAGTTGGAATCAAGCTTGATTAAGCTGGCTATTCGAATTGCTTGCGTCTTGGTGCTGGTGAGTCTGACAGGCTGCGCCAGTCACACGCGCAGCATGGCAGAGAGTATCAAACCTAGCTCTGAAAAATTCAAAGAGGCTGTTTGCCAGCGTTCTTTTGAGTTGGCTCCACTGCACGACGAAATTAGATTCGCGCGGTCCCTTGCAACGCCTACCTTGCTGTTGCTGACTGGCGGTACTTATTTGCTGCCCATGCTTGGCATCAATATGGGCTTGGATGCGTTGGATCATATGGATGCTTCGCATGTGTCGCGGGCTTGCGGTGGGTTTGAAATACCTGCTAAAAATATTTTAGAGAAAGTAGTACTTGGGGCGGGGTTTAGTTTGTTTACAGGGAATGTGAAGTTGGGGATTAATTGAGTTTGATGTTTTGTTTGTTGCTTGTTTGCATTTTGCTGAGCTCGCCTACAGCCTGACTGCTCAACGCTCTCCGCCAGCGAAACCCAGAAAAATTAATGCTGCTCTGACCTCAATTAAAACTTCACAACTTGAAGAGCCTTTGGAAGGCATGTGACTTGAATATGCGCGGCAAAACCCAGAGTCTCGCCATCTGCAGCAACCGGCACCAAGCTAGCATTGCCAATGGTGGCGTTTGAAAAGGCGTGGCATTGAATGCGCGGGTGGCCTAAATGCTTGCCAATTAACAATCGAGGCAACATCAAAAGAGTTTGCAAACGGTTGAATCTGCCACCCACGAGTAAATTGAGTTGACCATCGTTGATCAAAGCATGAGGCACAGCAGGCATGCCGCCGCCATACGTGGGTGTGTTAAGTGCAGAGGCCA
>CALAGS010000246.1 GCA_937891665.1 uncultured Burkholderiales bacterium | reverse complement strand
CCCGCGCACGCATGGTTGAAGGCGTGAACATTTTGGCCAACGCGGTCAAAGTAACTTTGGGCCCTAAGGGTCGCAATGTGGTGCTCGAGCGCTCTTTCGGCGCCCCCACCGTGACCAAGGACGGTGTGTCCGTGGCCAAAGAAATCGAACTCAAAGACAAGCTCCAAAACATGGGCGCTCAGATGGTCAAGGAAGTTGCTTCCAAGACTTCTGACAACGCAGGTGACGGTACAACAACCGCTACCGTGTTGGCACAAGCCATCGTTCACGAAGGCATGAAGTACGTTGCCGCCGGCATGAACCCTATGGACTTGAAGCGCGGTATCGACAAAGCTGTTACGGCCTTGATCGAAGAGTTGAAGAAAGCCACCAAGGCCACTACAACCACCAAAGAAATCGCTCAAGTGGGTTCTATCTCTGCTAACAGCGACCACAGCATTGGCGAGATCATTGCCAAAGCCATGGACAAAGTGGGCAAAGAAGGCGTGATCACTGTTGAAGACGGCAAGTCTTTGGACAACGAACTCGACATCGTTGAAGGCATGCAATTCGACCGTGGCTACCTGTCACCTTATTTCATCAACAACCCCGAGAAGCAAGCTGCTTTGCTCGACAACCCCTTCGTGTTGTTGTTCGACAAGAAAATCAGCAACATTCGTGACTTGTTGCCTACATTGGAAGCCGTTGCAAAAGCTGGCCGTCCTTTGCTGATCATTGCTGAAGAAGTTGAAGGCGAAGCCTTGGCTACTTTGGTGGTCAACACCATCCGCGGTATCTTGAAGGTTGTGGCTGTCAAGGCGCCTGGCTTCGGCGATCGCCGCAAAGCCATGTTGGAAGACATCGCTATCTTGACCGGCGGTAAAGTGATCGCTGAAGAAGTGGGCCTGACACTCGAAAAAGTGACATTGGCAGACTTGGGTCAAGCCAAGCGCATCGAAGTGGGCAAAGAAAACACCATCATCATCGACGGTGCAGGCGCAGCTGGCGACATCGAAGCTCGCGTGAAACAAATCCGCGTTCAAATCGAAGAAGCCACTTCTGACTACGACCGTGAAAAACTGCAAGAGCGCGTGGCCAAGTTGGCTGGTGGTGTTGCCGTGATCAAGGTTGGCGCTGCCACCGAAGTCGAAATGAAAGAAAAGAAAGCCCGTGTTGAAGACGCATTGCACGCTACCCGCGCTGCTGTGGAAGAAGGCATTGTGGCTGGCGGTGGTGTGGCATTGCTGCGCGCTCGTCAAAATGCTGGCACCATCAAAGGTGACAACGCTGACCAAGACGCTGGCATCAAGCTGGTGTTGAAAGCCATCGAAGCGCCTTTGCGCGAGATCGTGTACAACGCAGGTGGCGAGCCATCAGTGGTGGTAAACGCTGTGATGGCTGGCAAAGGCAACTACGGCTTCAACGCAGCCAACGATACCTACGGTGACATGATTGAAATGGGCATTTTGGACCCAACCAAAGTGACACGCACTGCTTTGCAAAACGCAGCTTCCGTGGCCTCTTTGATGTTGACCACAGAGTGCATGGTTTCAGAAGCACCCAAAGAAGAATCTGGCGCCGGTGGCATGCCTGACATGGGCGGCATGGGTGGTATGGGCGGCATGGGCATGTAATTGCCCGCTGCTTCAAAGGTCTGAAAAGACTTTTGACCTCGCACAAGAAACCCCGCAAGCAATTGTGGGGTTTTTTTTCAAGCAGCTCGAATCCTCTGCAGCAATTGCGCAGTAGAGGCGTCGAGCCCTGCCAATTCACCCGACTCAATTCGCGCATGAATGTCCTTGGCCAACACCTTGCCCAACTCCACACCCCATTGGTCAAAGCTGTTGATGCCCCATACCGCACCGCTTACAAACACGCGGTGTTCTTGCAGTGCAATCAAGGCACCCAAGTTGAAAGGCGTTAAATCTTCCAACAAGATAAACGTACTGGGCCGGTTACCAGAAAAGTTTCTGTGCCCCCCTGTGTCTGACTTGCCCACCATCAAAGCCTGAGCCTGCGCCAACGCATTGGACAACAACAAAGCCTGGTGATCGGGCAATGCATGCGTAGCGTTTTTCACGGCTACAAACTCTAGCGGCACCACATCGGTCCCTTGATGCAGCATTTGGAAAAATGCGTGCTGCCCATTGGTGCCGGGTTCGCCCCACAATACAGGCGATGTGCCATACGGCAATGCTTGACCCTCATGGTCAACCTGCTTGCCGTTGCTTTCCATTTCGAGTTGCTGCAGATAAGGCGCGTAGCGTTTCAAGGCGCTGTGATACGGTGCAATGCAGCGGCTGGTGTAGTGCAAAAAGTTGCGATACCAAACATCCAGCAGGCCTAAGCGAATTGGCAAGTTCTGCGCAGGCTCGGCATTCAAGAAGTGTTGGTCCATGGCATGCGCACCCGCCAAAAACGAACGGAAATGATCTGCTCCAATGGCAATGGCCAGAGGCAAACCAATGGCCGACCACAATGAATAACGGCCGCCCACCCAATCCCAAAAACCAAAGCAAGTTTGAATACCGAATTGGCCTGCCGCTTCTACGTTGGTGGTCAGCGCCACAAAATGTCGTGACACATCGGTGCCACCTTGCGCTTCAAACCAACGCTTGGCTGACAAGGCATTGGTCATGGTGTCTAAAGTGGTGAATGTTTTAGAAGCTACCAAAAACAAAGTCTTCTCAGCCTGCAAGCCTTTCAATACCGCATCGAGTTCATGGCCATCCACATTGGATATAAAGTGAAACCGTTTTCCCTTTAAAGCAAATGACTGCAAAGCCATCACTGCCATCTGCGGACCCAAATCAGAGCCGCCAATGCCAATGTTCACCACGTCAGTGATCTGTTCGTCTGAACGAATTTTTTCAGCAAACGACAGCATGGCACTTAAGGTGCCGTGCACATCTTTTAAACACAGTTTCACCGAGGCAGGCAGTGCATCTACCGCGACACCCTGCGCAGGATGACGCAACAACCAGTGCATCACCGCACGATTTTCTGTGGTGTTGATGGCCTCGCCTTGGAACATGCGATCGCGGTGCGCCAACACGCCTGCTTGCTGTGCCAACGCCAACAATTGCGATTCGATCTTGGCATCCCAAAGGTTCTTAGACAAGTCTGCAAATAGACCGGGTGCTGCTTGGCTGAAGTGCACGGCACGACCCGCATCGCGCGCAAATTCAGTGCGCAAATCAAAGCTAGAAAACGCCTTGGCATGTTCGCTCAAGTTATTCCATGCCGCAGTTTGATCAGCTCGCATGTTGGCCCTTTGTGCTTAATTTTTTTTGCGACTCATCAAGCGTTTTGTGCCGCCAACATCAAGCCTTCTAGCTTGATGGCATCGACACAAAAAGCACGAATGCCTTCTGCCAATTTTTCGGTGGCCATGGCGTCTTCGTTTAACGCAAAGCGGAAGCCAGCTTCGTTGTATTGAACCAAAGGCAAGTCCATGCCCTTGGCGGCATGGGCGTCAAGCGAGGCGGTCAAAGCAGTTTCGTTAGCGGAGAGCAGCGCCAACAAATCAGGGCTGATGGTGAGCAAATCACAACCCGTCAAGGCCACAATTTGTCCAACGTTGCGAAAGCTCGCACCCATCACCTCGGTGGCAATGCCATTCTTTTTGTAATAGTTGTAAATGGCGCGCACAGACTTCACACCGGGGTCGTTGGCGCCTGCATTCAAGGCCTCATCCCACCCAGCGCCAGCCGTCTTTTTGTACCAATCGTAGATGCGTCCGACAAAGGGCGAAATCAATTGAACCTTGGCCTGACCACATGCCACCGCCTGCGCAAAGGAGAACAGCAGCGTGAGGTTGGTGTGAATCCCTTCACGCTCTAATTCGGCGGCCGCTTGGATGCCCTCCCAGGTGGCTGCGATTTTGATCAGTACACGCTTTCGCGAAATACCTTGCGCTTCATAGAGGCTCATCAAACGACGCGCGCGCGCCAATGTGCCCGCGGTGTCAAAACTTAAACGCGCATCTACTTCCGTAGACACACGACCGGGAATGGTTTTCAAAATTTCACAGCCAAAGCGCACCAACAAATGGTCCATCACCACATCCAAGGGCTGGCCTTTGTGCACAGCAACTGACTCAGAAAGCAAAGGCGCGTACTCGGGTTTTTGAACAGCCTTCAAAATGAGCGACGGGTTGGTGGTCGCATCTTGAGGTTGGAACTGGGCCAATTGTTTGAAGTCACCAGTGTCTGCAACAACAGTGGTGTATTTTTTAAGCGCGTCGAGTTGGTTCATGGCAATTAAATAAATTCAATCCTTGAATTATCGATGAAACAAAGTTACATTACAAATTCATTTTTATGTAACAAATGAACATGTCTTTTGATTTGGTCTTTTTTGGCGGCACCGGCGATCTGGTTTGGCGGAAATTGATGCCTGCCCTGTTTCAAGCCTTCCGCCACGGCACCCTGCCCGAGGGCGGCCGAATCATTGGCGTTGCCCGCGACAGCATGTCGGATGAGCAATACCGCACGCTCATCCAATCTCGTTTTGAGCAGGTCGAGGGTGCCAAACGCCCCAATGAGGAGGAATTTGCACGCTTTAAGGCCATGTTGCATTACGAGCGTGTGGATTTGTCTAACCCCGCCGACTACGCCCAATTAGCGGCGAGACTGGCAGAGCGCGAAACAGATCACGTCGTGATGTATTTGGCCACTGCGCCTAGCTTGTTCAACACCGTCTGTGATCAACTGGCCGTGGCCAAACTCAACACCCCCAAAACACGCATCGTGTTGGAAAAACCCTTGGGCCACGACCTCCAATCCAACCGCGCCATCAACCAAAGCGTGCGCAAGGTTTTTGGTGAGAGCCAGATTTTTCGAATTGACCATTACTTGGGCAAGCCCTCGGTGCAAAACCTGTTTGCTATGCGCTTTGGCAACGCCTTATTTGAACCGCTGTGGCGTCGAGAACACATTGCCAACATTCAGATCACCATTGCGGAAGAACTCGGCGTTGAAAAACGCGGAGCGTTTTATGAAAAAACTGGCGCACTGCGCGACATGGTGCAAAACCACGCACTGCAATTGTTGTGCGCCATTGCCATGGAGCCACCCATCAATGCGCATGCCGATGCCATTCGCGATGAGAAGCTCAAAGTGCTGCGCGCCCTTAAGCCCTGGACCCCTGAAACCCTAAACCAACACGTGGTGCGCGGCCAATACAGTTCAGGCAATTTAAATGGCCACGCCGTTCCTGGGTACAACGAAGAAACCGGCGTCAACGCCAACAGCAGCACCGAAACTTTTGTCGCGCTGCGAACTGAAATTGCCAACTGGCGTTGGGCTGGCGTGCCTTTCTACATTCGAACGGGAAAACGCTTGGCATCGCGCGAAGGCTACATTGAAATCAATTTTCGGCCCACACCGCATGCTATTTTTCAAGCACCCTCCGGCGGCGTTAACAAACTCATTATTCATTTGCAGCCCAAAGACGGCTTGGAATTGCATCTTTTTGCCGAGGGGCAAAACAAACGCCTTCAAAATGGCAAACAAGCATCGGCGCAACTCAGTCCGGTTCACCTCGACCTCGATTTTGACAAACGTTTTGGCAGCGAACGCGTGGGCGCTTACGAGCGTTTGCTGCTTGATGTCCTCGATGGCCGTTTGAATTTATTTGTTCGCAGTGACGAGCAAGAAGAGGCCTGGCGCTGGGTTGAGCCCATTCTTCAGCACTGGGCTTCAGACACACAAGGACCCCGTCATTACGCCGCAGGCACTTGGGGCCCTAGCGCTTCAAGCGCCATGATTGCACGCGACGGATTTTGTTGGTCAGAGGAAATTTAAACCATGCTTGACCGCATCAAAGCTTCACTGCCCTCCTTGGCACCCGCGGAACAACGCGTTGGCAAATTGGTGTTACAAGACCCGCGTGCTTTCGCCAATTTACCAGTCACACAACTGGCAGACCGCGCGCATGTGAGCAAACCCACCGTAGTGCGATTTTGCAGAAGTGTAGGTTATGACGGACTGTCTGATTTCAAACTCAAACTGGCTGGCAGTGTCAGCGAAGGCGTGCCCTTCATTCACCGCAGCGTGGACGCCGACGACAAAACCACCGACGTGATGGTGAAGGTGATCGACAACACCGTGGCGGCATTTTTAAAATACCGCAACGACGCCTCTGCCTTCGCGTTAGACCAAGCCGTCAAGGCCTTGGCAGAAACCCACAGCACAGGCAAGCGCATTGAGTTTTACGGCGTGGGTAACTCCGGTATCGTGGCCCAAGATGCACAGCACAAATTTTTCCGCTTGGGCATGAACACCATTGCCTACAGCGATGGCCACATGCAAGTCATGAGCGCATCTATGTTGGGACAAGGCGATTGCGTGGTGGTCATTTCGAACTCAGGCCGCACGCGCGATTTGATGGACGCTTGCGACATTGCACGCAAACGCGGCGCCACCACCATCGTGATCACGGCCAGCGGCTCGCCCTTGGCCACAGCAGGTCAAATTCATTTGACGGCAGACCATCCAGAAAGCTACGACCGCTACAGCCCCATGGTCTCTAGGCTCTTGCATTTGTTGATCATTGACATTTTGGCCACGACTGTGGCCCTGCGAATAGGTGAGACCTTGCAGCCTGCTTTGCGCGAAATGAAAAACAATTTGCGCAACAAACGCTATACCTGAAGCACCCTGCAAAAAAGCACTCAGTGCTTGTACAACTTGCCGTCTTTGACAATCACTTCAATGTGATCGCCTTGGCCCAACAAGCAAGAAATATCGGTCAGCGGGTTGCCATTGACCAGTAGCAAATCGGCGATGGCTCCTGCTTTGACCACGCCCAGTTGTCCCGCCATGTTCAACAATTCAGCAGCATTCACCGTGGCTTGTTGCAAGGCTGCCCCATTGCCCAAAATGCTGGCGCGAATGCGCAACTCTTCAGATTGATGGCGGTGCGACTCGCCTAACAAATCGGTGCCCAAGGCCATTTTCACGCCCGCTTTGGCCAGAATTTCCAAGGCCTTCTGGCCTTGACTGCGCACTGTTTCAATTTTGGCCACTGACACGGCAGGCAGTCCCAGGCTGGCGCCTTCATTGGCCAAGGCTTCGTAAGTGATCAAGGTGGGCACCATGAAAGCATTTTTCTCAGCCATGAAATTGGATGTGGCTTCATCAATCAAGTTGCCGTGCTCAATGCTTCGCACCCCATAAGCCACCGCTCTTTGGATGGCCTTGGACGTATAGGCATGGGCCATCACATACGTACCCGCATGCTCAGCCTCTTCCACAATGGCCCTGATTTCAGCTTCTGAATAGCCCAAGTAATGAATAGGGTCGTTGGGCGAGGCCACGCCGCCTGAGGCCATGATCTTGATTTGATTGGCGCCCTTCATGATTTCTTCGCGCACCGCGAGTCTCACATTGTCGACACCATCGACCACCCGCGCCAAAGCGCCAACCCGACTCGAGCAACCGCAAGGCTCGATCACATCGCTGCGGGGGCGGCCATCGCCGTGACCCCCCGTTTGCGACAGCGCACGGCCCGAGGAAAAAATGCGCGGTCCTTCCACCATGTCGGTGCGGGTGGCTTCAGCCAAATTCCAGTCGCCACCACCTGCATCACGAACCGTGGTGAAGCCGCGCATGAGCATGCCCTTCATGATGGGCAAGGCGCGCAAAGTGGCAAACACATTGGGCTGATTGGCTGTGACATTGAGGTTCAAATGCGCGGCAATGACATGCACGTGGCAGTCGATCAAGCCAGGCATCAGGGTTTTACCTTGGGCTTTCACCACCTTGGTGCCAGATGCAATGAAAACGTCTGGCTGGTGGGGCACCACCGATTTGATGAGACCGTTTTCAACCCAAACATCTTGGCCCGATTTGATCTGCAAAGACGTGACATCGAGCACATTGGCCGATTGAAACAAGATGGTGTTCATAAGAGGCTAACCTGAGAACGTAAAAAACACATTAAAACCCATAAATGCAAGCTTGCAATGCCCCCAAAGCCGCCCCCCGCAATAACCCTGAGTCCGCTTGCGATTTAAGGCATCTCTCCCCTAGAATGCGAAGGTCATACAACTTAGACAGGATTTAGCATGTACCAACGCTTCCTCAAAACCTCACGCTGGCTGACGCTAGCCGTGGGTGTATCAGCCTCTTTGCTAGGCTTTACGGGCGCTCAAGCCGCCGAACTCAAATGGGCCGCGCAAAACGACATTTTGACGCTTGACCCTCACTCTCAAAATCACGCCACCACCAACAACATCGTTGGCCATGCCTACGAAGGCTTGGTGCGTTATGACAAGAATTACAAAATTGAGCCTTCATTGGCCACCAGCTGGTCCAATGTCAACCCAACTACTGTGCGTTTCAATTTGCGCAAAAACGTGAAGTTCCATGACGGCTCTAACTTCACTGCAGATGACGTGGTCTTCTCCTTTGACCGCATTCGCCAGCCTCAAGGTACGATGGGCATTTATGTGGCCGGTGTCAAGGAAATGAAACGGGTTGACGACCACACGCTGGATGTGATTTTGGACAAACCCAATCCCACCATGTTCAACAATTTCACAACCTTCTTGATCATGAGCAGGTCATGGGCCGCCAAGAACAAGTCTGAGAAAGTTCAAGACTACAAGGCCAAGGAAATCACCCACGCGTCTAACAACACCAACGGCACTGGCCCTTATGTCATCAAAGAATGGCAGCCCGACCAAAAACTGGTCATGACTGCTAACAAAGCTTGGTGGGACAAGCTTCAAGGCAACGTCACCGACGTGATCTACACGCCCATCAAATCAGACCCTACACGCATTGCTGCGCTATTGGCTGGTAACGTTGATGCTGTCACAGACTTGCCAACACAAGACGTTGCTCGTCTGCGCAACACACCAACACTGTCAGTCTTGGATGGCCCCGAAGTTAGAACCATCTTTTTTGGTTTAGACATGGGTAGCGACGAATTGAAATACGGCCCCAAGGGCAAAAATCCCTTCAAGGATGTTCGCGTTCGCAAAGCTTTGAGCATGTCCATTGACCGCGTCGCCATCCAACGCAACATCATGCGTGGCCTGTCCATTCCTGCAAGCCTGATCATCGCCCCAGGCGTTAACGGCTATACCAATGACATGGACAAGGTTGCACCTGCCGACGTTGAAGGCGCTAAAAAGCTTTTGGCTGATGCTGGCTACCCCAGTGGTTTTGAATTTACCCTTGACTGCCCCAACAATCGCTACGTGAACGACGAAGAAATTTGCCAAGCCGTTGTGAACATGTGGGCACGCATTGGCGTCAAGACCAAGCTCAATGCAGTCAATTTTGGCCCGTTCATCGCCAAAATTCAAAACTTCGACTCTAGCGCTTACTTGCTGGGTTGGGGCGTTGCCACTTACGATGCGCAATACTCATTGCAATCCTTGGTCATGACTCGCACCAAAGGCGCAGATGGCAGTTTCAACTTGTCCAAAGTGAGCAACGCCAAGGTTGACGCTTTGGTTGAGTCTATGAAAACAGAAACTGACAAAACCAAACGCGATGCCATGATCAAAGAAGCTTTGACCATCACACGCGATGAAGTTTTGTACATTCCATTGCATCACCAGATGCGACCATGGGCCGCAAAGAAAAATGTCACGATGACGCACAACTCTAACGATGCGCCCAAAATGTACTATGTGACTGTCAACTGATCCTCAGTTGCCTCAACGACAAAGCCGCTCCTAGGAGCGGCTTTTTTTCGTCTTCATCAGTTACAAAAAGAGACTGTCAATGCGGCTTCAATGCCGGCCTTCTTCTACGGCATGGCACGCAATCTTGATGCCGTTGATATTTTTCAAAACTGGCCGTTCAATTCTGCAGCGTTCGTTGGCCAGAGGACAACGTGGATTGAAACTGCAACCGGGTGGCGGATTTAGCGGGTTGGGCACCTCACCTTGAACAGGCGTGCGCGCACGGCCTGTGTCTTTCATTTTGGGAATGGCGTCTAACAGCATGCGCGTGTAAGGGTGCTGAGGGTTGTCAAACAAGGTGTGCTTGTCTGCCAACTCCACCAACTGCCCTAAATACATCACACCCACTTTGTCGCTCACATGCCTGACCACGGCCAAGTTGTGCGAGATGAACAAATAGGTGAGGCCGCGTTCGCGCTGTAAATCTTTCATGATGTTGAGCACTTGGGCTTGCACACTCACATCCAACGCCGACGTTGGCTCGTCACACACTAAAAATTCTGGCGCCGTGGCCAAAGCACGCGCAATAGAAATTCGCTGACGCTGACCGCCTGAAAACTGGTGTGGGTACTTGACCATATCGAGTGCCGACAGTCCAACCGACTTGAGCAATTCGGCCACCCGGTCTTTCAACGCTTGTTCGTCTTTGGTCATGCCATGTTCATGCAAGGGCTCGCCCACAATGGCCTCAACCGTCCACCTTGGATTCAAGCTGGCATAGGGGTCTTGGAAAATCATTTGGATGCGCTTGCGCATGGCCTTGGCGTCGCTTGACTTGAAGGCAGCGTGCGCATCTTGTCCATCAAAGGTCAGGCCGCCGCGGGTGGGTTCATACAGACCCACCAGCAAACGTGCAACGGTGCTTTTGCCGCAGCCTGACTCGCCGACCAGCGCCAATGTTTTACCGCGCTCAATTTCGAAACTCACACCATCAACGGCTTTGAGCAATTGGCGTGGTTTGCGCTCAATGACTCGGCTTAGCCACGGTGCAGAGACATCGAATGTTTTGGCAAGGTCGTGGGCGACCACCAAGGCTTTTGAATTTGGTTGAGGGTCTTGAACGCTCATGACACCCCCTCCAATGTGTTGGCGTGGTGTAACCAGCAGGCCACCTGCGTTGGGGTGTTTTGTCCACTCCTAGATACCGCAGCCAAATCGGGGCGCTCATTTAAACACCGGTCAAAAACCTGCGGACAGCGCGGATTGAAGGCACAGCCTTTGGGAATGGCATTCAGGCGCGGCATGGCTCCATCAATTTGATTCAACCGCTCGCGGTCAACGTCCATGTCTGGAATAGAAGCCATCAAGCCCGCGGTATAGGGATGCTCAGGGTGGTTGATGACTTGATGAACGGGCCCAATTTCGGCAATGCGACCGGCATACATGACGGCCACGCGGTCGCATGTTTCGGCAATCACACCCATGTCGTGCGTGATCAGCATGACGGCGGCACCGCGTTTTTTGCAAACGTTTTTCAGGAGGCTGATAATTTGCGCTTGAATCGACACATCCAACGCGGTGGTGGGCTCGTCGGCCACAATCAATTGAGGCTCGGCGGCCAGCGCCAAGGCAATGACCACACGCTGTCGCATGCCGCCAGAAAACTGATGCGGGTAATGGTCAATGCGCTCTGCTGCTGCTGGAATGCCTGTGTCTTGCAACAGGGCAATGGCACGCTGCAGCGCTTCTTGATCTGACACGGGCAAGTGCGCCTGAATGGTCTCTGTCAATTGTTTGCCCACTGAATACAGCGGGTTCAAAGAGGTGAGTGGGTCTTGGAAAATAGCGCCAATCTTGCGGCCGCGAATGCTGCGCATTTGATCGTTGTTCAGGTTGTCAATGCGCTGGCCTTCCAACAAAATTTGACCCGAAGCAATGCGGCCTGGTGGTTCTAACAAACCAATGATAGAAGCACCCGTGAGTGACTTGCCAGCACCCGACTCGCCCACCACACCCAAAATTTCTCCGGGTGCAATGTCGAATGAAATTTCATCTAGCGCACGCAACGTGCCGTGCCGACTTGGAAACTCAACCACCAAATTTTTAACTTGTAACAAACTCATGACATAGAACTCTCTTTAAACACGTCGCTTGGATTTAAAAATTAACGCAAACGAGGGTTCAGGGCATCACGCAGCCAATCGCCCAACAAATTAACAGACAAGGCAATGAGCACCAAAGTAAGGCCTGGGAAAATCGTAATCCACCACTCACCTGAAAACAAAAAGTCGTTGCCAATGCGAATGAGGGTGCCAAGCGATGGCGACGTAGGCGGTACACCCACACCTAAAAATGAGAGCGTGGCCTCGGTAATGATGGCCGAGGCCACTTGAATGGTGGCCAGTACCGTGACGGGCCCCAGTACATTGGGCAACACGTGGCGCAACATGATGCGAAGCGGCGCCACGCCCGTCACCCGCGCAGCTTGCACATACTCTTTGTTGCGCTCTACCAAGGTGGTACCGCGCACCGTACGGGCATATTGCACCCAACCCGTGAGTGAAATTGAAATGATCAGCACGCCAAAGGCCAACGAGTCATCGGCATTTGGAAAAACAGCACGGCCGACACCCGCAATCAGCAAGGCCACCAAGATGGCTGGGAAGGACAGCATGACGTCGCACAAGCGCATGAGAAAAGCATCTAGCCAACCACCGCGAAAGCCTGCAATGAGGCCAAGGCTAACGCCGACCACCAAAGACAGCATAACGGACGCCATGCCCACCACCAAAGAAATGCGGGTGCCATACATCAGGGCCGACAAAATATCGCGGCCTTGGTCGTCGGTGCCCAGCAAATATTTGGTGCTGCCCTCGGCAGACCATGCGGGCGGCAAGAGTGAGTCCATGAGTTCGAGCGATGCAGCATCAAACGGGTTGTAAGGGGCCACCCATTTTGCAAACAACGCACAAAAAATAAACACGAAGGCAATGAAAGCAGCCACCATGGCGGTCTTGGATTGCCTGAAACTGTAACCAACATCGCTGCTAAGCCAGCGAGAAATAGGATTGGACATGCCGTCTGAATCTTTCTGAATAGATGTGTCGTTTAACGCCAAGGCCTACACTGACTTCAAAGGCAAAGCCTGTTCAACCAAACTGGCGTGCAGTGCTGCACCCAAAGGCAAGATGGCATCGTTGAAATCGTAACGGCTGTTGTGCAAGGGGTAAGGGCCGGGGCCATCAACGGCGCCCTGCCCTACACGCAAATAAGCACCGCGCTTGGCCTGCAACATGAATGAGAAATCTTCTGCACCCATGCTTGGCGTCATGTTGCGCCAAACGCGATCAGCGCCCACCAAACGGGTGGCCACATCGGCTGCAAAATTGGCTTCTGCCACAGTGTTGACAGTGGCGGGATAACCTCGGGTGTAGGTCAGTTGTGCTGTTGCGCCAAAGCCATGCGCAATGGATTCACACAAAGCTCGCAAGCGATCTTCGATGTTTTGCTGAACCTGTCCGTTGTAGGTTCGAACGGTACCCACCAAGGTGGCTTCACCAGGGATGACGCTGCTGGCAACTGGGTTGCCCGCCTGCATGGCACAGATGCTGACCACCGCTTGATCAAACGCAGACACATTGCGCGACACCACGCTTTGCGCAGCCGTGATGATGTGCGCGGCCACCAAAACAGGATCGACAGACTGATGTGGCCGTGCACCATGACCACCCTTGCCCAATATGTGAATGCGAATGGAATCGGCCGCGGCTTGCATCGGGCCGGGTGTGACACCGATCACGCCCAAAGGGGTATCTGGTGAATTATGCTGTGCATAAACCTGCTCACAGGGGAAGCGGTCGAACAAGCCGTCTTCCATCATGGCACGCGCACCCGCATAGCCCTCTTCACCTGGCTGAAAAATTAGAACTGCCGTGCCATCAAACTGGCGCGTTTCTGCCAAGTAACGTGCAGCGCCCAGCAACATGGCCGTATGGCCATCGTGACCGCAAGCATGCATGAGCCCAGACTTTTGTGAACGCCAAAGGGTTTCGTTGTGCTCGGGCAGAGGGAGCGCATCCATGTCTGCGCGAAGCCCAATCATGCGGCCCGGGTTTTGTGCGCTGCGTCCTGGGCCATGCACCAAAGCCACCACACCCGTTTTACCAATGTTGGCGTGAACGCTGTCAACACCACAGACCTTGAGCGCCTCAATGACTCTGGCTGACGTGTAAATTTCTTCAAACCCTAATTCGGGATTGGCATGCAGGTCTCGGCGAAAAGAAGTGAGCTCTGGGTGAAACTTGGCAATGTGCGCAAAGGCTCGCCCCTGCGCCAAGGCACTGCGCATGGAAGAGCCTTCGGAGGCTTGCTGAGTGATTGACATTGGATGTGCCTCCTAGATCATTCTGCTCAATGGCCACCCGCTTTGCCAACACGCAACCTTGGATCGACCGCAAAATAAAGCAAATCGACCGTGAGGTTGATGACCACAAAGATAAGCGCAATGAGACACAAGTAGGCAGCCATCACAGGCACATCGGCAAACGTGACCGCTTGAATGAACAGCAAGCCCATGCCTGGCCACTGAAACACAGTTTCTGTGATGATGGCAAACGCAATGAGCCCGCCCAATTGCAAGCCTGTGATGGTCATGACAGGCACCAGCGTGTTTTTAAGGGCGTGGCCAAAATGAATGGCTCGGTTAGACAAGCCCCGAGCGCGTGCAAATTTGATGTAGTCGGTGCGCAGCACTTCTAGCATTTCGGCACGCACCAAGCGCATGATGAGAGTGAGCTGAAAAACAGTGAGCGTGAGGGCTGGCAAAACAATGTGTTGCCAACCTTTGGCGGTGAGCAAACCCGTGCTCCACCATCCAATTTTGACAACATCACCTCGGCCAAAACTTGGCAACCAACCCAGCAGCACCGCAAAAAACAAAATGAGCAAAATGCCAATGAGAAAAGTAGGCAGCGACACGCCCAAAAGCGAAAAGGTCATGAGCAACTGGCTAGACAGCGTGCCACGTCTCAGAGCGGCATAAACGCCCATGGGAATTCCCACCAAGAGTGCCATGCCAGCGGCAATGACAGCCAACTCTAAAGTTGCTGGAAAGCGATCTGCAATGAGCTGAGAAACTTTGGCGCCTTGCCTGAGACTGATACCAAATTCACCTTGAACAGCATTCAATAAGAAATGACCAAATTGCACAATAAAAGGTTGATCCAAGCCCAAATCTTTGCGAAGTGCATCAATTTGATCTGCGGTGGCATCTTGACCCAACATGAAAAGCACAGGGTCTCCCACGTACTGAAACAAGAGGAACGCGATGAACGCGACCGAGACCATGACCATGATTGCCTGGATGAGGCGTTGAACGACAAAAGCAAACATTCACTTCCCTAGAAAACTACCCTCAACTATGCAACAAACAGGCCCGATTTAAGCAGAGGGGAATCCCCATTTTGGGACTTATTTTACAGAGCCCTCTAGCCCTAATGGCTTACCCGAAACCACATTCAGTGCAATGGGGCCATACCAAGCTTGCGCTTGGCTGCGTGTGTTGTCGCTATCGGTCATGATGCCAATGCCAATGAGTGCCCCAGGTGGTTCGCCAAAAGCTTTTTCATAATCAGCCCGAATGTCGCGTTCGTAATTGATCCATTGGTTCAAACGGATGGCGCCCGATTCGACCACTATTTTTCGGATTCGATCGGTTCTGGGGTTATGAATGACCGAATTCACAGGCCGTTGGTTGCACCACACATACATGAGCGTGGCATAGGGCATGGCCTGGCCAGTCAACGCATGTGTCAATTCACTTAGCATGGCATTTTTAGGCGAGAACTGACTTCGGTCTCCATCAAATGCCAACACCAATCTGACAGGGGAATCTTCGGAATCTCGGTGCGCCATATCGGCACCTTCAATCAACTTTTGAATTTGCCACGAAAAATTCAAGGCATTCAAACGATCTGGCTCGATGCGCAAATCTTGACGCAACATGCTGGCTGAAGATTGAGCGACGGCCATGAGCGAGTTGCCATGGCCCATAGGCACTAACGAATATTGAGTCGCACGCTTTCCTGGAATCTTCACAGACTCCCACTTCAATTTATCTTCTGCTTGCCAAACTGTTGGCATGCTCGATGCAAGTTTTGGAGTAGCAAGCGGCAGGCTGCCACAAGCTTGCAAGCTCAAAACAACTGCAACCAAGAAAGCAGGCCATACCCAACGGTCAATTTTCGACCCTGGCATTCAGTAAGGTTCCTGATCGATCAGCTAGGCCAAGTTAACCCGGTTTAATTTGCGCTCTTTCAACCACGGTCTTCCATCGGGCCTGTTCTTTGGCAATGAACGCCGCGTATTCAGCAGGTGTACCACCACCAGGAATAGCGCTTTCTGCTTCATTGCGTTTGATAACATCTGGCGCCTTCATGGTTTTGGCACATTCTTGCTGCAACTTGTTGATGATCTCAACAGGCGTGCCATTGCGCACAGTAATGCCGTACCACTGAACTGTTTCAAAGTCTTTGTATCCCAACTCCGCCACGGTGGGCACATCGGGCAACACAGGAATGCGCTGCGTGGTGCCAACAGCAATGCAACGCAATGCGCCGCTCTTGATGTGCGGCAGCAAAGCAGGCGTGCCCGCTGACATGAACTCAATGCGGCCAGCCAACACATCGTTCAAAGCAGGGCCGGTGCCGCGGTAAGGAATGTGCGTGATGAACATGCCTGTGGCCACTTTCAGGGCTTCTACTGCCAGGTGACCAGCACTTGCATTGCCTGCGGATGCATAGTTCAATTGACCCGGTTTGGATTTGACATACGCTACAAAGGATTTGAAATCTTTGGCAGGCACGTCTTTGTGCACCACAAACAAACTGGGTACACGCGACAACAAAGTGACAGAGGTGAAGTCTTTGTTGACGTCATAGCCACTGTCTGGATAAATGAGTGGGTTAACAGCCATCAGGCCAATGTGGCTCATCACAATGGTGTAGCCATCGGCTGGGGCGCGCAGCGCCTCTTGCATGGCTGGCACGCCGCCGCCGCCGCCTTTGTTGTCAATGACAAAAGGTACGCCCAATTGCTTGGTGAGTTCTGCGCCAATTGAGCGCGCCACAATGCTGGAAGTGCCACCAGGGGCAAAGGGCACGATCCACCTGACAGACTTGTCGGGCCAGTTACTGGTTTGACCTAAAGCAGGAAAGCCTGCTGCTGACAAACCCGCGGCGCCCATTAATTTGAGGTGATTGCGACGATTCATATCTTCAAACTGCATCTCGACTCCTTCATTTTTTCTTAAATGGAATATGCCACAAATTAGGTGCTTTATTTGGAAAAGGAATTGACCAATACCAAGTAAAAACCCCCACTGTGTTGCCACAGCAGGGGTTTTAATTTTCTAAATCAACTGACTTTCGTCAGCGGATGAATTAGAAGTTGTGATCAAGACCAATAGACATCTTGTCTGTAATAGCCTTGTTGCCAGAACCATTCAATGCATACAAGCGGGTACGCTTGCTCAAAGAGTAGAAAGTACCGATTTGGTTTGCGCTGGCACCGGTTGTGGTGTTCTTAGCCATGCCGATGAATGGTGAAAATGCGCCCATTGCTGTACTCAACAAGACAAAGTTACCTTTACCAGCAGTACCGTTGTCAACTGTACCAACTGCACCTACAAAATTGCCCATTTTGTAAGCCACGTTAAAACCAGACTTGTCGTTGCTGGAACCAGCTGCTTTGGACATTGTGTAGTTAACAGTCAATGGACCTTGTGTGTAGTTCAAACCAACTTCTGTTGCAGCAGCAGCATTGTCACCCTTTTGTTGGTTAGACAAGCGAACTTGCAAACCACCAATTTTAGGAGACCAGTATTGCAATTGGTCGCTGTTGCGTGAACCAGCGCCATTGAATCCTAAACCGGTTGCCAATTGAGCGTCAACATAAGTTGAAGGCATGTTGGCGATAGATCCGAAGAAGCCGATGGTGTACTGGCGACCCAAACGAACTTCACCGAAGCCACCACTCATACCAACCCATGCACTGCGTTGGAATGTTTGACCAGCAGTGTTGTCCAGATTACCTGTGTCGGGCTTGAAACCAGCTTCAAATGTGAAGTTGGCTTTCAGACCACCACCAAGGTCTTCAGTGCCGCGGAGACCATAACGGCTGTCAGAGCCGTCTGCACCGCCGGTCATGGCTGCTTTAGCCGTGCCAGTTTTTGCATAACCAATGTTGGCTTTACCATACAAAGTTACAGAAGATTGGGCCATCGCGGCGCCAGAAGCGGCCAAAACAGCCAATGCGACTAGGGATTTTTTCATTTGAGAAGTTCTCCAAGGTTTAACAAGGGCCCCAGTCCTAGTGTTAGCAACATTGCAAACATCTGGAACCCTGAGCCAACCTCCGTTAGGGAAGTTGGGTCTATTGCACCAGAGGTCAGACCAGTCTGCAAAGAAAATCCTCCGAAAGCAGGGGTTTATGTTGCTAGAGAACAACAAGCGGGCTAAACTTCTCCTCATGAATGCCGATGCTTTAATCCTCGCCGCCGACAGTGCCCTACGCACCCTCTTTGCCACGCCTAGAGCGGCAAGGGCTTCGCCTAAGCCATTTGTGGCCATTGCCACACAAGAAGGCGGCACGGGATCCACTTTAGAAGCACCTGCAGCACTGCCTGAACTTACCGATGCAGAGAAATCATTGTCAGCCGCCCTGATGCGTGTCAATCATGTGGGAGAGGTTTGCGCACAAGCCCTCTACACAGGTCAAGCCTTGGCCTCCAAAGACCCGGCTCTTAAGCGCAAGTTAGAAGCAGCCTGCCGAGAGGAAACCGATCATTTGGCCTGGACCCGTGAGCGTCTAGACCAACTGAACAGTCGCCCTTCATTGCTCAACCCGCTTTGGTATGCAGGCTCTTTTTTAATTGGCTATGGCGCAGGCAAATTGGGGGGCGACAAACTCAGCCTGGGCTTTGTGGTTGAAACTGAAAATCAAGTGGAAGCCCACTTGGCGGGTCACATGACGCAACTACCGGCCAACGACTTGGCCTCTAGGGCCATCGTGGCGCAAATGAAAGCCGACGAAGTAGCGCACGCCCGCATGGCCCAAAAAGCCGGCGCCGTCGAGTTACCCGAGCCCGTGAAACACGCCATGGGCGCGGCAGCCAAGCTCATGACCCGAGTGGCGCATCACATTTAAGCTTCCATCACCTCAAAGCTGGTGGTAATTTCGGCCGTCTTGGCCAACATGATGCTGGCCGAGCAGTATTTTTCATGGCTCATGGCCACAGCGCGCTCAATGGCAGAGGCTGGAATGCCTTTGCCCTTGACAGTGAAGTGCATGTGAATTTTGGTGAACACCTTGGGGTCTGTGTCAGCTCGTTCAGAGGTGAGCTTCACAGAACAGCCTTGAACATCATGGCGGCCCCGCTTCAAAATCAACACAACGTCGTAGGCCGTGCAACCGCCCGTGCCCGCTAGCACTGTTTCCATGGGGCGTGGCGCCAAGTTTTGACCGCCGTTTTCAGGTTTGGCCACATCAGGCGCGCCGTCCATCATCAACACATGGCCACTGCCTGTTTCGGCCACAAAACCCATGCCTGAGCGCGTGCCTGATGCGCCTGTCCAGCTAACTGTGCATTCCATTTTGGTGAATTCTTTCTACAAATTTTTAAGATTAACTTGATTGGCATCGTAAAGCTTTTGAAAAAGTATTGCACTGCAACATTTTTTCTGTAGAATTTAGAACAGTCGTGCTTTTTTATGGAATGAAGCACGAACCGCTTGTCTCCTCCACCCTCCGAAAAGGTGGATTTGCCCCGAGTCGCAAGGCTCGGGGCATTTTTTTCGCCCGCTATCATTCGGGTATGACCGCGAAAAATCTCAAACCCTCTGATTACCTGAAAAAAATCCTGAACGCACGCGTTTACGACGTGGCCACAGAATCGGCTTTAGAGCCTGCCCAGAATTTGAGCAAGCGCCTGCACAACACCGTTTTGCTCAAGCGTGAAGACCAACAAGCGGTGCACAGTTTCAAGCTGCGCGGTGCTTACAACAAAATGGCGCACCTCACGCCTGCGCAACTCAAAAAAGGCGTCATTTGCGCGTCGGCTGGCAATCACGCACAAGGTGTGGCCTTGGGTGCCAGCAAATTGGGGTGCCGTGCTGTCATTGTGATGCCCACCACCACGCCGCAAATGAAAATTGAAGCCGTGAAAGCTTTGGGCGGTGAGGTGGTCTTGGTGGGAGACAGTTACTCAGACGCTTTCAAGCACGCCACGATGCTTGAGAAAAAATTGGGCATGACTTTCGTGCATCCCTTTGACGATCCCGAAGTGATTGCAGGGCAAGGCACCATTGCCATGGAAATGTTGCGCCAACACCAAGGCCGCTTAGATGCTGTATTTGTGGCCATCGGTGGTGGTGGCCTTATTTCTGGCGTGGCCAATTACATCAAGGCGGTACGCCCCGACATCAAAGTCATTGGCGTACAGATGAACGACTCTAACGCCATGATTCAATCTGTGACTGCCAAAAAACGCGTCACCTTGAACGATGTCGGTTTGTTTTCAGACGGCACAGCGGTGAAGTTGGTGGGCGAAGAAACTTTCCGCGTCACGCGCGGCTTGGTCGACGATTACATCACGGTAGACACCGATGCCGTGTGTGCTGCCATCAAGGATGTGTTTGTAGACACTCGCTCTATTGTGGAACCCGCGGGTGCATTGGCCGTGGCAGCCATTAAGCAGTACGTGGCCAAACACAAAACCAAAGGCGAAACCTACGCGGCCATTTTGTGCGGCGCCAACATGAACTTTGACCGACTGCGCTTTGTGGCAGAGCGCGCCGAAGTGGGTGAAGAACGCGAAGCCATTTTTGCCGTCACCATTCCGGAAGAGCGCGGCAGTTTCAAGCGATTTTGCGAACTCATTGGCAACTTGCCAGGCGGCCCGCGCAATGTCACAGAATTTAACTATCGCATCAGCGATGCCGCCAAGGCGCATGTGTTTGTGGGCCTCACCACAGAAGGTGCCGGCGAGAGCACCAAGATTTCCAACAACTTCAAAAAGCATGGTTTTGAAAACTTGGATTTGACGCACGATGAATTGGCCAAAGAACACATTCGGCACATGGTGGGCGGTCACACCAGCTTGGCGCAAAACGAACGCCTCATGCGTTTTGTGTTCCCCGAGCGCCCCGGCGCTTTGCTCAAATTTTTGAACCTGATGCGACCCGGCTGGAACATCAGCCTGTTTCACTATCGCAACCAAGGCGCAGATTACGGCCGCATTTTGGTGGGCTTGCAAGTGCCCGAAAAAGACGACAAAGCTTTCGAAAAATTCTTAAGTACCCTAGGCTACCCTTGGGTTGAAGAAACCCTGAATCCGGTCTACCGCATGTTCTTACAACAGTCTGCTTAAATTCAGCAGAAAATCAGGCCTGATTTTGTCTGCGCGTTGGCTTAATTTTCGGCTTTAGGCAGTTCTAAAATGACAGTGGGTGTGCCTTGCTGGCTTGGCGCCAGTCGTGCAAGCCTGTGCCCCACAGAATGCAAAACCCAGCCTGGCGCTACTGTTTGGCCAGGCAAATAGGCCTTCGGCGGCTGGCCGTCGACCGCCAACAGCGCACTGCCCCGACCGGAAGCGCCGGCCACCACGCCCAACAAGGTCCATTGGTGTTCTGATGATGCGCCAACAATGGCGCCAGACTGACCCTCCGCTGCTTTGGGCGCGCCTAAGGCCGCAGCCACATGACTGCTTTGAATGGCATTTTGAGCCGATGGAGGCACCACAGCTTGCGTGGCGTTGGGCACCGCTGAAGGGGCCACAGAAATGCTTTGAATTTGCAAAATCCAGGCAACAGCTGTGTAAGCGGCCAAAGCCCCAAGTCCCAGCGCACAGAGCGCGGGCCAAAAGGATTTGGAGGGGCCTTGAATGACTTGCAACATGAGGGGATTATGATGGAGAAGTGTGAAAAAAAGCAGAGAGCCTTTTTGCTATGAAATTAGAAAATTCCAATTCAAGCCCTGATGTTCAGAATTTGAACACCCCAAAGCCACTTCAGCACAGCCACGCCAAAAAACAGCGCGGCTTCACTTTGATTGAGCTCATGGTGGTTTTGGCCATCATTGGCATCTTGGCAGCCTTGGTGGTGCCCAGCGTTTTAGGCCGTGCCGACGATGCTCGAGTCACAGCGGCGCGCACCGATGTGGGCAATTTGACCCAAGCCCTCAAACTTTACAAACTCGACAACCAGCGCTTTCCCACGGCCGAGCAAGGTCTGCAAGCTTTGGTGGTCAGGCCGTCAGCCGAGCCCGTGCCCACCAACTGGAAAAGCTACCTAGACAAATTGCCGGCCGATCCTTGGGGCAGGCCTTATCAGTACCTCAACCCGGGCCTCAAAGGCGAGATTGACGTCATGTCGTGGGGCGCAGATGGTCAATCGGGCGGTGAAGGTGTGAATGCCGACATTGGCAGCTGGCAATAAATTCCGATGCGTGCATCACATGGCTTCACCTTAATTGAATTGCTGGTGGTCATTGCGCTGATTGCCATCGGCACTGCCGCAGTCAGCTTCAGTTTGCGAGACTCTGCTGAAACCGTGTTGGAGCGAGATGCAGAGCGTTTGGCAGCTCTGTTTGAATCGGCAAGGGCACGGTCCAGGGCCAGCGGCGTGCCCGTGAAATGGCACCCTCAGTCGCTCAATAACAGTGGCGCGCCAAGCGCTTTTGTGTTTGAAGGTTTGCCCCCTCAAACACTTTCAGAACAATGGCTGTCGCCACAAATTCAAGTGGCCTCCAACGCTTTGGTGGTCTTAGGACCCGACCCTATCATCGGGCCTCAAAGCGTTGCACTGCGTGTGAAAGATTTGCAACTTTGGGTCAGCACCGATGGGCTCAGGCCCTTTACAGTGAAGCGAGCAGCGCCATGAATTTTTGCTCTGCCGCTGTGCGTCCCAAATCACAATCCAACCAGGGATTCACCCTCATTGAAGTGTTGGTGGCATTGGGCATTGTGGCCATTGCACTGATGGCGGGCTTGCGCTCAACCGATGCGTTGAGCAAAAACGCGACACGTCAATCCACCCAATGGTTGGCTCAAATTTGCGCCGAAAACGAATTCAGTCGCTTGCGCTTGTCTAGGCAAGTGCCACCCGTGGGAGAAAGCAGCGCCAGCTGCTTCCAAGCCGGCTTAGATTTGCAAGTGAATTTGTCCGTGCAAGTCACACCCAACCCCAATTTCAGAAGAGTTGACGCCAAGGTTGTTCAGCGCAATGGCTTAGAAAGTACGCCCCTGCTTCAGCTCTCAACGGTGATGGGACGCTATTGATGTCAAGCAGTGATCTGGCATTTCAATCGCCAAAATGCAAAGCCTCCAAGCACAAAGCCATTGCCGGTTTCACTTTGATTGAAGTGCTGGTGGCCAGCGCCATTTTGGCGCTCATGGCGCTCATTTCTTGGCGTGGTTTGGATGGCATGTCCAAAGCGCAAGTGGCCTTGCAAACACGCAGCGATGCCAACCAAACATGGCAAGTCGGCTTGGCGCAATGGCGCACCGATCTTGACAACATGGTGACTTTGCAAAACACACCCGCACTCGACTGGGATGGGCGTGTGCTTCGCATCACCAGGCAGCATTCACAAGACCCACAAGCGGGTATGCAAGTAGTAGCGTGGACCCTTGGCAATGGCCAATGGACACGTTGGCAATCGGCCCCGATCACCCAACGCGACGCATGGGCACAAGCATGGACACTGGCGCAGGTATGGGGTGAATCGGCCGGCAACCCCATGCCCAACAACGCGAACGAAGTTTTGGTTCACGCCATTCGCAGTTGGCAAATTTATTACCACCGCGACGGTGCGTGGAGCAACCCCCTTTCAAGCGCGGCCAACACCGCTGGCACCAACAATTCAAGCAACTCAGCAGCTTTGCCAGAGGGCATTCGCTTGGTCATTGAATTGGCTGACAACGCGCAAGTGCAAGGTAAATTGACATTGGACTGGGTGCGACCCACTTTCACGGTGGCTAAACAATGAGCCCACACATGACTTCAAACCGCAAGGCTCAAAGCGGCGCAGCCCTCATCAGCGCCATGCTGGTCGTCACCTTGGTCGCCACACTGGCCAGTGTGGCGATGTGGCAGCAATGGCGGCATGTGGAAGTAGAAAGTGCAGAGCGCCACCGGGTGCAATCGTCTTGGCTTTTAAACGGTGCCCTAGATTGGTCTCGTTTGATCTTGCGAGAAGATGCGTTGGCGAGCTTTGCTGGCAACACTGGCAGCAACGCAGACCATTTGGCAGAGCCTTGGGCATTGCCTCTGAAGGAGGCCAAACTGTCGACATTTCTGGCGCAAGATCAGCAAGTTCGCGAGGGCGACCCTGAAGTCTTTTTGTCGGGCCAAATCACCGATGCACAGAGCCGCATCAATTTGACCAATTGGTTTGAGGCCAGCGACGGCAAAGTCAGCGCCAAAATGAACGAGCCCATGCAATTGGCCCTTGTTCGGCTTTTTAATGTCTTGGATTTGCCCCGCGCCGAGCTAGAAAGGCTGGCCGCAGCATGGCGTGCAGCAGCCCAATCGGCCCGGTTGTCAAACCCTGCAATGGGTCAGCCCTCACAGGGCATGGCCAGCGGCGCTTCCCTGCTTCCACAACAAATCACACAATTGCAATGGCTAGGAATGAGCGCAGACACCGTGCAACGCTTATCACCCCATGTCACCATCTTGCCGGAGGTCACGCCCGTTAATCTGAACACAGCCAGTGCAGAAGTGATTTACGCCACAGTACCCGGCCTAGATCTGGCCGCAGCACAGCAATTTGTGCAACAGCGCACGCGCGCGCATTTCAGCAACTTAACCGACGCCAGCAAGGCCTTGGGCGGCAAAACCCTGGAAGCGCGTTGGCACACGGTGGGTACGCGATTTTTTGAAGTTTGGGGGCGTTTGCGCATGGAAGATCGAACCCAAGAGGAAACCGCCTTGATCTTGCGAGACGCTGGCAATGTGACATTTGTGTGGCGGCAAAAAATTGCGGGAATACTCCCGCCCCCGAACCGCGAGTCGCTTCTACAATCAAGCCAGCCATGAGCACACTCATTTTTACGCTGCCGCTTCACTCTGAAAGCGGCGCACCCTATTCCAAAACAGTCTTGCCGACTCAAACGGCTGGCGCGCGCGACAAAGAAATTTGGGCCATCGTGCCAGCAGCGGCGCTTTCTTGGCACCGGGTCAGCTTGCCGGCGGGTCTTCAAAAGCAAGCCAGTCGCTTAAGCCCTGCGCTGCAAAGTTTGATGGAAGAGCCCTTGCTTGATGAACCCGAGGCCATGCATTTGTCCATGCAAGCTGAATGGGAGGCCAACTCGCCAGGCTGGGTGGCCGCTTGCAACAAGGCCTGGTTAAAGCACCACTTGGCCCAGCTACAAGTGATGGGCCATGTAGTGCACCGCATCGTGCCAGAGTGGGCGCCTAGCACCCTCAAGGGCGAGGTTTCGGCTTGGGTCAGCGGTACGCCAGAAGACGCTTGGCTCTGGGTCAATAACACCCAAGGCGCATGGCGCTTGCCCCTTCTTGCTGGCTTGAAATATTGGACCGAGCAGCTTCTGTCTTTGCCCAATGCCCAAGACATTCCAGCGCGAGTTGTCATCCAGGCCGATCCGGCTGTGGCCGATCTTGCACAAAATGCTTTGCGCCAATTGCAATCACACAATCAAGCTGCTGTGGCGGAGCGTTTCAACACATGGCGCATCGAAGTGGTCACTGCCGTTCAGCGCTATGCAAAAGCCGGCGCGGCCAATTGGGACTTGGCGCAGTTTGAATTTGCAGCACATGGCTCAGCACGCTGGCTTCAAAAAGCCAATCGGCTATGGCAAACTTTTGCGAAAGGTGAAGCATGGAAACCTGCGCGTTGGAGCTTGGCTTTGCTGGTACTGGCTCAATGTGTGGGTCTGAACGTGGCGGCGTGGCAACTCAATGCCCAAGTCAAGTTGCAAAGAGATTTACAAAAATCCATCTTCACACAAAGTTTTCCCAATGTCACGTTGGTTGATGCGCCACTGCAAATGGCCAAAGAACTAGAACGCTTGCAACGCAACTCAGGTGCCGTGTCAGCACGCGATTTGGAGTGGGTGCTGCAAGCAGTGGGCGCGGCCTTGCCTGCGGGTCAAAGCATTTCCAACCTTGACTATCAAGTGCAAGGCAATGGCGAAACACGACTTCAGGGTTTGCAATTGACTGAAGCACAAAACAGCGCGTTTGCCAAGGCCCTACGCAACCAAGGCTTGGACGCCCAACTCAGTGGTGCGCAATGGCGCATCGTGGGCTTGAAGGCAGGGTTTTGAGCATGAAATTCTTCAATATTTTTCAAGCGCTTCCTGAAAAAGATCGCCAACGGCTTTTGGTCTTGGTCACCCTATTTCTGGCCCTTATGCTTTGGACATGGAACTTGGCACCCGCTTTGAAAACTTTGCGCGAAGTGCCGCTTCAATTGACGCAACTCGATGCGCAAACGCAGCAATTAAAAGCCATGCAAGCGCAAGCGCAGACTTTGCAAAAATCACCGCGCATCAAACCCAATGAAGCCGCCAGCCTTTTGCAAAAAGCAGCCTCTGAAGTTTTGGGCAACGGCGCTAGGCTTAACATCGAAGGCACGCGTGCTACCCTCACACTGAGTGGTGTGTCTGCCGATTCACTGGCGCAGTTTGTGGCATTGGCAAGGACTCAGTCACAAGCGATGCCCATTGAAGCGCATCTCCAAAAATTCTCGGCTTCTGGGTCGGCCACCAAAGACAGCAAAGAACTTTGGCGTGGAGCGCTTATTTTGAGTTTACCGGGCGGATAAAGATGCGCGCGAATCCATCACCCTTCAGCTTGAATCTTGGCTTGACCGCCAAAGCCAAGCTGCACTCGCCAGCTAGTCAAAGAGGCTGGTCATGGGCCGTGGTCGGCGCTGTCATGGGAGGCTTCATGGCTTTGCTCATTCATTTGCCAGCGCAATGGCTTGCGCAAGCTTTGCTCAAGGCAACCCTTGGCCAAGTGCAACTTCAAGAGGTGAAGGGTTCAGTCTGGGAAGGCTCGGGCAAATTGGTTTTGACAGGGGGTGAAGGCAGTCGCGATGCCTTGGCATTGCCAGGACGAATTCAATGGCAAACGTTCATGTCATTGAATGCTGCCAATCACCCTCAATTGAATTTCAATTTAAACGCAATCTGCTGCATGACCCAAGCCGCACGGCTTTCATTGCAAGCCCCAGAGCGTCTTCAAGCGTGGCAATTGCAAGTAGACGACCATCAATCTCAATGGCCTGCTCATTTGTTAAGTGGTTTGGGTGCGCCTTGGAACACCCTTGAACCCGAAGGCACCCTCAGATTGGAAACCAAACAATTGCGGGTCAATTTAAGTACGCAGCCAAGTTGGCTTCAAGGCGAGATCAGACTCACTGCAGAAAACATGTCGTCCAAATTGAGCACACTCAAGCCCATGGGCACTTACCAAATCATTTTAGGGGGGGCTTCTGCCGCCAACCCTTTGCCTTCCTTGTCCTTGACCACACAGTCTGGCAGTTTGCTTTTAAGCGGCCAAGGTCAATGGCAAGGCTCACGCCTTCAATTTCGGGGCGAAGCCTCTGCCGCGCCTGAGCACGCAGCAGCTTTGTCAAATTTGCTGAACATCATCGGACGGCGCCAAGGGGCGCGCAGCTTGCTTTCACTAGGTTGAACACCATGGCTTCACAAACACATTTCTCCAACACCCTCACATTGCGCTTGCCGCGCTGGGCCATCTGTTTAGGTATAGCCTTGCCCTTCGTGTTGGGGGCCGTTCATGCCACAGCACAAGCTCCACAAGCCAACAAAAAAACCAGCGGCAAATCGCCCGCCAAAAAATCTCCTGAACCCGTCACATTGAACTTCATCAATGCCGAGATTGAGGCGGTGGCCAAAACCTTGGCCACCTTGTCTGGCCACAATGTGGTGGTAGACCCCCGGGTCAAGGGCACTATCACCCTGACCAGCAATGTGCCCGTGGCACCTTCGCAAGCACTCAGGTTGTTTGCAGCCCAATTGCGCACGCAAAGTTTTGCGTTGGTCGAGTCGGCAGGTTTGTATTTGGTGGTTCCTGAGCCAGATGCCAAACTGCAAAGTGGCGGTGTGTCTGCAGGCGCGGTACCGGCCTCGAATGGTCAAATCGTTACACAAATTTTTCAGCTGAACCATGAAAGTGCCAACAATTTGGTGCCCATTTTGCGCCCCCTCATCAGCCCCAACAACACCCTCAATGTGAACCCCGGCACCAATGCCTTGGTCATCACCGATTACGCCGACAACCTGCAACGTTTGGCGCGCATCATTGCTGCACTTGATGTGGCCAACGCCACTGGCGTAGAAGTCATTCCCCTTAAGAATGCTTTGGCCACTGATCTGGTGCCTATCTTGCAACGCTTGCTTGACTCAGGTGCCGCCAGCGGTGCTGCACCCGCGGCAGGCCAAACCGATGCCACTTTTAAAACAACGGTGTTGGCCGAGGCGCGAAGCAACTCGCTCATCTTGCGCGCCGCCAACTCGGCTCGCATGGCGCTGGCCAGATCTTTGGTGTCACAACTGGACCAACCGGCAGACAAAGGGCCGAACGCCGCCAGCGGCAACATCCATGTGGTCTATTTGAAAAATGCCGACTCCACCAAACTGGCAGCCACTTTGCGTGCAGCCATTGCTGCACAAGGTAGCGCTGCCGGAGGTGCCAATGCCGCCACGGCCATGCCAAACACGGCCAACAACGCCGCAGGTGGCGCGGGTGCCAACGCCAGTTTCAACAGCGCAGGCGGCCAACCCTCCACTGGCGGACAAATTCAAGCCGACCCCTCCACCAACTCGCTCATTATCACGGCACCGGAACCTCAATATCGACAACTGCGCGCAGTCATTGACAAACTTGACGCGCGCCGTGCGCAAGTTTTTGTCGAGAGTTTGATCGCTGAAGTCAGTGCTGAAAAAGCCGCAGAGTTTGGTGTGCAGTGGCAAGGTCCTTTGGGTGGCAAAGGCGATACCAACATCGGCCTTCTAGGTACCAACTTCAGAGTCGGTGGTGCTAACCTTATTTCCTTGGCCACCCAAGGCGCCAGCGGCAATATAGCCCCCTCCTCCGGGCTCAATCTTGGGGTCGCGCACAACAACAACGGTACCTACGTCCTCGGCTTTTTGGCTCGTTTTTTACAAACTACCGGCGATGGCAATGTGCTTTCAACGCCAAACCTCTTAACCTTGGACAATGAAGAAGCCAAAATTGTGATCGGCCAAAACGTGCCGTTTGTCACAGGCCAGTACACCAACAACAACACCAATGCTGGCTCGGTCAACCCGTTTCAAACCATTGAGCGAAAAGATGTGGGCCTGACGCTGCGGGTGAAACCACAGATCAGCGAAAACGGCACCGTCAAATTGCAAATTTACCAAGAGGTCAGCCGGCTTGATCCGGCCTCCATCAACTCTGCCACAGGCCTCATTACCAACAAGCGCTCCATTGAGTCCAGCGTGCTGGTGGAAGACGGCGGCATTGTAGTACTGGGTGGCTTGCTCCAAGATGACTTTGGCAACAGTCAAGAACGTGTGCCCGGTTTGGGCGATGTGCCATTGTTTGGCAACCTATTTCGTGCCGATTCTCGAAGCCGAAAGAAAACAAATCTGATGGTCTTCTTGCGCCCTGTTGTTGTGCGTGATGGCGCTTCTACAGAGAATTTGTCATTGAGTCGTTATGAACAAATGCGCAGCGTTCAAATGGAAGCCACGCCCAACAGCAGCCCTGGACTGCCCGCCATTGGCTCGCCCGTCTTACCAGAATCGACACGCAAACCTTAATGGCACACCGCTACCCGCTCCCCTACGCCTTTGCGCGCAGCCACCAACTTTTGTTGGAGGACGACGGCACGCGCCTGACACTTTGGCTTTGCCCAGACAGTGGGCCCAATGCCATTTCTGAAGTCATGCGCAAATGGGGCCATGCTGAGTTGTCTTTGGACATTGCACGCGAAGACACATCAGTTCTTAGACAACGTGTCAGCAAAGCCTACACCGCGCAATACGGCCCCGGCGAATCGAGTGCAGCTGCTGTGGTCAGTGAGGTAGAGTCGGCCGCCGATTTGTCACGCATGATGCAAGAACTTCCCGCTGTTGAAGACCTGCTAGAAACCAGCGACGATGCACCCATCATTCGCATGCTCAATGCGTTACTCACCCAAGCGGCTCGCGATGGTGCCAGTGACATTCACATTGAACCTTATGAGCGCCATTCCAGTGTGCGCTTTCGGGTGGATGGCAACTTGCGCGAAGTGGTTCAACCCAACCGCGCGTTGCACGCAGCCCTTATTTCTAGGCTAAAAATCATGGCCGAACTCGACATTGCCGAAAAGCGCCTGCCGCAAGATGGCCGCATCAGTTTGCGCTTAGGGTCACGTGCGGTCGATGTCCGAGTTTCCACATTGCCCAGTGCACATGGCGAGCGTGCGGTATTGCGCTTACTCGATAAATCTGAAACTCGATTGAGTCTTGAATCAGTCGGCATGCAAGGCGCTACCCTGCAACGTTTTGAGCAATTGGTCACCCAACCCCATGGCTTGATTTTGGTCACCGGCCCTACCGGCTCGGGTAAAACCACCACGCTGTATGCGGCACTGCAAAGCTTGGACGCTACTGGCAGCAATATCATGACGGTGGAAGACCCCATTGAATATGAGTTGGCAGGCGTGGGACAAACACAGGTGAATTCGAAGATTGATTTGACCTTCGCCAAGGCTTTGCGTGCCATTTTGCGACAAGACCCCGACATCATCATGATTGGTGAGATCCGAGATTTTGAAACCGCGCAAATTGCCATTCAAGCCTCCATGACAGGCCACTTGGTATTGGCCACCTTGCACACCAATGATGCGGTCAGTGCCGTCACACGGCTGACTGACATGGGCATTGAACCCTTTTTATTAAGCTCTTCGCTGTTGGGCGTTTTGGCTCAACGCTTGGTTCGAAAAGTTTGTACAGCATGCCAAGGCAGCGGATGCTCATTGTGCGGACAAACTGGGTATGCCGGACGCACAGGTATCTTTGAATTAATGACCACCGACGATTCGCTACGTGCCCAAATTCATGCCAAACAATCTGAAGCCAGCCTTCGCGATGGCGCGCTGGCCGGCGGCATGGTGCTGATGCGAGAAGATGGTGAACGGCTGGTTCAGTTGGGCATCACACGCCCAGAAGAATTGCTTCGCGTGACACGCGACTGATCTCAACAGCCCATGCCTGCCTATTCTTTTGAAGCACTGCAAAACGATGGCGTCCTGCGCAAGGGCGTGATCGAGGCCGACAGTGCCAAAGCGGCGCGCGGACAATTGCGCGCACAATCTTTGGTGCCATTGACTGTGCAAGCGCTGGCTCAAAACGCTTCTGAGAAAAAAAGTATTTGGCAAACCAACATCGGCTCTGGCAAATGTTTTTCTGCCAATGCCTTGGCCGTTTGGACTCGGCAATTGGCCAGCTTGGTCGGCAGCGGTTTGCCCCTAGAGCGTGCCTTGGCCGCTTTAAGCGATGAAGCCGAATCAGAAAAACAATCTCATTTGGTAGCCAACTTGCGCGCTGAAGTCAATGCAGGATTGGGTCTGGCCAAGGCCATGTCGCAGCACCCCAAAGAGTTTTCAGCTTTGTACACCGCGGTCATCAGTGCCGGCGAGCAAGGCGGCAATTTGGGCGAGGTGCTTGGCCAACTGGCAGACGATTTGCAAGATCAACAAACACTCAAAGCCAAACTTTTAAGCGCCTCTTTGTACCCTGCCATCGTCAGCCTCATTGCCTTGCTGATTGTGATTTTCCTGCTCAGTACCGTGGTGCCGCAAGTGGCGCAAGTGTTTTCTGGCAGCCAGAGAAAGTTGCCCGCACTCACGGTGGCCATGCTGGCCCTCAGTGATTTCGTTCGCAACCACGGATGGACTGTTGCACTGTTGCTGGGCTTGAGTTGGTTCGGATTTCAGCAAGCCATGAAGCAACACGCTTTGCGCCTGCGCTTTGACGCTGCCGTTTTGCGTTTGCCCATTGTGGGCCGGCTGGCCACGGGCTACAACACAGCTCGATTTGCCAGCACGCTGGCCATGCTCACTGCGGCGGGTGTGCCCATCTTGAAGGCCATGCAATCGGCCGCCGACACTCTCTCCAATCAGGCCATGCGAGAAGATGTGCTCGACGCTTTGGTGTTGGTGCGTGAAGGCGCCCCATTGGCCATGGCCATGGGTCAGAAAAAACGCTTTCCCAGTTTGCTCGCCATGTTTGCTCGTTTAGGTGAACAAACCGGTCAACTGCCGCTTATGTTGCAACGCGCCGCCCAACAACTTTCAGTTGATGTTCAGCGCCGTGCATTGGCCTTGGCCACCATTTTGGAGCCCTTGCTCATTGTGGCCATGGGCGGTGTGGTCATGCTCATCGTATTGGCGGTGCTCATGCCCATCATGGCCTTGAATCAATGGGTTCGATAACAAGGAGCATGCCATGGCAGCCAGCCTAGACGGTCAGTTGGTGGTGGCGATTTCATCGCGCGCCTTGTTTGATTTTGAAGAAGAGAATTTGGTCTTCGAGCAAAGCGACGACCGTGCTTACATGAAGTTGCAGTTGGAACGGCTGGAAGAGCCCGCCAAACCAGGCGTTGCATTTTCTTTGGTGAAAAAACTCTTGGCCTTCAACGATGCCACAACGCAAAGGGTCGAGGTGGTCATCTTGTCGCGCAACGACCCCGTGTCGGGCATGCGTGTGTTCAGATCGGCGCAGCACTATGGCTTGTCGATTCAACGCGGCAGTTTCACGCGTGGGCAGTCGCCATGGCGGTATTTAAAACCTCTCAATGCCAATTTGTTTTTATCGACGCATCTATCCGATGTGCGAGCCGCCTTAGACGCTGGCGTTCCTGCAGCGCAGGTCTACCCCCATTCTGCGCATGCGTCTGAAGCACACCCTCACGAAGTGCGCATTGCCTTTGACGGTGATGCTGTTTTATTTTCCGATGAAGCCGAGCGTGTTTTTCAATCTCAAGGCCTGTCTGCATTTCAAGCACACGAACATGCCAAGGCCTCACAACCCTTGCTGGCCGGGCCTTTCAAGCCTTTGCTGGCAGCCCTTCACAGGCTTCAGCAAGAAGGCACACCAGCGATTCGCGTCAGAACTGCTTTGGTGACGGCCCGCAGTGCGCCCGCACATGAGCGGGCCATACGGACCTTGATGGAATGGAACATTGAAGTCGACGAGGCCATGTTCTTGGGCGGTTTACCCAAGGGGGAGTTTCTCAAAGAGTTTGAGCCCGACTTTTTCTTTGACGATCAAACGGGTCACATTGAATCGGCAGCGCAGCATGTGCCAGCGGGGCATGTAGCCAGTGGCATCAGCAACCCACCTCCAAACAGCGCGCCTCCTAAGGACCCTCAAAACTGAACTTCAAGTTTCCGATGAATTGACCGACGTGGTTTCTTCTTTTCTGCGGCCTTCGCGTCTTGCAATCCAAACAGTGGAAACCAAAATAACTGCAGCACCCAACCAAGTCCATTGACTTGGAAAATCACCAAAGACCAGCCACCCCAACAGAGAAGCCCACACCAAGTCTAAGAATCTGAGTGATTGCGTGGCAGAAATATCGGCCACACTGAAGGCCTTGGTCAGGCTGTAATGGCCGATGGTACCCAGCACGCCTGCAACCATAAAACCACCCCATTGCCAAAGCGTAGGCGCTTGCCAATTCATCAAAGCCAATGGCAAGCTGAACAAGGTCACGGTGATCGATTGCCACATCACAATGACACCTGGTTTTTCGGTTCTGGTTAAATGTTTGGTGATTAAAAAGGAAGCCGCAAACACGGGCGATGAAGCCAGCATGACCAAGTTGTACCAACCCCCTGTGCCAGACAGGTTGGGCACCACCACCACCAACACGCCTGCAAAGCCAATCGCAGCCGCGATCCATCGGTCTTTGCGCATAGGCTCACCCAAAAACCACGCGGCACCCAGCATGATGAAAATAGGGCCGGTGAAACCAATGGCGGTCATGTCGGCCAAGGGGATTTGGGGCAATGCAACGAACCACAGCATCAAGCCAATGGTGTGAACGCCGCCACGCCAAAACTGCCCCTTCATGTCGACTGGCATATAGGCGGCCAGCCCTTGGTGCCATAGCAATGGCAACATGACAAGCAAGCCACAAAAATACCGAAGAAATTGCGCCTCAAAGGGATCCATTTGCATGGAAAAACTTCGGGCAATGGTGTTCAGCAGGGAAAAAGCCAGACCACCCAGCGCCATCCAGGCCATGCCTCGAACAGGTCCCGGCAATCGTTCAAAACGACGAGAGTTTTGTAAACGCGCGAGCGTTAAAAAGCGCTGCAGTGAGGTTGGAACAAATCTGGACACCCATGGACTATAAATGACAGCGGCATGACGCCAAGTCTCATGGGTTACCAATGCTTAACTGTTTTTCAAAGCCTCAATGCGCTCTTCAATGGGAGGGTGCGTTGAAAACAACTGACCCATGCCACCCGCAATGCCCATGGCCGCCACGCTCTTAGGCAGGTCGGCTGTGTGCAGGCCTCCCAAACGTGCCAATGCGTTCATCATGGGTTGCTTGCGGCCCATCAACTCGGCTGCGCCAGCGTCTGCGCGGAATTCACGCTGACGGCTGAACCATGCCACCACTATGGCTGCCGCAAAGCCCAAGACAATGTCCAAAACAATGGTGGTGATCCAGTAACCCATGCCAGGGCCTGTGTTTTCTTCGTCGTTTTTGCGCAAGAAACTGTCGACCGCATAGCCGACCACCCTAGACAGGAACACCACGAAGGTGTTCATCACGCCTTGGATGAGGGCCATGGTGACCATGTCGCCATTGGCAATGTGCGCCACTTCGTGCGCCAAGACGGCCTCGATTTCATCGTGGTTCATGTTTTGCAACAAGCCAGTAGAGACTGCAACCAATGCAGAGTTCTTAAAAGCACCGGTTGCAAAAGCGTTAGGGTCGCCTGGAAAGATGCCCACTTCCGGCATGCCAATGCCCGACTTGTCGGCCAGTTTTTTAACCGTATCAACCAACCACTTTTCGTCGGCATTGCTAGGTTGCGCAATGACTTGAACGCCCGAGCTCCACTTGGCCACAGGCTTACTGATGAGCAAAGAGATAAATGCGCCACCAAAACCCATGATCAGGGCGAAGCCCAACAAGGCGGTTAAATCTAGGCCATTGGAAGTGAGGAATCGGTTCACGCCCAGCAAGCTGGCCACAACACCCAGCACCAACACCACAGCCAAGTTGGTCAGTACAAATAAAATAATGCGTTTCATGAGGAATTTAAATTCACCACCCAGCGAATGCCAAGTGCACACTGCGAATGTTAGGGGGGACGCCAACAAAATCAAGTGCGCCCATTTAATTCCTCAAAATTGAACGGAATTAGCTGGCTTTGGGCGGGCGAAAGACCTGCGTATCTGCATAAAAATCGGGGGTCTCATTGGCGGGCCACCAAGCAGGTATCCCTAAAACAGGTGTTGGCAAAAAAGGTTTGGTTGCCAGTTTTTCAGGCTTTAGGTCTTGCGCCAACCAGGCATCCCACTCAGCCAAGGGCAACTCTGATGGCACTCGCCACAAATGCACTGTGATGGCCTTGTAGGGTTTGACCAGTTTTTCTAAAGCAGCGTGGCCAAATATGACAACTTGTGCCGCTTGCCAACTGGGTTTCAGTTTGACAAATGCAGTCTGCCAATCACGCACGCTCAAAGCCTCCCAAATTGAGTCTGGCAATTGAATGAGCGCTGCATTTTCATCAAACACGGTCACGGCATCCCGCACCGACCCGCGCACGGCACCCACACCTTGCGCTCGAATGGCATCTGCTTGAACTTGGTTCAATCTTTTTTTGGCCGAAGGAAATTTCATCCAACACATGGCGTTGAAAAAATCATGCAAGCCATCTCGCGTGGGAACTGTTTGCGTCTCGTAGATGAACTGCTCATACGCCCGGCCTTCCGGCAAAGCCGATTGCGGCACGAACTGAACCGAACAAGTTGGCTCGTACTTTGCACCTTGCTCAATGTCATGTTGCTGGTGCAAATGCAAGGATGCATTGCAGGCTTGCTCGACCGAAGCGCCCTGCTTCACTTGCTGCGCAATCCATTCGCCTTGCTCGCGCCAAGGCATGAGCCAAGGCGCCGTCCAATCAATGTCGTTTAGGCCATGCGCCATGGCAAGGCTTCGCCAGACCGAAGGGGCTTGAGCTCAGCTTCACCAAAGGGATAGCTTTCTTGCGGCGTCCAAGCTTCTCGCTTCAATGTGATGTGGCCTTGGTTGCGGGGCAAGCCATAAAAGTCAGCCCCATTGAAACTGGCAAAGGCCTCCAATTGGTCCAATTTGCTCACGCTGTCAAAGGCCTCGGCATACATTTCCATGGCGGCGTGTGCGGTGTAGCAACCCGCACAGCCAGAAGCGTGTTCTTTCAGATGCGCTGGGTGCGGCGCGCTGTCGGTGCCCAAGAAAAATCGGGCATGGCCTGAAGTGGCAGCATGGAGCAAAGCCACACGGTGCGTTTCGCGTTTGAGCACCGGCAAGCAATAGTAATGTGGCCGAATGCCACCTGTGAAAATGGCGTTGCGGTTGTACAGCAAGTGGTGCGCCGTCAGCGTAGCAGCCATGTAGCGATCGGCCGACATGACATAGTCTGCGGCATCTTTGGTGGTGATGTGCTCGAACACAATTTTGAGTTCTGGAAAATCGCGGCGCAATGGAATGAGCTGTGTCTCAATGAAAACCGCTTCGCGGTCAAACAAATCAATGTCGCTGCTGGTCACTTCACCGTGAACCAATAAGAGCATGCCTACTTTTTGCATGGCAGCCAGTGTGGGGTAAATCTTTTTCAAATCGGTGACACCCGCATCGCTGTTGGTGGTGGCGCCGGCAGGGTACAACTTGCATGCCACCACGCCAACGGCTTTGGCCTTCACAATTTCTTCGGGTGGCAAATTGTCAGTGAGGTACAAAGTCATGAGTGGTTCAAAATCAATGCCCTTAGGCACTGCAGCCACAATGCGTGATTTGTATTCAAGTGCCAAGGCAGCCGTGGTGACGGGCGGCTTTAAATTGGGCATGATGATGGCCCGGCCAAATTGAGCGGCGGTGTGCGGCACCACTGTGTGAAGTGCAGCGCCATCGCGCACATGCAAATGCCAGTCATCAGGCCGTGTGATTGTCAGATTGTTTGTCATGGTCCTCTTTCATTTCAGATTTGATGCTTTGCAAAGATTGCAGCAAGTCACGCGCTTTGGCATGCAACACCTCGCCAGCCGGTGTAAGTGTGGTGGGGTATGAGCTGCGATTGATCAAGTCAGCCTCGGCCCAAGCTTCAAGCGATTGAATGCGCCTAGAGAAGGCCGATTGGGTGACATGTCGCAACTGAGCAGACCGGCTGAAACTGCGTGTTTCAGCCAAGCTCACAAAGTCTTCAAGCCACTTGGTATCCATGTGCGCATTATCGCGCAG
>CALAGS010000245.1 GCA_937891665.1 uncultured Burkholderiales bacterium | reverse complement strand
GATAAAGGCTAAGGGGTAAAAACTTGCTGTAGGGCTGATGAGGGCAGGCACCACATGATCTACCAGACTGCCGGGTCGGTTTTGGATCAGAACAATAAGTCCGGCAAGAACAACGTGATCGCTGGCACGTAGGTGATGAGAATCAGGAATACAACCAACACCGTCGTCCAAGGCAGAGCGGCTCGCGCTACTGCCATGATGGACATTTTCGTGATGCCAGCAGTGACAAAGAGGTTCAAGCCAATGGGCGGCGTCACCATCCCGATTTCAAGGTTCACCACCATGATGATGCCCAGATGCACCGGGTCAATGCCAAGCCGTGTGGCGATTGGAAACAAGATGGGTGCCATGATCAAAATGATGCCAGTGGGCTCCATGAACATGCCGGCTATTAACAGCAAGATATTAACGACGATCAGGAACTGCCACGCCGGCATGCCCCAGCCGATGATGACTTCAGCGATCTGTTGGGGAATACGTTCGGTAGTCAGTACGTGCGCAAAAAGCAAAGCATTCGCCACAATGAACATTAGCATGACGGTGACTTTGCCGGCATCCAGCAAGACCTTCGGCACCTGCGTCAGCTTGATATCGCGGTAAACGTAGATAGCGATGATAAACGCGTAGACGGCGGCCACTGCTGCGGCTTCAGTCGGCGTGAAGATACCGCCATAAATGCCACCCAGAATAATGACGATCAACAGCAAACCCCACAGGGAGTCACGGCCAGTTTTGAGGACCTCCATAATTGACGCCCGTGGTTGCCGCGGTATGTCGAGAATACGTGCGCGTACATAAATTGCCATGATCAGCATCAATCCCAGCACGATGCCCGGTATAACGCCAGCCATGAACAGCTTGCCGACCGATGTCTCGGTGGCTGCAGCGTAAACCACCATGACGATGGAGGGTGGAATCAAAATGCCCAGCGTACCGGCATTGCAGATCACACCCGCTGCAAACTCCTTGGAATAACCAGCCTTGACCATGCCTGCTATCACGATGGCGCCGACCGCCACGACGGTAGCTGGCGATGAACCCGACACCGCCGCAAACAACATACAAGCTAACACCGACGCCATGGCCAAGCCACCGCGCAAGTGTCCGATGCAGGCGTTGGCAAAGCGAATCATGCGCCGCGCCACTCCACCGGTGGTCATGAAAGAGCCACCTAAAATAAAGAACGGAATGGATAGCAAGGTGTAGAGCTCGGCGGTTTCAAACAGCTTGAGCGTCAGAGAAGCCAGCGAATCCTGGGCGAATACCAATATGGTCAAGATGGAGGACAAACCCAGCGCCACAGCGACCGGCATACCGATCGCCATAAAAACAAACAAAAGGATGAAAAGTGCAGCTATGGTCATTTTTTTACCTCGTCAAACGAAGCATCCTCGCTGAGCTTGAGGGCATCCGCTGCCTCGTCGCCCAGCAAATGACCATCTTGACCACTCAGCAGTCGCCAAAGCACTTGTGCAAAACGAAAAGCAAGCAGTAAGAAGCCAAGTGGCAAAACCACGCGTGGAATCCATGACTGGATTGGAATGTCTTGCATCAAGATGCCGACACTGTAGATTTTGTACACATATTGGTAGCCACCAAAAGCGACCAGCAACGCGTAAAAGATACACAAGACCGCCGCTGCGCTGGCCATCTGACGTGCTGCGCGAGCACCAAGTGACTTGACTAAGGCATCGACTCCAATGTGGGCACCCACGCGGACGCCATACGACATACCAACAAAAATCAGCCAGGCGAACATGATGCCGGTGATTTCCATCACCCAGACAAAGCTGTAATTGAAGACGTAACGCGCCACTACTTGCACAAAGGTAAGCAGCGTCATCGAAGCCATGAGGATGACGATCAAGCCTTCCTCGAAATTTTTAAGCCAACGCATAGATGAACAAAGGGTCTGCTTTGCAGACCCTTTCCTTAGGTTGAGGTTAGTTTTATTTGTTCGATTTTAGGGCGCCTTCGATCAGATCACGGCCAATGTTGGCCTCGAACTTTTTCCACACGGGGTCCATGGCTTTGCGCCATGCGGCCTGGTCTTCTTTGGTCAGCGTCTGGATCTTGGCACGGCCAGCGTCAGCGATTTTTTTACGGTCAGCTGTGTTGATGTCAAGTGCCAGTTTGTTAGAGTGAGCCGTTGCTTGTGTCATGGCTTCGGTCAAACCCGCACGGATGTCTGCAGGCAGGCTGTTCCACCACTTGACGTTGGTCACGACCATGTAGTCGATCACACCGTGGTTGGTTTCTGTAATCGTTTTTTGAACTTCATGAAACTTCTGCGAGTAGATGTTGGACCAGGTATTTTCCTGACCGTCAACCACGCCCGTTTGCAGGGCCTGATAAACCTCTGCAAAAGCCATTTTTTGCGGGTTGGAGTTCAAAGCACGGAATTGCGCTTCCAGCACGTCGGAAGCTTGAATACGGAACTTCAGACCTTTGACGTCGTCAGGACGAGTCAGCTTGTCTTTGTTGGTAGACAATTGCTTCATGCCGTTGTGCCAATAACCCAAACCGATCAAACCACGGTCCGTCATGGATGACAGCAACGCCTGACCCTGAGGGCCAGATTGAAAGCGGTCAACGGCTTCAATGTTGTCGAATAGGAAAGGCAGGTCAAAAACCGCGATTTTCTTGGTGTAACGGTCAAACTTGGACAGCGATGGTGCGATGAATTGCACGTCACCCAGCAGCAAGGCTTCGAGTTCTTTGGCGTCACCAAAAAGCTGTGAGCTTGGAAAAACTTGGACTTGAACGCGACCCGGGAATTTCTTCTCGACCAGCTCCTTGAACTTGAGGGCGCCCTGGCCTTTTGGAGTCTGTTCGGCCACCACGTGGCTGAACTTGATCACGATGGGGGCTTGAGCCAATGCCACGTAAGGCAGGGTCAGAGCGCCGACGGCGATAGTGGTCGCTATCAATGAGCGACGCAAGCGATTGAGTGTTTTCATGGAGTCTCCTAGAGAAAATTGGCGAAAGTGCCTAAACAGATGGTGTTTGATGGCACCAGTTTTATTGCTCGAATTAAAAAACCAAGCTCATACACCGAGTTGTAATTCTGCTATTGCGAAAATACGAAGCTAGTCATGTTGTTGTTCATGAAAAAGCTCAAATTTCTGGCAAATCAAATTTTTTAATTCATCAACAAAGCTTTTTGAGCTTACAACATGAATTTATATGCAGACACCCTGAAATACCCTTACCTCTTTTTTTCATGGGTTGCTCCAGTAGAAGCTTAAAAAGTGTCGGCGTTGTGTTTGACGTCCAGCCTTTGTAACTCGCATGGCAGACTTGAGCGCAGAAATTGCGCCTGACTGCAAGCAGACACCAGAAGGTCTTCGCACTTCGCTTCAGTTTGAAATTGGTAAGTGGGGCCCCGTCATTCGATCGGCTGGCGTCTAAGCTAACTAAGCTTAAGCCAGTTCAGAAATTTCAATTAAATTCAGGTCGGGATCTCGAACGTAGACCGACCTGATTTTTTGTGTGGCGCCCGTGCGCATGACGGGCCCTTCCAAAATAGGCCAAGCCTCAGCATTTAATTTGGCAATCACTTGCTCAAGTGGTACCGAAGCAATAAAGCAAAGGTCTAGCGACCCTGGCACTGGCAAGTGCGCCTTGGGGTCAAACTCTTTCCCCTTCACATGCAAGTTAATCTTTTGACTGCCATACTTAAAGGCCTTTCGAGTCACGGGGGGTGTCCCGCCAACAAAACTCTCCAAACTCATGCCCATGATTCGAGTGTAAAAGTCTATGCATGCAGTTTCATTGGCAGTCGTCAAAACTAAGTGGTCTAGATGGTCAATCATTTGGCGTTTTGAATAAGATTCGGGGCTGAGGATGTTATATTTTTAACTCAAATTCAAAGCGCATGCATCAAGGTAAACCATTGAGCCCTGAAATACTGTCAAATTTGCAAACTTGGGTGGGTCGTTCGCAGACCTTGACTGACCAAATCACCATGGCCCCCCTGCGCGGCCTCAGTGCCACGCTTGACCGCAACGACCCTGAGCCAAAGTTGGGCGATGCACTGCCCCCTTTATGGCATTGGCTGTATTTTTTGCCGCACACACAGCAGAGCCAGCTTGGACCCGATGGGCATGCTGCAAAAGGTGGGTTTTTACCGCCTGTGCCTTTGCCCCGAAGAATGTGGGCAGGCAGTCGTTTTGAATGGCACTCACCCATCTGCGTTGGCGACACCATTGCGCGCACTTCCAACGTTCAATCTGTTCAGCACAAAGTTGGAAAGAGTGGCGACTTGGTATTTGTGAAAGTGCTTCACGAACTGCGCAATGGCGCTCAATTGTGTTTGAGTGAAGAGCATGACATTGTTTACAAGTCGGCACCGCTTGAAAATGAAGTGGCTGCTCAGCCTACGCCTGCGGCAAAGCTACTTGTGCCTGAACTTGCACTTTGGCAACGTGAAGTTGTGCCCGACGACGTTTTGCTTTTCAGATACTCGGCACTGACTTTCAATGGCCATCGCATTCACTACGATCGGTCTTATGTCACACAGCAAGAAGGCTACCCTGGTTTGGTAGTGCACGGGCCGCTGATAGCCACTTTGTTGGTTGATTTATTAAGACGAAATACAAACCAATCATTGAAAAAATTTGAGTTCAAAGCTGTGCGCCCAAGCTTTGAATGCGCAGACGGACGCGCCATCCGTTTGAGCGCGCAAAGCAAAGACAGCAAGCACGTTAGTTTGTGGGCGCAAGATCACGAAGCGTATCTGACCATGCAAGCCACTGCAGAATTGAATTGATCCAAATGACACACACCATTCCCAAGCCCGATGCACATCAACCCTTGCGCGAAGCATTGCGCGATATGTGCAAAAGCTTTGACTCAAAGTACTGGCAAGAAGTAGACGAAGCTCGCGGCTACCCCGAGCAATTTGTCAAAACATTAACCGATGCCGGATGGATGGCTGCACTCATTCCCACAGAATACGGGGGCTCTGGCTTGGGCTTGGCAGAGGCATCGGTCATCATGGAAGAAATCAATTTGTCTGGCGGCAATGCCGGTTCATGCCATGGCCAGATGTACAACATGGGTACCTTGCTTCGGCATGGCTCCGATTTACAAAAGCAAACATACTTGCCCAAAATTGCTTCAGGCGAACTTCGTTTGCAGTCCATGGCTGTCACAGAGCCCACCACAGGCACAGACACCACTCAACTTAAAACCACTGCCGTCAGAAAAAATGACCGGTATGTGGTGAACGGCCAAAAGGTTTGGATCTCGCGCATTCAACACTCAGACCTCATGATTTTGCTGGCACGCACCACGCCCTTGTCTGAGGTGAAGAAAAAAAGCGAAGGCATGTCGATCTTCATGGTCGATTTAAAACAAGCCATTGGCCATGGCATGACGGTCAAGCCCATTCGCAACATGGTGAACCATGAAACCAATGAAGTCTTCTTTGACAACCTAGAAATTCCTGTTGAAAACCTGATTGGTGAAGAAGGCAAAGGCTTCAAATACATCTTAGATGGTCTGAACGCCGAGCGCGTGCTCATTGCGGCAGAGTGCATTGGCGATGCCTATTGGTTCATAGACCGTGCCACCCGCTATGCCAACGAACGCGTGGTCTTTGGCCGGCCCATTGGCCAAAATCAAGGCGTGCAGTTTCCCATTGCAGACAGCTACATTGAAACCGAAGCGGCCAACCTCATGCGCTTTCGGGCGTGCGAATTGTTTGATGCCAATCAGGCTTGTGGTGCCGAAGCCAACATGGCCAAATACTTGGCAGCCAAAGCATCGTGGGAAGCTGCCAATGTGTGTTTGCAAACGCATGGCGGTTTTGGCTTTGCCGCGGAGTACGACGTTGAAAGAAAGTTCAGAGAAACCAGGCTGTACCAAGTGGCGCCTATTTCTACCAACCTTATTTATTCCTACATGGCCGAGCATGTGCTGGGTTTGCCAAGATCGTTCTGATGACTACAAACCCATCTGCATCCAATCTAGCGCAGCGCTCTAAGCCGCTTGACCACATCACTGTGGTTTCTTTAGAGCATGCCATAGCAGCACCCTTTTGCACCAGGCAGTTGGCTGACTTAGGCGCACGCGTGATCAAAATTGAACGCCCTGAGGTCGGTGATTTTGCTAGAGCCTACGACCAACGCGCCAGAGGACAGGCCTCGCACTTTGTGTGGGTCAATCGTTCCAAAGAAAGCTTGGCTTTAGATTTAAAGAACGCGCAACATTTGGAAGTTCTAAAAGCCTTGATTGCCAAAGCAGATGTGGTGGTGCAAAACTTGGCGCCCGGCGCTACCGCTCGCATGGGTTTGGACGCCGCTACCTTAAGAGCCCAAAATCCAAGGCTCATTGTGTGTGACATTTCTGGCTATGGTCTTGACGGCCCCTACCGCGATAAAAAAGCCTACGACTTGCTCATTCAAAGTGAAGCCGGTTATTTAAGCGTTACAGGCACACCCGACAGCCCCAGCAAAAGCGGCAACTCCATTGCCGACATTGCAGCGGGTATGTACGCCTACACCAATATTTTGTCCGCCATCATTCATCGAGACAAAACAGGCGAAGGCTCGCACATTGATGTGTCCATGTTGGAGTCTCTTACTGAGTGGATGGGATTTCCCATGTACTACGCCATGGACGGTGCATCGCCCCCGCCTCGCAGTGCGGCATCTCATGCCACCATTTATCCCTACGGGCCTTTTGCAGCAGGCGGCGCACTAGACCCTCAAACTTTGACAAGCCCCGAAGACCAAGGCACTGTGATGTTGGGTTTGCAAAACGAACGTGAATGGGTCTTGTTTTGCAAGCATGTGATGCTGCAAGAGAACCTAACTCAAGATCCACGGTTCGAAAGCAATGCCAAGCGCAATGAGCATCGACAAGCCTTAGAAGCCCTCATCTTGAATGTGTTTTCAAATTTAACCGTTCAACAAGTGATTGAGCGTTTAGAGACCGCGCAAATTGCCAACGCAAGAATGAACACCATGGCAGATTTGTGGGCGCACCCCCAACTCAAAGCCCGAGATCGCTGGGTGAACGTGCCCTCTTCGTCCGGCGATTTGCCCGCCCTGCTACCCCCAGGACGGCAGTCTTCTTTTGACTATCGAATGGACCCCATTCCAACATTGGGCGAACACACAGAAAAAATCCTAAAAGAGCTAGG
>CALAGS010000244.1 GCA_937891665.1 uncultured Burkholderiales bacterium | reverse complement strand
GCTTTGGCGCGCTCTATCCACACTGGGTCGGTGGCCATAAAGCCTGCTACCTTGCCATGCTTACGCGCAACTTGGGCCACATGCGTCATAGCTTCCGTGAATTTAGGATGGTCAAACTGCGCAGGAATGCCCATGAAATTCGACAAATCAAAATGGCCCACCCACAAAACATCCACCCCATCTACCGCTGCAATCTCCTCCACATTTTCCAAACCTCTCTCAGTTTCGATTTGTGCAATCAGCAAAGTACGCTCATGGTACTGGCGCATTTTTTCAGCCACATCGCCGCCCATGTAATCGCACTGGGCAAAACCAAAGGCAGCACCTCTGCGACCCACACCCGGATAACGGCAAGACTGCGCCAGACGTTCGGCTTGTGCGCGACTTTCCACCATCGGCACCATAACGCCGCGCGCACCAATGTCCAAAGCACGGGCAATCCAGGTGTACTCGCCGGTGGGTACGCGCACCATGGGCTCAATGGGCAAACCACGGCATGTGGCAAACAACCATTTCAGAGTTTCATACCCCAACCCCGTGTGCTCCATGTCATAGATGGCAAAGCGAGCACCGGCATTGGCCAAAATGTTCGACATGCCCGGTGTAAAAAATTCAAAAATCATGGCGCCGGCCACTGTTTGGCCAGACATGATGGTTTGCTTCAAGGGTGCTTGATTGCTCATGTGAATCCTTATAAAAATTTAAGAAGGCTTAAGAAGTGACAACATGCGGTGGTTTTTTACCGTGCATCACATCAACAGCGGCTTTGAAGGCACTTTCAGCCAGACCTTGCATGCATTCATCGGTGAAACAAATGCCATGGGGCGTGACCACCACATTGTCCAATTGCAGCAGCGGGTTGTCTGCGGGCGTGGGCTCAACTTCAAACACGTCTAGGCCTGCACCTGCAATTTTTTTCTCCACCAAAGCGCGGTACAGCGCAGCTTCATCGACGATGGGGCCGCGAGCGGTGTTGATCAGGTAAGCCGTGCTCTTCATGAGCGCCAACTTGCTGGCGTTGACCATGCCGCGTGTTGTGGCATTCAAGGGGCAGTTGACGGTTAAAAAATCGGAGCGCCTAAACAACTCATCTAAACCTACCAACTCCACACCCAGTGCAGCCATTTGAGCGGCATCGGCATAGGGGTCGTGGGCGATGAATTTCATGTCAAAGGGCTTGGCCAATCTAAACATCTCGGCGCCAATGTTGCCCACGCCAATCGAGCCCAAGGTGCGGCCCGTCAGGCCCGTGCCAATGTGATCGGATTTTTCTGCCCATCGACCCGAACGCGTAATGCGGTCTTTGATGCCCACCTTGTGCGCCAACATGAGCATGAAAGTGATGGCCGAAACTGCCACAGGGCGGCGCACACCATCGGGCGCAATGGTGAGATAAATGCCGGCCTTTTGGCAGGTGGGCACATCGATGGTGTCATAGCCCACACCAAACCGAGCAATCAACTTCAAGCGAGGCTTGTCGGGCCCAATGCTTTCAGGCGTGAACTTCACCAGCATGGCGCAAATGGCATCGTAACGGGCGGCATGTTCGGGCCGAATGACCGGCGTCTCTTCCATGTACTCCCAGACCAAACCTGGTTGATTGAGCCACTCAAACACCTCTTGCCCAAAGATGGGCTGACCCTTGCTGGTTAAGACATCGTGCGTGATGCCAACACGAAAAACACCCGACTCAGAATCGCTCATGCTTGCTCCTGTTAAACCCGATAGAACCCATCTTTCACAGCTTGCCAAGCTATTGAATGGCTTATTGGCCTACTTTAAAACCCGTTGAGCCGAACATCAATAGGTAAAACATCTCCTCGAAAACCCGAATAGCGAAGCTTTGCATCAACTTCATAATGCATCACATCTGTTTTTTGTCCGTATTTCCTTTACCCAAACCTTCAGGAGCCTCCGAATGAAATTGAGCAAATTAGTTTTAGCCATGTGCTTGGCCACAGGCGTTATGTCCACAGCCGTTGCGCAAGTTGTGATGCGAAATGCCATTTCGGTTGCGCAAAACTCTCATGCAGGCGAGGCTGTTGACACTTTGGCCCGAGAAGTAGAAAAGCGAACCAACGGTCGCATTGTGATCAAGAACTTTTACTCTGGCTCTTTGGGCGGCGAGCGCGAAGTGATGGAGTCCGTGCAATTGGGCACGCAAGAGCTGGGTCACAACTCAACAGGCCCTGTGCCCAACTTTGTGCCAGAAACTCGCATCTTGGATGTGCCTTTCTTGTTTCGCGACAAGGCGCACGCACGCGCTGTTTTAGATGGCCCTATTGGCCAAGAATTGCTGGCTAAATTTGAATCCAAAGGTTTCAAGGCTTTGGCTTGGACTGAAAACGGCGTTCGCCACATGACCAACAACAAGCGCCCCATCAATTCGCCAAGCGACTTGAAGGGTCTAAAAATGCGGACCATGGAAAACCCAGTGCACGTGGCCGCTTACAAAGGCTTGGGCATTGTGACAACTCCCATGGCGTTCCCAGAGGTCTTCACCGCTTTGCAGCAAGGCACTGTTGACGGTCAAGAAAATCCTTTGTCAGTCATCATGGCCGCTAACTTTGACCAAGTGCAAAAACACATTACCTTGACCGGACACGTTTATTCGCCATCTGTGTTCCTCATGAACAAAGGTGTTTGGGACAAGCTCAGTGCAGGCGATAAGCAGATCTTCTTGGATGCTGCCAAAGAAGGTGTGAAAGCCAACCGTGCACGCGTGGACAAAGACGATGCCAACGGTGTGGCCGAGTTGCGCAAAAAAGGCATGACTGTGATTGAGAATGTAGACAAATCTAAGTTTGTGGCCACGTTGGCACCTATCAATGCCGAGTTTGAAAAACAGTTTGGCAAAGCCAACCTCGATCGCATTCGCAATTACAAGTAAGCATTGACGATTGACGAACGCCCAATGGTTTTGTCTGTTGGGCGTTTTTGTTTTGAGAACTTGGTGAACCCATGAAACAACTTTTTTTGCGGTTTGAGCACTGGACCACGTCGATTGCCATGATGTTGGCCTGCATCATGATGGCGCTGTCAGCCATCTTTGCCATTCACCAAATTTTCACCCGTTTCGTCATTGAATCGCCCGCTGAATGGACCGAAGTGCTCATTCGGTTCTCTTTAATATGGATGGTGTTTTTGGGTATTCCCACAGCATTTCGCCAAGGGGCCATGGTCAGTGTCGACATGCTCTACAGAATGTCGGGCCAGCGGGGACGACGAGTGCTAGACACGGTGGTCGCTGCTGCTGCGCTGTTGCTGTGCGGTATTATTTTTTGGTGGGGAGTTGACTACACCAATCGCGGCAGTGTGCAGTCCATGATTGGACTTGAAGGTGTTTCCATGTTCTGGGCCTATCTGGCGCTGCCCGTAGGGGCTGCATTCAGCATGATCAGCATTGTGGGCAACTGGTTAGACCCACAACGGCTTGAATTGGAGAGCGCGCAATGAGCTTAGCCATGCTGGTCACGATGCTGGTGTGCTTTGCACTCAGCATTTCTATTGCTGTCTCGATTGGCTTGTCTGCCATTCTGGGCATCCAAATTGTCAATGCCAACATGCTCATTTCCGTGAAGGAAATGTTCAATGCTATCAACAAGTTTCCGCTGGCTGCCATTCCCTTTTTCATCTTGGCAGGCAACCTCATGGAAACGGGTGGCATTTCCAAACGGCTCGTCGAATTTTCTAAAAGCGTTGTGGGCGGCATCCAAGGTGGCCTGCCCATGACCTGCGTGATGACCTGCATGATTTTCGCAGCGGTCTCGGGCTCGTCTGTTGCTACCACCTTTGCCATCGGTGCTGTCCTCATTCCGGCTCTGATCAAGCACGGCTACCCGCGCCCTTGGGCAACAGCCCTGCAAGCGACGTCCGCAGAACTGGGTGTGGTTATTCCGCCATCGATTCCCATGATTCTTTTTGGTGTCGCGGCTGAAGTCTCTATTGGAGAACTCTTCATTGCTGGCGTAGGCCCTGGCTTGCTAATTGGTGTTGCACTCATGTTTTTTGTGTGGGCCTATTCCAAATACATGGGCTGGGGCAAAAACGACGGCGAAGGCCGCCTGAGCTTTGGCAAAGCCACGTACCAAGCTGGCTGGGCCTTGCTCATGCCATTCATTGTGCTGGGCGGTATTTATGGTGGCGTTTTCACGCCCACTGAAGCTGCTGCTGTGGCGGTGCTTTACTCGTTCATTGTCGGCACACTGATTTACCGCGAAATTGGTTTCAAAGACATCTACATCATTTTGCGAAAGTCAGTTATTTCCAGCGCCGTGATCATGTTCATCATTGCCAATGCGGGCATGTTTGCTTTCCTAATTACGCGTGCTGGTGTTCCTGGCGCCATTGGCGCATGGCTGCAAGAAATTTTGCAATCACCTGCCTACTTCCT
>CALAGS010000243.1 GCA_937891665.1 uncultured Burkholderiales bacterium | reverse complement strand
GCAGCGTAAGGGATGTCGCCAAATTGCAAAGACAAGTTAAGAGTGGAAAGTGCCATAAGTTTTATGCGTGAAATTCAAGCATCAATCGACCGACTGCGCACCGTCGTTCTTTGCGCATCATAAGCATCCACAATGCGCGCTACCAAAGGATGCCGCACCACATCGGCACTGGTAAATCGCGTCATGGCAATGCCCTTCACCCGCCTTAGCACCCGCTCAGCATCAATCAATCCACTCAGTTGCCCTTTAGGCAAATCAATCTGACTTACATCACCCGTGACCACCGCTTTGGCACCAAAGCCAATGCGCGTGAGGAACATTTTCATTTGCTCTGGCGTGGTGTTTTGCGCTTCGTCCAAAATCACAAAAGCGTTGTTCAAAGTGCGGCCGCGCATGAAGGCAAGCGGCGCCACTTCAATGGCGTTGCGCTCAAAGGCTTTTTGCACTTTGTCGTGGCCCATCAGGTCGTAAAGCGCATCGTACAAGGGACGCAAATACGGATCGACCTTTTGCGACAAATCGCCAGGCAAAAAACCCAATCGCTCGCCAGCTTCAACGGCGGGTCGGGTTAAAACAATGCGTTGCACACTGGCACGCTCCAAAGCATCTACCGCGCAAGCCACCGCCAAATAAGTTTTACCAGTACCCGCAGGCCCAATGCCAAAGGTAATGTCGTGCGTGGCCATGTTGTCGATGTACAAGGCCTGCATGGGGGTGCGCGCTTTCAGGTCGGCACGGCGCGTTAAAAGAGTGGCGGCATCGGGGTTGTTGGCCACTTCGGGGTCGCCGGTCATCATGAGTTGAAGGGCGTCTTCCTTGATGGGCCGATCGGCCATTTCATAAAGGGCCTGTAGCAACTCCAGCGCTTGGTTCGCGCGTGCCTTGGGGCCGTCAATCTTGAACTGCTCGTGCCGGTGGGCAATTTTGACCTGTAGCCCGGCCTCAATGGTGCGCAAATGGGCATCCATGGGGCCGCAAAGATGGGTCATGCGGGTATTGTTGTGCGGCGTGAAGTTGTGTCTGACAATCAAGCTGATAATCCTAAAGAAAATAGACAAAAGCCCAAATGGGGCATTGTCCATACCCATAATGATAGGCACTTATCTGATGAAGAAGAACGGCACGCCATGATTGGTCAGTTAACAGGCACTTTGATCGACAAAAACCCACCCGAAGTGATGGTGGATTGCCATGGCGTGGGCTATGAGGTCAGCGTGCCCATGAGCACCTTTTACAACCTGCCCGCCTTGGGCGAGAAGGTGAAGTTGCTCACCCATTTTGTGGTGCGTGAAGATGCTCAGCTGCTTTACGGCTTTGCCACCCAAGAAGAGCGTGCAGCATTCAGGCAGCTCATCAAAATTTCAGGCGTTGGCCCACGCACGGCTTTAAGCGTGCTGTCTGGCATGGGCGTGGCCGATTTGGCGCAAGCCATTACACAACAAGAAGCGGGCCGCCTGGTCAAAGTACCGGGCATCGGCAAGAAAACTGCCGAGCGTTTGCTGTTGGAATTGAAGGGCAAGATGGGCGCAGACCTTGGGCTGCCTGCAGGCACCTCACACGATCACGCCAACGATATTTTGCAAGCCCTGGTGGCACTAGGCTACTCCGACAAAGAAGCCGCGCTGGCGCTTAAATCTTTGCCCCCCGACATTGGCGTCAGTGATGGCATCAAAATGGCACTGAAGGCCTTGGCCAAATAAAATAACAACCCATGAGCATTCAAACCGACGACTTTGG
>CALAGS010000242.1 GCA_937891665.1 uncultured Burkholderiales bacterium | reverse complement strand
ATGCACTAAGGATCACATGTTTGCAAGCTCAAACTTGCAAATGTGAATCCTCCAAACAAAACCCCCGATTGCGATGTGCGATCGGGGGTTTTTGTTTGTATGACCCTTCATCAATCCATGGATTCAAGCCACTTCAAAGAATCGCATCACCACCCGCTCAGGGTGCCTTGCGCCGGTGCCAATGAACAGGCGCTCGCTGATCCAACTGAGGGCAGGGGATGCGGTTTCAAAGCGTGGCACGCAACGAAAGTAAACCGATTCGGGATTGACCACTTCGCCTTTGATCAGCTTGGCCATGATCTCGGGGGCGGCGGTGCGAATGGCGTTGTTTTGCACATAGATCAAGTCGCCTGCATCGGTTTCCAATGCATAGCGTGCATCGAGCTCTGCCATTCGCTCGTTCACGATGAGTTGAAAATCTGCCCCGCCTGGCAACACCCGTGCGGTCCATCCATTGCCAGTTGCAGAACCTGCCAAAATAGGAATGATCCGTCTTGTGCCATGAAGTGTTTGACCCACTTCAATGGGCTTGGCAACTTCCACCGATAGGTCGGCAAAGAATTTGAGTTCGGGTGTAGTTAGGTGGGACATAAAAAACTCTCTTTTGCAATAATAGTGCATCCCGAATGCGCTCGCTGCGATTCGTCGATGCTGGGATTTGCTTGATCTTAGCCAAAGCCTGTAGAAGGTTTGTGTTTAAAACCAAAAAGGTATGATTCGTCTCAAAATATCAATTGACTGAAAAGAGAGCCTTATCTTGAACTTATCCAAATGTTTATTCATTGCACTGGGTCTTTACACCTTCTCAATCTTCCCTTCTTGGGCGCAAAACGATTTTGCCCAAGCAGCTGCTAAAGAGCCTGGTGCCAAGGTCACAGCTTCGGGCTTGGTGTTTCGGTCTTTGCAAGATGGCCAGGGCAGAAGCCCCATGGCGACAGACAAAGTCAAAGTGCACTACCGCGGTACTTTTCCAGACGGCAAGGAATTTGACAGTTCTTACAAGCGCAATCAAGCCATTGATTTCCCTTTGAATGGTGTGATTCCCTGCTGGACAGAGGGGGTTCAACTCATGAAAGTGGGAGGCAAAGCCAAGCTCACTTGCCCGCCAGCCATTGCCTATGGGTCACGTGGCGCAGGGGGCGTTATTCCGCCCAATGCCACGCTTCAATTTGAAGTGGAACTGATCGCCATTGCGGGTAAATAATTTAAAAGTAATGGAATCAACGATGCGAACTCAAGTGGTCATTGTGGGTGCAGGCCCATCTGGTTTGTTGCTTGGACAAATTCTTTTCAAGGCAGGCGTCGATGCCGTGATCGTTGAACGTCAAAGCCCTGAGTATGTTCTCAGCCGCATTAGGGCTGGCGTTTTAGAGCAAGTCACCTTGGACATTTTGGCGCAAGCAGGTGTCGACCAGCGCTTGAAGAAAGAGGGCTTGGTTCATACAGGTTTTGACTTACTGTTCAAAAGTGAGCGCCATCGCATCGATTTGGAAGCTTTGACGGGTGGTCAAAAGGTCATGGTTTATGGCCAAACCGAGGTGACCAAAGATTTGATGGACGCACGCCAAGCGGCATCGCTGCCCACCATTTATGAAGCCAAAGATGTTCAAATTCACGATTTCGATTCTGAGCATCCTAGCGTCTCTTATGAAAAAGATGGTCAGCGGCACACCATCATGTGTGATTTCATTGCAGGCTGCGATGGCTTTCATGGCGTTTGTCGCGCCAGTGTGCCCAGCAAGTCTATTCAAGAATTTGAAAAAGTTTACCCATTTGGTTGGCTGGGTGTTTTGTCTGACACCCCTCCCGTGCACGAAGAACTCATCTACGCCAACAGCACTCGAGGCTTTGCCTTGTGCTCACAGCGCAGCACAACACGCAGTCGCTATTACTTGCAGGTGCCCTTGACTGATAAAGTTGAGCAATGGTCTGATGATGCATTCTGGCAAGAACTTCGGCTTCGCTTAGACCCAGAAGCAAGAGAGCACCTGGTGACAGGTGCCAGCATTGAAAAAAGTATTGCGCCCTTGCGCAGTTTTGTAACCGAGCCTATGCGCTTTGGAACCATGTTTTTGGCAGGCGATGCTGCGCACATTGTGCCGCCCACAGGTGCCAAAGGTTTGAACTTAGCGGCTACCGATGTGAAGTATTTATCAGATGCACTCATTGAGGCCTGCGTTGAAAAATCGCATGCGGGCATTGACCACTATTCCACGCGATGCCTAGCGCGCATCTGGCGCGCAGAACGTTTCTCTTGGTGGTTTACCAGCCTGATGCACCGTTTCCCTGAGCAAGGCGAAATGGGGCAGCGGTTTCAAGAGGCAGAACTCAATTACCTCATTAACAGCGAAGCAGGCTCACGCACCATGGCTGAAAACTACGTGGGCTTGCCACTTAATTTTGGTGAAAAATAACGCATTCAATTCAAGCGAATTTGTCTTCTTTAGATTTGTACCTGGTCAAGCTGGCGCTGTTTGCTTCACGTTTACTTTACTTTTGCTTAACCAATGAAAAATCAAATGCAACTTCTTTGAAAGCTGCGGTTAAACCGTATCGGTGCGCTACGTCTGAGTTTTCACAATTTTTAACTTCGACAATCAAACCTGGACGCACACCAAACACGGCGTCGTTATCAAGGTAATCTGACTCTGCAGGAAACAGCTCAGTGACCAAACCTACGTAACCAGGGGCGCTCACAATGATATGAAAGTGTGCTGGGCGCCAAATGCCCCGGTTGCTGGCGGCCAGCAAGGCGCCAACGGGTCCATCGGTTGGCACAGTATAAGGATTGGGGCGAATAGTCAATAAACTGAAGGCGCCGTGTTCATCACATTTGATTTTGCAGCGCAAATTTTGCGGGTCTTGCGCAGCATCTTGAGCGGGGTACAAACCGTTGTCTGCGTTTTGCCAAAAATCAATTTGCGCATTGGGAATGGGTTTTTGATGGATGTCCAAAACACGGCCATGCAACCAAACACGCACGCCAGGTTGGCCTTGCGTGAGGTCGCTGCCGTTAGGTAGAGTGAGCGAGTCGTGATTGTGAAATGGACCAAGCACACTGCTGGGTGTGCCGCCTGGCGGTTGAGACACCACATCGACCATGGATGAAATGCCCATGATGTCCGAGAACAAACTGAATTCATTTCGCTCGTCGTCGGTAATTTTGGCGGCCGCTGTGAGAAATTCCAAGCCCTTCAGCCACTCGGCTTTGCTGAGTTGCGATTCATTCACAAAGGCATGCAAATGCTTGACCAGAAGACCCATGACATGAGCCAGCCTTGGGTCTGAGGCATTTGAAAAACTGGCCATGGCGTCTTGCGTGACGGTATTGTTCAAATCGTTGGAGTGGGTAGGTGCCGTCATGCATTCCTCAAAAAAGCGGGTATGAACCCTATAAAGAATGCCAACAATATCATATCAGGCGCTTTGTTTGTCGTTCATGAGCGAGGAGAACTCACACTTTGTAGCGCAGGTAAATGGCTCGTGTTCATCATGTCCATTGCTTGTGATGTGTCTGCGCTTAACCATGCATCAAATTGATGCGTGGCTAAAACGACAGGTGTTCTTTTTTCATCACCCGATTTGTGAAACTGTTTCATAACAGGGTGATCATCGGCGTTGACCGTCAGCATGGTGAAGCTGGTTACAACTTCACCCGTCGAAGGATCAATCCAAGTATCCCAAAGGCTGGCTATTCCCATCGGCTCCAAATTTTTTAATTCAATTTTCCAACGAACGGCTTTACCCGTTGCGTAGTTCGGTTCAAAAAAATTTTCTAGCACAGCGATGCCATATCGACGCTGGCGCCATGCGGTTCGATAGCTTGGTTTTTCACTGACTGTTTCGGCGCGGGCATTGTAAGTATGGCGACTGATCTTGTCGCCTTTGGCCCATCCTGGAATCAGGCCAAATCTTGCCAAGCCACAGGCAATACGGCCAGTTTGCTGGCTCTTTACAACAATAGGCGCTGCGTAGCCTGGGTAGGTTTCGATGGGATATTCAGCATGGGGTAACGCAATGCCGAAATGCTGCTTAACCCAATTGCTGTTTTGAGTTGGCGTGAAGTTGGTACACATATGCAGTCAAGTAAGCGCGTTTTGTGAGAGCCTGCAAAGTTTCAGTTTAACTTGACGATTTGTCAAATGACGTTAAATTATGATTATTCGTACAAAATGACATGTCTTTAGAAAGTAGTCGATGAGCCTGAATTTCAGTTTGCTGTCGATCGTAAAAGTTGTGACATGATCAACACAATTGGATTGGGTACTGCCATCTTGGCTGTTGTGATGTATGGCCTTTGGACGCCCGACCTTGAGCGTACCGAATTGGAAAAGCGCTATGTGGCTTCTTCCCCTCAAAGCATTGAGGTCGATGGTTTGAAGGTGCATTACAAAGAAACTGGGCCACAAGATGCACCTGCTCTTTTGCTATTGCACGGCTTTGGTTCAAGTTTGCAGGCCTGGGACGATTGGTCTTTAAAGTTAGAGCAAAAATACCGAGTGATCCGGCTGGATTTACCCGGATTTGGCCTCACAGGAGCGAGTCCTGCGAATGATTATTCAGAAGAAAAAGACCTTGCCATCCTGACGCACTTTGCTGACAAGCTAGGCCTTGAAAAGTTCTCCGTCGTAGGTCATTCAATGGGCGGAAAAATGGCTTGGTCTTTGGCGGCTTCTCAGCCTGAGCGCGTACAAGCCTTGGTGCTCATGGCGCCAGACGGCTTTCC
>CALAGS010000241.1 GCA_937891665.1 uncultured Burkholderiales bacterium | reverse complement strand
ATATTTCAAACTCGGTGTTGCGCAACTCGCTCAACGAGGGCAGGTGAAAGGCCATGCTTTAAATCGGCCGATTGGCATCGGGGTCGTGTGCTCTTCGTTGCGGCGCAAGCAAAATGAAATTGGCCACAGGCCACAACAAAGTTTCAATGAAGGGTGACAGCAACATGGTCCAACCCGGAAAATCATCGCCAGTGCTTAAACGAATAAGCAGGCCAATGGCCTCAGCCAAAATAAAGAATGGCAAGATTTGAAGCATTTGCTCTTTGATGGGAAACCAAAGTAGACGGCGGTGCATGCTGAACGCAAAATAACTGAGCACAACATACGACAAAGCATGCTGACCCAACAAGGCGGAATGCTGAACATCCATCCACAAGCCAAGTATGAATGCAGTGGCCATGCCAACTCTGCGAGGCTGGTGGATACCCCAAAAGAAAATGCTGACTGCCAAAACATCTGGCAGCCAAAGGGCTTGAGACATGCCCAGCAGCATGCTGAGAAGCAAGGACATTAAAAGGCTGAGGGCGACGAACCAAGGGCTGACGGGCAACAACAAGGCCTCGCGGCGACTCATGATCATGGCGTTTTGCCTTTATTGAGTGCTGAAGGCGCAGAGGGCTGCAAAATCAAGACATGGCGACCTTTGAGCTCCGCCAAAGGACTTGCGTGAATTCGGGCAAAGGAAATATCAACACGCCGCTCGATGTGGCTGATGCGCGCCACTTGAAGCCCTGCAGGGTAGATGCCATCGATGCCGCTGGTGGTAAGCAAATCGCCTTCTTTCACATCGGCACTGGCAGGCACAAATTTAAGCTCGATCATGGGCAGTCCTGCCAAGACGTCGCCACTGGTGATGTTACGCGCGCCAGTGCGACTGTTGAGCACAGGTATGCTTTGGTCCTTGTCGGTCAGAAGGGTGACTTCGGAGGTCAATGGATAAACGCGGGTAACTTGTCCAACCACGCCCCCCGCGTCAATGACGGGCGATCCAAGCGCCACGTTTTTGAGTTGGCCTCGGTCAATCACAATGCGTTGGTTGTAGGGGTCGGGAACATCAAACAAAACTTCGGCGGCCTGAGATGCAACCACCATGCTCGATTGAAGGCTCATGAGTTGGCGAAGATTTTGATTTTCAATTTGCAACTGGTCTAATTGCTGCGAGCGAACAGACTGCTGAAGCAACTTAAGTTCTGCGGCTTTGAGATTTGTTTGGGCTCGGTCTAAACTCTGAAAATAGGTGCCCATGGCCGACAAAGCTTCGCCTGGTTGTAGCACCAACCATTGAATTGGAAGAATCAGGGTTGAAAGCCCGGCACGCAAGGGCTTGGTGAACTGCAGTTGTTTGTCACTAAATACAAGCAGCAAGGAGAGAGCGCTGAAAAAAATGAGCTTGGTCAGGGGCGCAAAGCCCACCCTGAAAAAAGGTGGGGGTGAGCGGTCAAGAGACTCCAGCGCCATGAATTGCGCCCGTGTTATTCACTGGTAAAGATGCTACCTAGGCGGTCCATGCGTTCGAGCGCCATGCCGCAGCCGCGTGCCACGCAAGTGAGTGGGTCTTCGGCCACCAAGACGGGCAGGCCAGTTTCTTCTGAGAGCAAACGATCAAGGTCGCGCAACAGGGCGCCACCGCCAGTCAGCATCATGCCGCGATCGGAGATGTCGGCACCCAATTCAGGGGGCGTGTGCTCGAGTGCTGTTTTGACCGCTGACACGATGTTGTTCAGTGGATCGGTGAGGGCTTCCAAAATTTCATTGCTGCTGATGGTGAAGCTGCGGGGCACGCCTTCAGACAGGTTGCGGCCTTTGACTTCCATTTCGCGCACTTCGCTGCCTGGAAAGGCAGAGCCAATGTTTTTCTTGATGGCTTCTGCGGTGGGCTCGCCAATGAGCATGCCGTAGTTGCGGCGGATGTAGTTGATGATGGCTTCGTCGAACTTGTCGCCGCCCACACGCACGCTGCCTTTGTAGACCATGCCGCCCAGAGAAATAACGCCCACTTCGGTGGTGCCACCGCCAATGTCAACCACCATAGAACCTGATGCTTCTGACACGGGCAAGCCAGCGCCAATGGCTGCGGCCATGGGTTCTTCAATGAGGTACACCTCGGAGGCACCAGCGCCTAAGGCTGATT
>CALAGS010000240.1 GCA_937891665.1 uncultured Burkholderiales bacterium | reverse complement strand
GGTCGGCAATTTGGTGATCATTGAATTTCATTTCTGGATGCCTCAAGACGCGGTGTTTGGTAGCTCTGCCTTGGACCCGTTTTCTCCATAATCTGAAAGATTGAGGCCTTAACTCAGCCCTCATGAGACGGATCACCTCAGATTCTGTGAGTCCGACGCGTTCTTTGATCGTCTCAAAAGAAGTTCGGTCTTCCCATGCCATTTGAATGACATAAGAAATATCACCTTCGGTCAGTTGACAGACGCTAGGGTCAACAACGCCATGCATCATTGCTTCGAACCTTCAAAGAGTCGACGACCAATGCCAACAGCATAAGGGGCGGCTCTTGCAGCGAGCATAGGATCGTTGGATGGTTCTACACCTTTGGGCAGGACGGTAGGCACAAAAGTGATGTCACGACACGCGCCGCCAGAATCTTCTGAGACGGCTGTGACCTTTAAGTTACCCAGCGTTACTTTGCGACGGGCTTCGGGTAGAGGCACTGTGGCACTGTCTAGCCTATCGCCAGGTTCCGCCAATTGAAGGTTAAAATTGAAAGTAACTTGGCCATCCTTGACACGTTGACGAAGTTCATCGAACAAGAAATTGGGGCCCTTAGCCTTTGCCTCTTCATCGCTTAGACCCATCACACCGGCGGATGGCTCGAAAATCCACTTGCCAAATTGCTTTTCGCCCTTGCTGTTGACAAACGCAAAGGCATTGACGCCCCAGTAATTGACCGATGCAAAGCTGGCCGGTACAGGTTGGCTAGCCAAGTATTTGCTTTGAAGTAGCACTTCAGGATTGGCCTCTGCAAAAGCTTTGACCTTTTCAGGGTTGGGCGCTTTGGTTGAAGGGTCTGGTGTGAGCGACTCTAGGCGACCGAGCAATTGTGCTGGTGTTGAAGACCCAAAAACAGGCGCTGAGATATTGCCCATTTGCCATGTTTCACCGCCTGGAAGGTTGAACTGCAGCGCCATATTGCGTTGGCTCTTGGCATTGTCTACTGCCTTGGGGTTGCCACCGCCTACAGAAAAGCGAACGATCACAGGAATTTTTTGACCACTGAAGACGGAGGCGGATGACAAAGTGCGACCTTCTGTGCTGCCTACAAATTCACCCGTTGCACATATTCCCTTGGCTCCCGAACGTCGATAACCTTCAAATTTACCGCCTGCAGCTTCAAAAGCATCCACCATCTTCACGGGATCAACAGTTTCTGCGCTGATTGCCGAAGCCATGATGAGGTGGCTTAAGGTGAATACGGTCAGGGTAGACAGGATTGGATAAGAACGGACTGACATTTTGAATAAATAAACAATAAAAGAACAATTAATCTTATATTGAAAAAAACAAAAACCATGGGGCAAATGAGAAACCCCAGATTCACGCATACTAATTCAGTATGCATAAATATCTATGAAAGACTCAACCTAAAGCAAGTTAGCTGGAAATGAAGTGCCTAAGCGCGGTTTCTTGTTAAAGAAGTTTATTATTTCCACCAAGCTAACAGGAGTAGCCATGAAAGAAACCAGTTTTGGCAGGTTTGAGCAGTCCTTCATGTTTCACATGATTCGGGACTTCTTCTTGCTATTGATTGTGGTGGCTGGACTTGAACTGGCTATTCGCTACGCCGTGGTTGTCTATGACTTCAAAAGCAAAGAACCTCAGCGCGTTGAGCGGGCAGCTCAGCAACTGGCTGATGATGTCAAATCGATCATGCTCAATTCTGGTGGGCCAACAGCCGCACAAACGGTTTACCCTATTTTGGATCGCAACTACGACAGCTTGGGTTTGTCCATTGCAGTTTTGCCCTCAGACATCACGGTCGAGTCTATCAAGCAAACCTTTAAGTTAAATCCTATTGGCCTAAGACAACGCTGGCCCGAAGGGGATAACAGTGAGTCGTCCATTCAACTCAAGGCTGAACAGTTTTGTCTAGGCTGTCATATCAAGGCAAAAGTAGGTGACGTGCTGGGAACTGTGACTGTTAGAAGCTATTTGTCTCGTAAAGAGGCTACTTGGTGGCAAGAGGTTCGTGTCACTGCGAGTGCTTTAAGTATCAAAATTGTCATACACACCATCGTGCTGTTTTTTCTTCTCAAAGTTCGTATGGAGCCTTTATTAGCACTGCGCACGACAGCAGCTTCATTAGCAAAAGGGGTGATGAACTTGTCGCCTCGAACCAAAGTCAATTCAAATGATGAATTTGGAGAGTTGGCTCAGGATATCAATCATTTTTTAGATCGAGTCAAGCAAATTGTTCAAGATCTCGATGGCATTCTCAGCGAGGTGGTCGCTGTGGGATCTCGCCTGGGTGTTCT
>CALAGS010000239.1 GCA_937891665.1 uncultured Burkholderiales bacterium | reverse complement strand
ATTTAGAGATTGCCAAGAGGCAATGTCAGGAATGGACTAAAGCCATGATTTTACTTGTAGTTCTTTCAAGCAAATGTGGTGACAAAAGGCACACATTTCAATAACATGGCAGAATGAAATCATTCAGGTGGAATATTGAAAAAAATGAACTTTTGAAGTTTGAAAGAGGTATTTCTTTTGAGGCGGTGGTGGTGGCCTTGGAATCGGGAGGCTTACTTGACCTGTTGGATCATCCAAATCCGGGTAAGTATCCCAAGCAAAGAATTCTGCTGGTAGTCATCATGAACTATGTTTATTTGGTGCCCTTCATTGAGGAAGAAGACCATTATTTTCTAAAAACGATGATTCCAAGTCGAAAAGCCACTCGCGACTATTTTCAGAAAGACCCAACATGAGTCAAATTGATGTCTATGAACTAGAAATTTTGAATGCCTTTGAATCAGGTCAACTGAAGTCGATTGCCTCAAAAAGCGAGCTGGCCAAATTCAAAGCTGCGGCAAGAGCCAGTGCCATCAAAGACAAGCGAGTGAATATTCGCTTGTCCTCCGTCGATCTCACCGATATTCAGGTGCGGGCAATGGAAGAGGGGGTGCCTTATCAAACTTTGATTACCAGTGTCTTGCACAAATATGTGAATGGAAAATTGGTAGAACGTTCACCGAAAAGTTCTAAACCAGACTCTACAAAGACCTAATCCTCAATTGCAGTTTTAATTTGGTTTGATCATTTTTTTTGGCTTGCTGATTCAATGCAATCTCTGAGGATTGAAGCATCGCCCACTTGATTGGCCAGCAGCAAAATCAAGCGCATGTTGAGCTGCTCTGATTGTTCTGAGCTCAAACCCTCGTGTGCATTCAGCAGTTGCTCATAAAAGCCATCGGCGTCTTGCAGGTTCAGTTCTGTTTTCATCATGGTCAGTCCGAATTGAATCAAAGGCACAAAGAGGTGGCTACCGCGGCAATCAAATCGCCGTTCACACTTTTGCCAGTGTCGGCCAAATAGCCATCAGGTCGAATCACGGCCCAACCGCCAGCAGGGACTGAAACACACGCGCTTTGCAAATGGCCTTGTGGGTCCCAAATGTGTTCCCGGGCTTGGGCGCTATCTCCTTTGGCAAGGACTTGAACACATCGAACAGGCAGGCCAGAAACGCTGAGCTCTTGTAGTCTTTTGAGGGAAGCTTTGGATTGCTCGCCAAACACCAAAATGAGCAAACGGCCGTCGGCCCATTGCAGCAGGTCGTTCAGTGCGCCAGTTTTGCCAGGACGCCATTGAATCTTGACGTTTTGCACAGATGTTCCGCCAGTCTCGCCGCAGACGCGCGAGCCGCGATAGGTGTTGGCTACAGCCATGCGCCCAGTGTTGATCAGTGAGCGTGCGAAAGGAAATTGCTTGGCCAAGCTGATGGTGGCTTTTCGAAAGGCGCGCTCTATGCCATCTGCAGGTCGTAAAAACCGAGCTGTGCGTCGCGTGACTTTCACGTTTTCTTGCGCAGCCTCAAGTCGCTCATCGTTGTAACTTTCCAGCAGAGCTTCATCAGCATGGCCACGTAACACCGCCGCTAATTTCCAGGCTAAGTTGTCGGCATCGGCTACACCTGTATTGCCACCCCGCGCGCCAAAGGGATTCACAATTTTGGCGGTGTCGCCCATGAAAAACACCCGACCCATGCGCAATGTGGTGAGGCACTGGCTCTTGTAGGCATAAGGGCCCACCCACACAATGTCAACTTTCACCTTCTTGCCAAATTGACGCTCTAAGCGCTCGCGCACCACGTCTTCACGGCTGATGTAAGCCGCATCGGCATTGGGCGCCATCTGGTAATCAATGCGCCATACATCATCTGCCATCAGGTGTTGCCAGACCGCACGGTTTTCATTGAAGGGCGCTTCAATCCACGTATGGCGCTCGGTAGGCGGGTGTGTGTCAAAGCGCACATCAGCAATGCACCAACGGTCATCGCCTTTTTTGCTTTCCATGCCGACCCCGGTCCAAGCGTGAAACGGGGTGTGCGATCCCGTTGCATCGATCACATGGTCGGCTTGAAGTTGATAAGTGCCTTCGGGAGTTTCAACGCTGAGAGTTGCAAAGTCTTTGTTTTGCTTGAAGGCTGTGACGCGCGATTGCCAGCGCAAATCGACAGACCCCAGTTCTTGAATTCGCTCTACCAAGTAGCCTTCAATGTAGAACTGTTGGATGTTGATAAAAGCGGGTTGCTGTGAAAGACTGAAATTGCTTTGTTGTTTGAGGTCAAAGTTGTAGACCTCATCATTGCCTGCAAATGTCCGCCCCACACTCCACTGAATGCCTTTTTTAGCAATGCGATCGAATATGCCCAGTTTTTGAAAAATCTCCAGTGATTTTTGGGTATAACAAATGCCGCGCGAGGAGGCACCCTTGACCCCCACGGTGTTGTCTTCGTCCAAGAGAACCGCCTTGATGCCCAGGTTGGCCAAGCCGCAGGCCAATGTCAGTCCTGAGATGCCGCCTCCCACAATGACCACAGCATGTCGCAAAGTTTTGTTTTGAACCAACTCTGGCGGTGTCACAAAAGCATATTCGGGCAGTGTGTAACCCGTGCCTTGAGTGAACTCATAGCCATTGGTGAATTGAACGTCTTGAAAGGAGGGGGTATTCATGGCTTTAACGCATTCCTATTTTCACATTGCCAAAAACCGATTGCGCTTCACGAGGCAAGCAGCGCCAGTATTGTTCGCTGGCTTGCACCACACCTCCCAATTCGGCGGCCGCTTGCCATGCCCATCGGGGGTTGAACAAGAAGGCTCGGGCAAGGGCAATCAGGTTGGCATCACCGCGCTGCAAAATGGCCTCGGCTTGCTGAGCTTGCGTAATCAGGCCCACTGCAATGGTGGGCAGACCAGATTTGTCTTTGACTGTTTTGGCAAAAGGCACTTGGTATTCAGGACCGAGTGCAATTTTTTGTTGAGCCGAAACCCCGCCTGAGGAGATATGGACAAAGTTAGCACCTGCGCTTTGAAGGCGCACAGACAAATCGGCCGTCTCTTCAGGGTTCCAGCCGTCTTCGACCCAATCGGTGGCCGATAGGCGAATGCCTAAAACACCATTGAACTTAGCCCGCACAGCGTCAAAAATTTCGCGAATAAAACGTGTCCGGTTTTCAAAAGAGCCCCCATAGGCATCGCTGCGCTTGTTTGAGATGGGCGATAAAAACTGGTGCAGCAAATAACCATGCGCTGCATGAAGTTCCACCATTTCAATGCCCATGTCTTGCGCACGCTCGGCTGTTTTCACAAAGGCATTTTTGATGCGATCAAGCCCTGCAGCATCCAATTCTGTGGGAGGCATTTCGGTGCTCAGATGTGGCAAAGCACTGGGCGCCAACGCTTGCCAGCCGCCATGTGCCGAATCGAGCAGTTGCCCCCCATGCCAAGGGGCAGCGCTGGAAGCTTTTCGGCCTGCGTGGCTAATTTGAATGGCAACGGGCACGTGGGGAGCCAGTTTTCGAGCCCGACCTAATTTGTCTTGCAAAGCTTCGGCCGTAGCGTCATTCCACAAACCCAAACAGCCTGGGCTGATGCGGCCTTCTTCGGTCACGGCGGTGGCTTCTAGAATGACCAAGCCTGCGCCGCTGTTGAGCAAAGAGGTCCAGTGGGCCAAATGCCAATCGGTGGCTCGGCCATGATCAGCCGAATATTGGCACATCGGGGCAACCACGATGCGATTGGCCAACGTGAGGGGGCCGTTGGGGGCGGGGAGTTGGTACTCGGAAAAAAGAAGACTCATGATGGTTTGCTTTGAGTTGACTGTCTTGAATACTTTGCGATGAAAATAGATGCAATTTAAGGCTAATGCCTTTGCCTGCAAGGTACTGTCACCTGCAAGATAATTGAGGCATTAAAGGATTTTGCGCATGTTGCTTCTATTGTCTCCTGCTAAATCGTTAGATTACGACTCTCCGGCTGAGGGTGTGCCTCATACCTTGCCCCAATTTGTCTCGCAATCTGCCGAGTTGATTGAGGTATTGAAACATAAAACGCCAGCTCAAATTTCTGAACTCATGGATTTGAGCGACAACTTGGCGGCCCTCAACGTGGCCAGATATGAGGCTTGGCGCCCTAAATTCACAGCTAAAAACTCAAAACAAGCGGTATTGGCATTCAATGGCGACGTCTATGACGGCTTAGAAGCCAAATCCTTGAAGCCCAAAGACCTTGAGTGGGCGCAAGACCACGTTTGTATTTTGAGTGGTTTGTATGGCGTTTTGCGTCCCTTAGATTGGATGCAGCCGTATCGCTTGGAAATGGGAACAGCCTTGACCAATTTGCGCGGCAAAAATTTGTACCAATTTTGGGGCGCGAGCATTGCGCAGCATCTCAATGCGCAGTTGGCCAAGGACAAAACACCTGTGGTCATCAATTTGGCGTCACAAGAGTATTTCAAGGCGGTTGATCAAAAGATTTTGAAGGCGCGAGTCATTGAATGCGTGTTTGAAGAATACAAAGGCGGCAAGTACAAAGTGATCAGTTTCTTTGCCAAGCGCGCGCGTGGTTTGCTGGCGCGTTATGCCATTCAGAAACACATTCAAAATCCAGAAAAGTTGAAGGCGTTCAATCTGGAAGGCTATGCCTATGAGGACTCTGAGTCGGATGTCAATCGGTGGGTTTTCCGTCGACGCGAAAAGGGTGCGGTATGAACCAGCCAGAGCAATCGCAGCTGGGTAAAAACAGCGCCTATGTCGATCAATACGATGCCTCCTTGTTGTTTCCTATTCCCCGTGCTGTGAAGCGCGAAGAGTTGGGCATTCTAGGTTCGCCTGTATTTTTTGGCGCAGATTTGTGGACGGCGTTTGAACTCTCGTGGTTGAACCTGAAGGGCAAGCCTCAAGTGGCCATTGCACACATCACGGTGCCCGCCGAAAGCACTCACATCATTGAAAGTAAATCGTTGAAGCTGTACTTGAACAGTTTCAATGCCTCGCGCTTTGTCGATGTGCAAGCGGTGCGTGATTGCATGCGAGACGACCTGGATACAGCTTTGTGGCATGGCGGAAAAATTCTGGCACGTTGTGGCGTCAAAATCATTCTGCCCGAAGAGTTTGACAAAGAGCCCGTGCATGAATTGGATGGCCTTAATTTGGACCGCATGGACATTGAGTGCACACATTATCAGCCTGCGCCAGAATTACTCAAGGCGCAACAAGATGAAGCCCCAGTGACCGAAACATTCGTGAGTCACTTGCTGAAAAGCAATTGTTTGGTGACGGGGCAGCCCGATTGGGGAAGTGTTCAAATTTCATACTCGGGCGATCAAATTGATCAGGCCGGATTGCTTGAATACATTGTGAGTTTTCGAAATCACAATGAGTTCCATGAGCAATGCGTAGAGCGCATCTTCATGGACATTTGGGCGCGGTGCAAACCTTTGAAGCTGTCGGTGTATGCCCGTTACACAAGGCGTGGCGGCTTGGACATCAACCCTTGGCGCACCAGTCACCCCCAATCACCGCCCAAAAATATTCGCACAGCGCGTCAATAAATTGAGGGCGACACAAGCTTGCTTTAGCCCAGCGTTTTAAAGCCTTTAAGCGGAGCAAGTGGCGGAAACTTCGCGGGTCTTTTTTCTTTGGCCGCTGCAATGGCTTCACGGATATGCGGGTTGCTCCAAATGGCGCCTTGCAACCAGCCCATTTGGCGCAGACTGTCTTCTACGCTGTGATCTCGAGCATAGTTCAGTGCTTGTTTGGTGCCCCAAATGGCCACGGGCGGCTTGTTGGCCATTTCTTTGGCGCAAGCCAAGGCGCCAGCCACCATGGCCTCTTGTGTCTCAAACACCTGCGTGACCAAGCCGTGTTTCAAAGCATTCTCAGCACTTAAGCGGCGGCCAGTGTAGGCCAATTCTTTGACCAAACCCATGGGCAACAATTTGGGCAAACGCTGCAGTGTGCCCACATCGGCCACCATGCCAATGTTGATTTCTTGAATACAGAAAAACGCGTCTTGCGAGGCATAGCGAATGCAGCAAGCTGTGACCATGTCGACCGCACCGCCAATACAGCCGCCCTGAATGGCAGCAATCACAGGAATGCGCATGCTCTCAAGCAATGTGAAGGTGGACTGCATGTCGGTGAGTGAGTCGTAGATGGCCGCACGGCCCTCTGCGCTGTCTGCGTCCATGGAGATGGCACCAGAGAAGGTTTCCAGAGCCATGCCCGCAGAAAAATGCTTGCCAGTACTAGAAATGACCAAGGCCCTTGCCTGGCCAGCATCGTTCAATTGGTGCAGCACCGTATCCAGCTCGCGCCAAAATGTAGGGTGCATGGTGTTGAGCGACTCGGGCTTGTTCAGCACCAAATGTGCAACATGGTCATTCGTCGTCAAAGAAAAGCAATTGAGTTTGTCCATCGGGGCTGGCCTCGTTGAGTTCGGTGTTTGGAGATTGTTGCAAACTGTAGCTTGCGTTGGGTTCAGGTGCTGTCCCGTGTTTGACCAAAGACCCAACGCGTACGCCCAGCAATCTGAGTTTGCGCGACAAATCCACCCGCTTTAAACACAGGCCCGCAAACTTCCGAATCTCTTTGGCATCTTGTGTGTAAAAGCTAAGGGTTTGATCGCGTGTCACGCTTTTGAAATTGTCATATCGCAGCTTGATGCCGATGGTTTTGCCGTCGTAACCCTTGCGCTTTAAATCGTCGGCCAATTGTTGGCAAAGCCTGGTAAACACCTTGCCTAATTCTGCTTTGTCTCGCACAGCATGCAAGTCGATTTCGAAGGTGGTTTCTCGGCTGATGCTGACGGGCTCGCTTTCGGTGCTGATGGGTCGGTCGTCTCGGCCCCAAGCTGCCTCGTGCAACCATGCGCCATACACTTTGCCAAAGTGCGATTGCAGCCACTGAAGTTCGCAGGCTGCCAATTGGCCAATGCTCTCAATACCCTGCTGTTTGAGTTTCTCATCTGCTTTGGGGCCCACGCCATTGATCTTGCGGCAACTCAAGGGCCAGATGGCCGATTGCAAGTCTTCTTCATGAACGATGGAAATGCCATTGGGCTTGTTGAACTCGCTGGCCATTTTGGCGATCAGTTTGTTGGGTGCAACGCCCACAGAGCAGGTCAGGCCAGTGGCTTCAAAAATGCATTTTTGAATAAGCCGTGCCAAGACCCTGCCGCCTTCACGCTGACCGCCAGGTACTTCTGTGAAATCAATGTAGACCTCATCTACGCCGCGGTCTTCCATGAGCGGGGCAATTTCCGTGATGATGCCTTTGAAGACTTTCGAGTAATGCCTGTATTGATCGAAATCCACCGGCAACAAAATAGCTTGAGGGCAGAGTTTGGCGGCTTTCATGAGCCCCATGGCTGAGCCAATGCCAAATTGCCTGGCGGCATAGGTGGCCGTCGTGATGACGCCGCGACCGGTATAGCCCTCAATGCGCGGGAAAAAATCCAAGGGTATTTCAGACAGATTGTCGGCAGACCATTCGAAGTCTGGATGGGCTAAGCGCAAGCGCCCCAACAGGTCATCTTCTTTGCGCCTGCCACCACCGATGACCACGGGTAGGCCTTTGAGTTGAGGGTAACGCAATAACTCGACGGACGCATAAAAAGCGTCCATGTCAAGGTGGGCAATGCGCCGTGTGAGCGGCACTTTATTGAGGAAAAGTGCCTGGTAACAAGATGCTTTTGTCAACCGTGTCCATTTGTGTGCGGCCGCAAAAGGCCATGGTCAAGCTCAATTCGTTGTGAATAATTTGCAGTGCTTTCTCTACACCAGGCTGGCCCATAGCGCCAAGGCCATACAAAAAAGCGCGACCAATGTACGTGCCTTGTGCGCCCAATGCGCGAGCCTTCAACACATCCTGACCGCTGCGAATGCCACCGTCCATGTGCACTTCAATCTGTTTGCCCACGGCATCCACAATGGCGGGCAAGGCTTCAATGCTGCTTTGGGCGCCGTCAAGTTGACGGCCACCGTGGTTGCTCACAATCATGGCGTCGGCACCACTTTCAACAGCCAGACGAGCATCTTCAACATCCTGAATGCCCTTCAAAATGATTTTGCCGCCCCAGCGTTTCTTGATCCACTCCACATCGCCCCAGTTGAGGCGCGGATCAAACTGCTGAGCAGTCCAAGCTGACAGTGAACCCATGTTCTCAACGCCTTTGACGTGTCCCACAATGTTGCCAAACTCGCGGCGCGAGGTGCCCAACATGCCTAAAGCCCAGCGCGGCTTGCTTGCTATATTGATCATGTTGGCGATGGTTAATTTGGGCGGCGCCGACAAACCGTTCTTCAAGTCTTTGTGGCGTTGACCCAAAATCTGCAAATCCAAGGTGATGACCAAAGCTGAGCAATTGGCAGCACGTGCACGCTCTATCAGACGCTCTATGAAATCTCGATCTCGCATGACATACAGCTGAAACCAGAAGGGGTGGCCGTCCGTGCCTTTGGCCACATCTTCAATGGAGCAAATGCTCATGGTTGAAAGCGTGAAGGGAATACCAAATTTTTTGGCAGCCCGAGCTGCCAATATTTCACCATCGGCGTGTTGCATGCCAGTCAGGCCTGTGGGTGCGATGGCCACCGGCATGGCCACCTGTTGACCAATCATGGTGCTAGTTGTACTGCGATTTTCCATGTTGACCGCTACACGCTGACGCAATTTGATTTTTTGGAAATCGCTTTCGTTTGCGCGGTAAGTACTTTCTGTCCAGGAGCCGCTGTCTGCGTAGTCGTAAAACATGCGTGGGACACGTTTTTGTGCCAAAACACGCAACTCTTCAATGGTGGTGATCACGGACATCTTGGATTTCCAATTCTTGTGGTTCTACTTGATTAGCTTGGCTTTGAAACTGATTAGCTGCAGCTGACGCTACCGCAGCCCGACATGGTGACATTCTTGATGACAGAGGGATCGGCCAATGTTTCTGTTTCGCTGTCAAAGTTCACAGATTTCAGATGCAGGGCCAAGCCAGCGTCCATGGATGCGGCGTGTTGCGGAAACCATTCAGCCAAAGCCTCAGCCAAGCGAGAAATGATTTCTGGGTCGCCTTGCACATAGTGCGTTTCTACCGCGCGCATGGTTTCTAAAATGGTGGCGTGCTGGCCCGCATGGCAGTTGTCTTCGCTAAAGCCTGTGGCCAACATCCAGCGGTCTTCTTGAGCGAAATGTTCAACGGTGTGATTTAAAAATTCACGGTACAAATTCAGTTGGTCGGTTTGGGGCGTGAGCAACAAGGCGTTGAGCAGGGTCACAAACTCTTCGTGTGTGTGGTCCATGCGGCCATCGCCTGTGTGCAAATCAGCAGACCAGTTAAGACCGGCGGCATAGGGCGATACCGCAGATTGTTCGGTTTGATTGGTTTCCATCTTGACCTCTGTTTAAAAACCCAAACGCGCATGATGGCGCGCAATTTGTTGTCTGACTTGATCTGGCGCAGTGCCACCTAAAGTTTTGCGGGCATTCAAGGACCCCACCAAGCTGAGACACTCGAATACATCAGCTTGAATGCCAGCATTGAACTGTTGCAAAGTGGTCAGCGGCAGTTCGCTCAAGTCTAAGTTTTGCGTTTGCGCTGTTTTAACAGCATGTGCAACCACCTCGTGTGCGTCTCGGAAGGGCAGCCCCTTCTTAACCAAATAATCGGCCAAATCGGTGGCCGTGGCATAGCCTTTTTTGGTTGCAGCTTCCATGGCCGAAGCATTGACGCTGATGCCGCCCTCTTTTTGACCCGTTTCTGAATTCAATTGCCCGCCGATCATCTCGCTGAAGATTCGCAAGGTGTCTTTGAGAGTGTCCACGGTGTCGAACAAAGGTTCTTTGTCCTCTTGATTGTCTTTGTTGTACGCCAGCGGCTGACCCTTCATGAGCGTGATGAGTCCCATGAGGTGCCCCACCACGCGGCCTGTTTTGCCACGTGCCAATTCGGGTACGTCGGGGTTTTTCTTCTGCGGCATGATGGAACTGCCTGTTGTGAAGCGATCGGCAATTTTCACGAAGCCAAAGTTTTGACTCATCCACAAAATCAGTTCTTCACTCAAGCGGCTGATGTGCACCATGCACAGTGAAGCTGCCGCGGTGAATTCAATGGCAAAGTCGCGGTCGCTGACGCCATCAAGGCTGTTTTGGCACACACAAGCTTGGCCCTGCTCATCCACCATGCCTAAATTGCGAGCCACTCGCTCGCGGTCAAGCGGATAAGTGGTGCCAGCCAATGCGGCAGAACCCAAAGGCAGTCGGTTGGTGCGGCGACGCACATCGGCCATGCGTTCAGCATCACGCGCAAACATTTCGACATAAGCCAACAGATGATGCGCAAAACTCACGGGTTGCGCCACTTGCAAATGTGTGAAGCCTGGCAAGATGACTTCCACATTGCGCTCAGCCACTTCAATCAATGATTTTTGCAAGTCCGTTAACAGTCCGCTGATCAGATCTATTTCGCTGACCAACCACAAGCGCACATCGGTGGCCACTTGGTCATTGCGGCTTCGGCCTGTGTGCAGACGTTTGCCTGCATCTCCCACAATTTGCGTGAGGCGAGCTTCGATGTTGAGGTGGACGTCTTCCAGGTCCAGTTTCCAATCAAACTGACCCTTGGTAATTTCGTCGGTAATCTGCGCCATGCCGCGCTGGATGTCGGCCAGATCTTGGGTGCTGATGATTTTTTGGGCCGACAGCATTTCGGCGTGAGCCAGGCTGCCCTGAATGTCCGATTGCCAAAGTCGCTTGTCGAAAAATACGCTGGAGGTGTAGCGCTTGACCAGGTCGCTCATGGGCTCGGAAAACAAGGCCGACCAGGCCTGGGACTTTTGATCGAGTTGGTTTTTAGACATTTCCAGATTTTATCGGTTTGCGGGGCTTGTGATGCCTGTGGGCAACTTAACAGGTCTTTTGTCGTGCTAGCATTTGATTTAATTGAAAAATTACGAACAAGTCACTGCTTCATACACCTTATGTCCTCCACTTTACAGCGCCCCATCGTCATTGCCACGCGTGAAAGCCGTTTAGCCTTATGGCAAGCCGAGCACGTCCAGGCCATTCTTCAGTCTCGCGGTCACACCGTCAGGCTCCTTGGAATGACCACACTCGGGGACCAAATTTTGGATCGAAGCTTAAGCAAAGTGGGCGGAAAAGGCCTCTTTGTGAAGGAGTTGGAAGTGGCGCTTTCAGAGGGTCGGGCCGACATAGCCGTGCACTCCCTCAAGGACGTTCCCATGGACATGCCAGAGGGCTTCGAGTTGGCCTGTGTCATGGAACGAGAAGACCCCCGTGATGCCTGGGTGTCTGGCCAATACGCCACTTTGATGGACTTACCGCAAGGTGCCGTGGTGGGTACGTCCAGTCTTCGCAGAACCGTTTTGCTCCGAGCACTGCGCCCTGATTTGAAAATTGAGCCTTTGCGTGGCAATTTAGACACGCGCTTGCGCAAATTGGACGAGGGCCACTATGCAGGCATTATTTTGGCTGCAGCGGGGTTGAAGCGTTTGGCGTTGTCCAGTCGAATTCGCCATGTCTTTGACACTGACCAAATGTTGCCTGCGGCAGGGCAGGGTGCCTTGGGCATTGAAATTTGTACTGGCCGAGCCGACTTGATCGATGCTTTGAGGCCCCTGGTCCACTCAACTTCTTGGTTGGCCGTAGCGGCAGAGCGTGCCGTCAGCCGCGCTATGGGCGGCAGTTGCTCTATGCCTTTGGCGGCGCATGCCACATTGTCTGGCGCCACACTCAGCCTGCGTGCTGCTTGGGGTGACCCAGAAGGCGCAAGCACCTTGGTCACGGCTCAAACGGTTGCTAGTGTGGGCAGCCTTGAACAAGCTGAAAGCTTAGGGACTCAAGTGGCGGCAGAGCTGAGGCGCGGCGGTGCCCACTGATTCAGCCCGCGTCCAGGCCATGACGCAAGTTGTGGTGACACGGCCTGAGCAAGATGCAAGCGCTTGGATTGATTCATTGAATGAAGCTGGTTTCAAAACCACTCGATTTCCACTGCTCCAATTGACTGAGTTTTTAACGACTCAAACTGCCTTAGAAGCTTTGGCGCTTTTAAAACGTAGCCAGGCGGTCATGTTTGTCAGTGCCAATGCCGTTCGATTTTTGGCGCACGCACTTCGCAATCACCCCGATTGGGTTGATCACTTTCAGGCGGCGCGTGCTTGGTGCACGGGTCCGGGCACAGCCGCCGCTTTGGCTCACTGCGGTATTCCTACCGGCCAGATTGATCAACCTGCATCGCATTCAAGACAACTCGATTCAGAGGCCTTGTGGGATGTCGTAGCTTCCCAAGTAGTTCAAGGCATGAATGTGCTGTTTGTTCGCGGTGCTGATGAGTCGGGAGCGACATCAGGCCGAGACTGGCTGGCCTTAGAACTTGAAAAAGCGCAGATCAAGGTTTCTGCAGTTGCTGCCTATCAACGCACCCCCACCCAATTGACAGAGTCTCAAAAGGCCCAAGTTCAAAAACTCATTGCTGACGGTGCCATCTGGGTCTTCAGCAGTTCAGCAGCCCTTCAAGCCCTTGTCGATCAATGTCCGCAAGCCAATTGGTCAATGGCCAAAGCCACGGTCACCCATCCCAGAATGGCTGACTTAGCTCAAAAAATAGGTTGGGGCGCTGTTGCTATTGCCCCACCAGGGCTCAAATCATTGCAGGCATCTATAAAATCCTTGGCATGAGCACTGAAAATTCCAAGGAACCCACTGACCAGCCTGCCACCACATCGATGCAGGATGCAAGGGCGCAAAAACGGCCCTTGATATTTTGGTTGCCTGTGTTATTGGCTGTCGTGGCGATTCTTTTCAGTGGACTGCTCTGGGAAAAGCTTTCGCGCATTCAAGGCCAACTGGCAAGGCAAAGTGCAGATGCAGGTCAACAATCTCTGGAAGCCAAAGCATGGGCCAAGCAAGCCCAAGACAGTGTGAAAGACAGTGCCGCCCGAATGGCCTTGGTTGAATCTCGGTTGGGCGAGGCTAGCTTGCAGCGAGCTCAATTGGAGGATTTGATTCAAACTTTGTCGCGCTCACGTGATGAAAACTTGATTTTGGACATTGAATCTTCTCTGCGACTGGCTCAGCAGCAGGCTCAATTAACCAGCAGCTTAGAGCCTTTGTTGGGCGTTCTCAAAACTGCCCAATCGCGCCTTCAAAGAGCATCCAATCCGCGCTTGATTGGCATTCAACGAGCTATTGACCGCGACCTTGAGCTTGTCAAATCAGTTCAAATTACCGATTTGCCGGGTATGTTGTTGGTGTTAGACGAAATTGTGGCTTTGGCCGATGAGTTGCCCTTGGCCAATGAAATGAACCGCCCCTCGTTGACCCCCTCCAAATCGGCTGATGCCAATCCGGCCACCTCTCAGAATTCGGCTTGGTGGCAAACAGTGCTAGACCGTTTCATGCTTGAAGCGCGTGGCTTATTAAGGGTCAGTCGCATCGACAGTCCTGAGGCAGCACTCTTGGCCCCTGAGCAAGGATTTTTTCTGCGTGAGAATTTGAAACTCAAATTGCTCAATGCAAGACTGGGTCTGTTGGCCAGACAAAACGATGCAGCTCGTGCAGACATGCAAGCAATCGCCATCGTCTTGAAAAAATATTTCGACCCAGGCGCTCGCAAAACACAACATGCATTGCAATTGTTGGAGAAAGCACAAGCATTAAGCAAAGGCAAAGCCATTCCAAGACTCGATGCCACGATGGCTGCATTGGCCACGGCCTCCTCTGGAAAGTAAAACGGCATGCGTGCAGCACTTTGGCTTGTGAGTTTGTTTGCGGTGGCTGTGGCCACGGCCTTACTGGCTTCTAACAACGTTGGTACGGTTGCTATTTTCTGGGCGCCCTACCGTGTCGATCTCTCCCTGAATTTGGTTTTGTTTGGGCTGGTCATGATTTTATTGACCTTGCATTGGGCGCAACGGGCACTCACAGCCTTGTTTGAGTTGCCTCGTCAAGCCAAGCGCTGGCGCTTGCAACAGAAGGAACGTGCAGCACACGGTGCCTTGCTAGATGCCATGGCCCAGTTTATGGAAGGCAGATTTTTGCGCGCGCGCAAATCTGCCGAGCTGGTGCTTGTCAGAGAAAAGTCTTTGTCCGACAGTGGCGAAATTTTGGAGCACGCAGGCGCCTTGCGATGTGTCGCTCATATTTTGGCGGCCGAATCTGCCCATGCATTGCATGACAAAGTCACACGTCAGTCTCACCTGGATCAGGCCTTGCAGGAGCCTGCTGGCGGCTTTGCCCCTCTGCGGCAAACCCTGATTGAAGGCAGCATGTTGCGTGCCGCTCGCTGGGCCCTAGATGACAGAGATGCTGCTGAGAGTTTGCTTTGGTTAGATCGCTTGCCACTTGGTGTCTCACGTCGAACATTGGCCATGAGATTGCGACTGAAAGCTGCGCGCTTGGCGGGTGAGCCGTCACAGGCTTTAGACACCGCGTTGCTGCTCATCAAACACCGGGCCTTTGCAACTGAAGCTGCCGAAAGCATGATTCGCAGCTTGGTGTTTGAATTGATTGCAAAAACGCATGAGTCAGGACAAATGCAGCGTCTTTGGACTCGTTTAGGTGAAGCGCAGCGTCAATCACCCGATCTGGCCATTCAAGCCGCACAGCATTGGCTAAGCCTCAAGGGAGAGCCAGTTGTCATCAGGACTTGGTTAAAGCCCATTTGGGTCAAGTGGCAAACAAGCCCCCAGACTTTGTCCAAGGCGCAACAATTGAAGTTGACCCAGGCTTTAGAGAAAAGCTTCACAGGACAAGATACAAGCGAAGAGCGTGATTGGTTGGCGCTCATTGAGTCGGCTCAAAAAAGCAATCCTCGTGAACCTCTTTTGCAATTTTTAGCCGGACGCCTGTGTCAAAAAAGGCAGTTGTGGGGAAAGGCTCAGTTGCTACTTTCCCTAGCTGCACCCGCGCTAGAAGATCCGGTCATACGCAGACAGGCATGGCGCTCATTGGCAGAGCTTGCCGAACAACGTGAAGATGTGCCGGCTGCATTAGCGGCCTTGAAGAAAGCGGCAATGGAATAAAAAAAGGGACCCTCAGGTCCCTTTTTTGGCAGAAGCAAGAACCTCAGGTTCTGTGCATCTTTGGGCCACTTACTGCCATTAGAAGGGCAGTTTCATGTCACTTAAGTCTTTGCGAGTTTCCACCAAGACCAAAGGTCCTTCGTCAACAACCACTGCAGGCGGTCGAACGCGAGGGACATGTACGGCTTTGGGTTCGGCTGCGATGGCAGCTTGGACTTGTGCAATTTTTTCTGGATCAGAGTTGACCCACTGCAGACCTGAGCTTTGGGCGACTTGTACCAAACTTGCCATGGGCAATTCGTAGGCTTGAACCTTGGGCAAGCCTGCAGATGGCGCCGCAGTGGGTGTGGGTGCCGTCACTGCGACTGGCGCTGCCGTTGCAACTGGCTCTGCTTTGGCCGTTGAGTCCACGGGTGAAGCGCTGCTTGAAGCACGGTCAAAGTAGGAGCGCGCTAGAGGTGCTTCATCTTGAGCTTGAACATCTTGCGAAGCTTGTTCAGTTTGCAAATTCTCGGAGTTGTTGCCGTCGCCGTTGGTATTGCGTTCTCTGCGATCGCGGCCATAACGATCGCGGGAGCGACGTTCTCTGCGTTCTGGCGTTCCATTTGCAGAATCTTGACGCTCCTCGCCTTGAGAACTTGACTCTGAAGCACCATTGGCTTGGTTGTCATTGTTGTAGTTCAACTCAGCTTGGGCTGGCCCGAGATTCTCTGTGTTTTCAGGGCCGCTGTTTTGGCGAGTATTTTCATTGTTGCGACGTTCACCGCGCTCACCACGTTCTCTGCGGCCTTCACCGCGCTCGCGTCTGCCTTCTCCACGAGGGGCTCTTTCTGTGCGGGCTTCGTTGCGCTGGTCTGCCTGAGTTGAATCAGAG
>CALAGS010000238.1 GCA_937891665.1 uncultured Burkholderiales bacterium | reverse complement strand
GATACCCCCACTTGGTATGCGACCGGATGACAATTGATTGATGGTGGTGCGAGCCATTGAGGTATGGACAGAAGCACCTGGAATCACAATGGAGCCTTGTGCTTGACCATAAACTTGGCCATTGGCCGCCTTTAAAGGCGTCATGATCAGTGTACCGCCGCGTAAACTGCGAGCATTGGTTAAAGAAGAAACCGTGACATCCATGATCTGACCAGGGCGAGCCAGTGCGGCCAACTCTGCGGTCACCATCACCACTGCAGCGTTGCGAGCTTGAAGGTTAATGCCTGGCGGCACCGAGACACCCAATGAATTGAGCATGGTAATCACAGATTGACCTGTCACGGGGTTAGAACCTGAGTTGTCACCCGTGCCGTCTAAGCCCACTACCAAGCCATAACCAATCAATTGATTGGGGCGTTGACCCGAAACCACAGCCATGTCTTTTAATCGAGCAGCCATCACTTGTGATGTGCCCAGAATAAAAGCCAGGATCAAAAACCATTGAGAGAGCGTACGCTTAGTCATAGTCTCATCCTCAGTTAGGAGAAAACTTGCTGAACAATTTGGTCAGCATGCCAGGGTTTTGAATTTGATCGGTGATGCCTTGGCCGCGGTATTCAATGCGTGCATCGGCCACTTGAGAAGACAACACAGTGTTGCCCTGCAAGGTAGCGGGCGACACAATGCCACCAAAGCGAATGACTTCTTCTTCGTGGCCCACGGCCAAGCGCTTTTCGCCAGCCACATTCAAATTACCGTTCGGCAAAACTTCCAACACCGTCACGGTAATCGTGCCTAAAAATTGATTGGAAGCAGACGAGCCGCCCTTGCTGTCAAAGTTGGTATTGCCATTGCTACTCACACCGCCATTGATGGCAGTGGGTGCGGCAGTGCCTGTGCTGATGTTGAAGCCAGCATTCAAACCATTGGATGACAAACGGCGTGCATTGGTGCCAATGTCTTTGCTAGCACGGGTGGTTTCATTCAACTTCACAGTCAGTGTGTCGCCCACCCTCACAGCACGGCGCTCTTCAAACAATCCCTTGTGGGTTGCGGCAGCAGCCTTCGTGGTCGGAACCAGTGAGCCTTTAGAAGTTGCCACTTTTTCTTGTGCTTCAGGCCGTGCGGTGGTTTCGCCATTGATCAAAGATTGCTTGGAGGCGGAAGGCAACTCTGCGCAGCCCGCCAAAATAGCGGCCGCAGAAATGAGTAATGCAATTTTTTTCATCACAGTTGTCCTAACTTTTGCAGCATTTGATCGGAAGCAGAAACAGACTTGGCCGTAATTTCATAAGCGCGTTGTGCAGCAATGAGAGAGACCAATTCTTCTGCCACATTCACATTGGACTGCTCGGTGTAGTACTGGCTGATAGAGCCAAAACCTTCTTTACCTGCTACGCCCACTTGAGCCTCACCTGAAGACATGGTTTCGTAATACAAACCACCGCCAGCAGCTGCCAAGCCAGTAGGGTTGACAAAGTTCACCATGGCAATTTGATCAGCTTGCGAAGGCGCCGTAGAGTCAGCCAAGTTGTAACTCACAGTACCGTCTGATCCAATGGCCACAGAAGTTGCTTTAGAAGGAATCACAATGCCAGCAGAGCTTGCACTGGCAGATGTCACACTGCTTTGGCCCAGCAACACATTGCCACTGGCCGTCACAATTTGGCCTTTGTCATTGCGCATGAAATTGCCTGCACGTGTGTAAGCCACACCGTTGGGGGTAGACACCGCAAAGAAACCATTGCCATTGATGGCCATGTCCAAGGGGTTTTGGCTTTGGACCAAAGAGCCTGCACTGTTAATGCGTTGTGTGGCAGCGACGCGTGCACCGTTACCAGCTTGCAAACCAGCCGGCACGTAGCTGCCAGAGTCTTCATTCAAGCCGGGGCTGCGAATGTTTTGGTAAAGCAAGTCTTCAAAAACAGGACGAACACGCTTGTAAGCGGTGGTCGAAACG
>CALAGS010000237.1 GCA_937891665.1 uncultured Burkholderiales bacterium | reverse complement strand
GTCAAAGACTTTGACCCCATTGGAAATGGCACATTGAACCATTTGATTGGCGAGACGGTGCCTGTTTGGCTGATGTGGCCAAGGCCTTAGATGCCAAAGATGCGCAGGATCGTTTGGCCACGCTAGGCTGCGAACCCTTCAAAGGTACGGGTGATCAACTGGCTCAAATTGTGAAATCTGACTTGGTGCGCTGGGCGAAACTTGTGAAAGATTCTGGCGCCAAGATTGATTGACCTTGTTGCTTGACCTTGACTAAACACCGCCTTGGGGGTGGGTCGGGTCTATCCAAAGCACGTTTTCAGGTTTTTCGATGGGTTCAATGTCTAGGTTGACCGAGACAGCCTGTCCATCGCTTCGGCAAAGCACACATTCCAAAACCTCGGTGGCGCTGGCATTGATTTCTTGGTGTGGCACATAGGGTGGCACGTAAATGAAATCGCCTGGTCCGGCCTCCGCGGTGAACTCCAAATGGTCGCCCCAACGCATGCGGGCGCGTCCTTTGATGACATAAATGACGCTTTCTAGGGGGCCATGATGGTGTGCCCCTGTTTTGGCGTTGGCGTGAATGGTCACAGTGCCTGCCCATAGTTTTTCAGCGCCCACTCTTGCAAAGTTGATGGCGGCTTTTCTGTCCATGCCGGGTGTCGATGGCACATTACCGTCTAACTGGTTGCCCGGTACGACTCGCACACCTTGATGTTTCCAATCCGTTGGATTGGCGTTGTGGGAATGATCATGGCTGTGATTTGTCATTTTAACTACCTGTTATTCAGCTTATTGTTATTCAACTATAGGTTGCATGACAATAGGTTATGCGGGAAATGAAGGAATTGGCCTAATTTTGCGTCACATTTTGTGTGTTTGTACAGTCATTATGGTGGGCCTATCGTAAATTGAGGTAGTCTGACATTTTTGACTTCCTTTAAAAATGATGTCCAGACAAGCCGCCATCCAAAGAGCCGCCGCAGAATTTGACAGTGGTTCATTTCAGCAAGTACTCCGCCAAAGAATTGCCAGGCCTACAGAAAGTCAAAATCCAGCCAGATCGGCTGAACTCTTGGCTTATTTGACCGAGGACCTGGAACCCGCCCTGAAAGCCATGGGGTTTGCGTGCCGCCTCATAGAGCATCCTAAAGCGAAAGCACCCTTTTTATTTGCTGAACGCCTTGAATCGCCAGACCTGCCCACCGTGCTGGGCTACGGTCACGGCGATGTGATTCGGGGGCTGGAATCTGAATGGCGTGAGGGCTTATCACCTTGGACCTTGACCGAATTAGAAGGCCGTTGGTACGGTCGCGGCATCGCTGACAACAAGGGCCAACACTCAGTCAACCTGCAAGCCATGGCTTGTGTTCTGGCTGAACGGGGTTGCTTAGGTTTCAATGCCAAATTCATCATCGAAATGGGTGAGGAGACTGGATCGCCAGGCCTTCAAGCTGTCTGCGCAGAGTATGCAGAACTTTTGAAAGCTGATCTGCTGGTGGCGTCCGATGGGCCGCGACTCAGAGCAGACCGGCCCACCCTATTTCTGGGCTCAAGAGGATGCATTAACTTTGACCTCAGCATCGAGTCCAGATCAGGCGCTCATCATTCTGGCAATTGGGGCGGCCTGATTTCTAACCCAGGTATTCAGTTGGCGCATGCGATTGCCAGTTTGGTCACAGACCATGGCGAAATCAAAGTGCCCGAATGGAAACCCAAGTCTTTGCCTGATTCTGTGAGGCGTGTTTTGGCAGACTGTGAGGTGGACGGGGGTGCCAATGGGCCTCAAATCGAACCCGAATGGGGTCAACCTGGTTTGAGTCCTGCTGAGCGTGTTTTTGGTTGGTGTTCCTTTGAAGTACTGGCCTTCAAAACGGGCAACCCAGACAACCCTGTCAATGCCATTCCCCCCAGAGCCAAGGCGACATGCCAGCTCCGATTTGTGGTGGGCATCGACAGTTCAGACATCTTGAGTGCACTTAGGCGGCATTTGGACAGCCATGGTTTTGGCTATGTCCAAATTACGGCGGCACGCGATGAAATTTTCAAAGCCACCCGCATTGATCCAGACGACGCATGGGTTACGTGGGCGGCTAATTCTTTGCAGCTGACAACGCAAAAAAAGCCCGCCATTCTGCCCAATTTAGGGGGCTCACTGCCGAACGACATCTTCATCGATGTACTGGGTTTAAAGACCATCTGGGTACCCCACTCGTACCCAGGTTGCTCTCAGCATGCGCCCAATGAGCACCTGCCTCCCGAGTTGCTCAAAGAGGCGCTGCAGGTTATGACGGGTCTTTACTGGGATTTGGGTGCGGGCAATACGCCGCATCACACCGCGCACAACACCCCGTTAGCCAATTAAACTGTGGCGCAAATCGCCCAAAACAAGATCAAGGACACAAGATGAATGCTCGTTACGATTGTTTTTGCAAATTGACAGACCTGCTAGGTGCTCAAGAATCTTTGACCGAAGCCAGACGTCATTTGCACCAGTTTCCTGAACTCTCTTTTCAGGAAAAATCAACTGCGCAGTGGGTTGGCGACAAGTTGCAAGCCTGGGGCTATCAAGTGACACGCAATGTGGGCGGTCATGGGCTGGTGGCCACTTTGAAAAATGGCGAAGGCAAGGGTATTGCTTTGCGCGCCGACATGGACGCCTTGCCCATTCAAGAAGAAACTCAAAAACCTTATGCCAGCCAACATGCGGGCACCATGCATGCGTGCGGGCATGATGGCCACACAGCCATGCTACTGGGAGCGGCCCAGCAACTGGCCAAAACCAAAAACTTCAAGGGCACTGTTCACTTGGTTTTTCAACCGGCGGAAGAGGCTGGCAAGAACAGTGGCGCTCAGCAAATGATTGCTGACGGCTTGTTTGAGCGCTTTCCGTGTGATGCGATCTTTGGCATTCACAACCACCCAGGGGCAGATGTCGGTACGTTCATGTTTGGGGCTGGCGCCTTCATGTCTGCCTCAGATACTTGCTACATTAAGGTCCAGGGCAAGGGCGGTCATGCCGCAAGACCGCACCAGACAGTCGACTCAGTGGTCATCATGGGCAGCTTGATCATGGCTTTGCAAACGGTGGTGTCGCGCAACATCGATCCTCTGCAAACATCGGTGGTCACCATTGGTACGGCCCATGCCGGCAGTGTGTCCAATGTCATTGCCGACTCAGCCAGCATGTCACTCAGCATTCGATCTTTCAGCCCGGAAGTCCGTGCGCTTTTAGAGCAACGAATTAAGAGCTTGGTGCGCGCACAAGTTGAGTCATACGGGGGTGAGGTGGAAATCATTTATGAACGCGGTTACCCTGTGGTGATCAATTCTCAAGCTGAAACTGAATTTGCCCGTCAAGTGGCCGTGGAGTTGGTGGGAGAAGACAAGGTAGTGTTCCCCTTTGGCCCCGTCACTGGCAGTGAAGACTTTGCCTATTACCTTCAGCACAAACCCGGTTGTTTCTTGCGACTGGGCAATGGCATCGACAGTGTTTTGTTGCACAACCCCAAGTACGACTTCAACGACCAAAACTTGTCCTATGGCGCCGCTTACTGGACACGACTTGTAGAGCGCTTCCTTGAAGAAGCTTGAGCAAGACTTCAAATTTTGTATTTTTTAAATCGGAGAACTTATGACCATTTCCATGTACCAAGCCAGCGTGCCCCGTTTGATCAATGGCTTGATTAACTTGTCACATCTGTTGGACAAAGCGCAAGCCCATGCAGAAGCTAAAAAAATTGACCCTGTGGTGTTTGCTTCAATGCGCCTTTACCCCGACATGTTCCCCTTGAGCCGACAAGTTCAAATTGCATGCGATGTTTGCAAAGGACTGATTGCAAGGCTGGCTGGCGTGGAGATTCCAGCCCATGAAGACACGGAAAAAGATTTGAAAGATTTGCAAGCTCGCATTGCAAAAACCATTGCGTTTTTAGAAACCTTCAAGCCCGAGCAAATTGATGGCACAGAAGACAAAGACATTGTGGTCAAGCGCGGCGAGAAAGAAACGCACTACAAAGGCATGCAGTATTTGCTAGGCCATGGCTTGCCTAATTTGTATTTCCACACCACCACCACCTACAGCATGCTGCGCTCAGGGGGTGTTGAAATTGGCAAGTCAGATTACTTGGGCAAAATCTAAATCCTGCTGAATTAAAACTGCGCAGCTTGCGCAGTTTTTGTATCAGTCGTCCAAGCCCGACATGCCGATGCGGTGTGCCAAGGGCTTGGGGCCGGCAATTCTGAACATCACCTGGCCTGGCCAAGACAGGTAGCCGTCTAGCCTTCGAGAGAACAGAATGCCATCGGTTTGGCTGGTGTAGGTGGTGCGGGCTTTGGGCCCGTTGGGGTTGGCGGGGTCAATGACATCGCAAATGGCTTGGCCCTTTTTGACCTTGGCGCCAGGTTTGACATGGAACACCAAAAAGCCTGTGCCCTTGCTGTAACCCACGTCCATGCCACTGATAGGGGATGCAGCGCTTTTCATTTTAGGCAGAGGGGCTGCTTTGCCGCCCACCACACCTTGCCGGACCAACCAGCGGTAAAGATTTTTGGCGTCAGACATACCGAGTGCATCGCTCACGTCGTGTTGGCTGCGCATTTCTAACGTGACCGACATACAAGCTTGGGGAATGTGGGCTTGTGGAAATTTGTCTTGCAGGCGAGCCCACAAAGCGCTGTTGACACCAGAAAAGGTGAGGGTGCTAGGGTAGGGGTCGTTGTACATCGTGGCCTCAACGCCCAAATCTGCTGCCAAGGCTTGCACTGCGCCTTCGTTGCCTAAGGGGCCGGTAGGTCCCTTGACCCAGTCATTGTGGGCCGTGAACAAATGCAAAGCGGCGTAAATATCGCAATGCAAGTCGAGGACATAGTCAGCGTCTGTGCTGAGTTTTTGCATTTCAACGCGCAATGTTTGCAGTTCATTGGCGGGCCTCATTTCGTTCAAAGCTTCTAGCGCAGCCTTGCGAATCAATTTCACATTGGCCTCAGGATTTGTGCCAATTTTTTTCCAAACTTTCTGAGCCACGGGCTCTGACACATCTATCCAATTGCGATTGAAGTTTTCATTGCTGAGAAAGTTATAGCGACCGGCATGGGAATTGCCTATAAGTTGTGACTGGCCAATGGGATTGACCGTTGGCACCAAAATGATCTCGCCTTTGATCAAGCCCTTTTTGTCCGCCTCGGACAGCATGGGCATCAAATGGTGAAGCGCCATGGTGCCGGGCATCTCGTTGGCATGGATGGCGGCTTGCATATAGACCTTGGGCCGTGCACCAGGTTTGCCAAAACTGAGCACGGAAACAGTGCGTTGGGTGCCAGGGGTCATGCTGGGAAGTTGAACGGTTTTTGTCTTAATGGCCATAAATGATCCTTTTTGGAATCTGATGTCGAATGAAATTAGTTTATGCGCATTCTGTCTAATGCAAAACCCTAATGTTTGATTTATAGATTAGAGTTAGTGTGTGATATGTTTTTGTGAATGTCCAATTAAATTTTTAGGAGAGCACTATGAATGAGAGTGAAATTCGCGGTCTGATCGATCAAGTTCGCGACAATGGCATTAGCCGTAAACAGTTTATTCGCCACATGATTGGCGCTGGATTGACCGTGCCCATGGCAGCCCAAATGCTGCTCACATCAGGTCTGGCTCAAGCGCAAACGGCTTCTAATTACAAACCCACCAAGCGTGGTGGTGGTGGCGCCCTTAAAGTGCTCTGGTGGCAAGGTGCTACTTTGCTTCAGCCTCACTTCGCCAGTGGCACCAAAGACCAAGAAGGCTCACGCATTTTCTACGAACCATTAGGTGCTTGGGATCCAGATGGCAACTTAGTTCCCATTTTGGCGGCAGAGGCTCCAACTCTGGCCAACGGCGGTGTTTCTAAAGATGGCAAATCCATTACTTGGAAACTCAAGAAAAACGTGCAGTGGCACGACGGCAAGCCTTTTACAGCCGACGACGTCGTATTTACCGCCGCATATGCTGCCGACCCAGCCACTGCTGCTTACACCGCTGGCTCTTACAAAGACATCAAGGTCACTAAGGTGGACAGCCATACTGTGAAGGTTGAGTACCAAAAGCCTTCGCCATTTTGGGCAGATCCGTTTGTGAGTGCCGCCGGCATGATCATTCCGAAGCACATTTTTGAATCCTTCAAGGGCGCTAAATCCCGCGAAGCACCTGCCAACCTCAAGCCTGTTGGCACTGGCCCGTACAAGTTTGTTGATTTCAAACCGGGTGACATGCTGCGCGGCGCAATCAATACCAACTACCACGAAGCCAATCGGCCTTACTTCGACACCATTGAAATGAAGGGCGGCGGCGATGCTGTGTCGGCAGCGCGTGCTGTTTTGCAAACGGGTGAATACGATTACGCTTGGAATTTGCAAGTCGAAGACGAACTGCTGCTTCGTTTAGAGCAAGGCGGCAAGGGCAAAACCAGCATTGTTCCCGGCGGTAACATTGAGTTCATTCAACTTAACATGGCCGACCCCTGGACCGAAACAGATGGCGAGCGGTCGCACCCCAAATCCAAGCACCCCATCTTGTCAGAATTTGCGGTTCGCCAAGCCATCAGTTTGTGCATCGACCGCGATGGTGTGCAAAAGTTCATCTACGGACGTACCGGTATTGCAACGGCCAACTTCCTGAACAATCCTCAGCGCTTTGTGTCTAAAAATACAAAATACGAGTTCAACCCCGACAAGGCAGCTCAAGTCTTAGAGGCGGCCGGTTGGAAAAAAGGCTCAGACGGCATTCGTGAAAAAGGTGGCAAAAAACTCAAATTGGTTTTCCAAACTTCGATCAATGGACCGCGCCAGAAAACACAGCAAATTATCAAGCAAGCTGCGCAAAAGGCTGGTATTGACATAGAGTTGAAAGCGGTGCCCGCATCGGTCTACTTCTCGTCAGACCCAGCCAATCCAGACACTTACACCAAGCTGTTTGTTGACATGCAAATGTTCACCACCACCATGCCCCAGCCAGACCCTGAGGTGTTCATGAACCAGTACTTGACTGACCAGTTTGCAACCAAAGCTAACAAATGGCTGGGCCGAAATTCCACACGCTACAGCAACCCCGAATATGACAAAGCCTATTTGGCGGCCCAATCTGAAATGGACCCCGTCAAACGTGCAGCTTTGTTTGTCCGAATGAACGACATGCCCGTCAACGACATTGCCATCATTCCTGTGGTTTACCGCCCCCGTACCTCGGCCGCCGTTCACAGTTTGGTTGCGCCTTTGTCAGGTTGGGACAACGATTTGTGGCTGTTGAAGGACTGGTACAAAAACACTTAATTAAGTTATATGTTTCGTTACGTCCTGCGGCGATTGATGATCGCCGTGCCCAGTCTTTTGGGCATTAGCTTGGTGTTGTTCTCTGTTTTGGCGTTAGCGCCAGGAGATCCCTTTTCTGAGTTGGTATCCAACCCCAACATTCCTGCCGAAGTGGCCTTGGCCTTGCGGGAGAAGTTTGGTTTGGACGACCCACTCATGGTTCGCTACTGGAACTGGCTCACGGCCATGGTCCAGGGCGACTGGGGTTATTCCTTCATCAGTCGCATCAATGTCGAAACGCTCATCATGCAGCGCATTCCGGTCACCTTGTTGGTCATCGGCTCGTCGCAGGTGTTGGCACTTTGTATCGCTATTCCGGTGGGCGTGTATGCGGCCACAAGGCCTTACTCTTTGTTTGACCAAATTGCCAGCACGCTGGCGTTCATTGGTTTTTCATTGCCCACCTTCTTCACGGGTATTTTGCTCATTTTGTTTTTCAGCATTCACCTTGACTGGTTGCCGTTTGTTTACAGAGCAGATATTCCCGATACAGGCTGGCGCTTTTTCTGGGAGCACTTTAAGCAAATGATCATGCCGGTCACCGTATTGGGTTTGTTTCAAGCAGGTGCCTGGACACGTTATGTTCGCTCTGCTGTTCTCGACGTCATTCGCTTGGACTATGTCACCACGGCACGCTCTAAAGGCTTGTCAGAAAAAGTGGTCATCACCAAGCACGTTTTGCGCAATGCACTCATTCCCGTTGTCACCTTGGTAGCGCTTCAAATGCCTGCCATTTTTGGCGGTGCCATTGTCACGGAGCAAATTTTCCGGGTGCCCGGCATTGGCTCTCTCATCATCAGTTCCATGCTGGCCAACGACACCCCTGTGGTCATGGCTGTGACTTTTGTGTTTTCCACCTTGGTCATCGCGTGTAATCTTTTAGCAGATATTTTGTATGGCTGGCTCGACCCTCGCATCTCCTTCAGCTGACAACAAGGTCTTGGTGGCCAAGTCGTCAGCGCAGTCGCCAGGCCGAGAGGCATGGCGCCGTTTTAAACGCCACAAACTGGCCGTTGTTTGCACCCTTGTTTTGAGTTTCATTGTGTTGGCTGTCTTGCTGGGCCCGTTTGTCTGGCGAGTGCCCATCAATGAAATTGATTTCATGGCTCGCATGCAAGGTCCATCTTGGGCCCACCCTTTGGGCACCGATGATTTGGGGCAAGACATCTTGGCTCGAGTGCTTTACGGAGGCCGAATTTCATTGGCCGTAGGTTTGGCCGCTATGCTGATTGCCATCAGTGTGGGCGTGCTTGTAGGTGCAGTGGCAGGCATGTCCAAGGGACCTGTTGATGTGTTTCTGATGTGGATCACTGACCTGTTCTTGTCCTTGCCACAATTGCCTTTGCTGCTCTTGATTTTCTATTTGTTCAACGACACCTTGAAAAAAATGGTGGGCCCCGAGGCGGGCGTTTTTATTTTGGTTGTGGCCGTCATTGGGGGCTTGCGCTGGATGCCTGTGGCCCGATTGGTCAGGGCCCAATTTCTGACATTGCGTGAAAAAGAGTTTGTCGAGGCGGCACGTGCTTTAGGTGCCAGCCCTTGGCGACAAGTCACTGTGCACATCCTGCCCAATGCCATGGGCCCGGTCATTGTGGCGGCCACCATCGATGTGGCGGCTGCCATCATTGCAGAGTCCACGCTGTCGTTTTTAGGCTTAGGCTTTCCGCCAGACATTCCCACTTGGGGTCGCATTTTGTTCGATGCCAAAGATCACATGGATGTGGCGGTTCACTGGGCTTTATTTCCGGGTGCTTTGATTTTTATCACTGTGCTCACCATCAATTACATTGGCGACGGTTTGCGGGATGCCTATGATCCTCGCCGCGTGCTTTAAAGGGGCTTCTGTATGTCAAACCCCTTGTTGAAAGTTCAAGACCTTCAAGTTCACTTTGACACCGATGACGGTGTGTTGCATGCGGTCGATGGCGTTAATTTTCACATCGATCGAAGCGAAACACTGGGTGTCGTGGGTGAGTCGGGCTGCGGTAAAAGTGTCACCGCCATGACCATCATGAAACTCTTGGCCATGCCGCCCGGACGCATCGCCAACGGCCAAATATGGTTCGAGGGCACAGACTTGGTGCAAGCAGACGCGCAAACCATGCGCAACCTGCGGGCCAAAGAAATTGCCATGATTTTTCAAGAACCCATGACATCGCTCAATCCGGTTTTGAGTGTGGGTGAGCAAATTGCCGAAACACTCAGGCTGCACGAAGGCCTGTCACCTAAGCAGGCCATGGCCAAGGCCAGTGACATGTTGGGGCTGGTCAATATTCCCAAGCCAGCACAACGGGTCAATGACTATCCCCATCAGTTCTCTGGTGGCATGCGTCAGCGGGTGATGATTGCCATGGCCTTGTCTTGCAAACCCAAATTGCTCATTGCCGATGAGCCCACCACGGCTTTGGACGTCACCATTCAAGCGCAAATTTTGGATTTGCTGAACGAGCTTAAATCTCAAATGGGCATGTCCATCATGCTTATCACACATGCCATGGGCGTGGTGGCCGAAACGGCTCAGCGGGTTGTGGTCATGTATGCCGGTCGTGTGGTCGAAGAGGCCAGCGTCGAAAAACTGTTTGCGTCACCTGCACATCCCTATACCAAAGGTCTGATTCGGTCCATTCCGCGCATAGATTTTGACAGCGATCACAAACAACGGCTTGAAGCCATTCCAGGCTCTGTGCCAAAGTTGATCAATCCGCCCACAGGATGTCGTTTTGCGCCGCGCTGCCAATACGCCAGCGATCGTTGCACACAAGAAATGCCAGAACTTCGTCAAATTTCGACTGGCCATTCAGTGGCTTGCCACTTCTCTCTCTAACTCAAATGTCAGATACGCATTCAATGTCCTCCAGTTCTACACCGCTTTTAGAAGTCAAAGGACTGACCAAATACTTTTCGATCAAAGGCGGTCTCTTTGGGCGTGAAGTGGACCGTCTTCATGCGGTCGATGGCGTCAACTTTGAAATTGCTGCAGGTGAAACTTTGGGCATGGTGGGAGAGTCGGGCTGTGGCAAATCGACCACCGGGCGCTGCATCCTTCGATTGATTGAGCCCAGTTCTGGCGAAGTGAAGTTCAATGGCCAAAACGTTTCTGCGATGGGTTCTGATGCTTTGCGTGAAATTCGCCGAGACATGCAAATTATTTTTCAAGACCCGTTTGCATCTCTGAATCCGCGCATGACCGTGGAGGCCATCATTGGTGAGGCCTTGACCATTCACAAGCTCACGCCGACGCCTGAAACCTACCGCGCACGCATTGTTGATCTTTTGGAAACCGTTGGCTTGAACGCCGATCACATGAAACGTTTTCCACACGAGTTTTCGGGTGGTCAGCGTCAGCGCATTGGCATTGCACGGGCCTTGGCGGTGTCTCCTAAATTGATTGTGTGCGATGAGCCTGTTTCGGCGCTCGATGTTTCTATTCAGGCCCAGGTCATCAACTTGCTTGAAGACTTACAAGCCAAGATGGGTTTGACCTATTTGTTCATTGCCCATGATTTGTCGGTGGTAGAGCACATCAGCAATCGCGTTGCTGTAATGTATTTGGGCCGTATTGTAGAAATTGCGCCTTCGCGTCAGTTGTACACGCAACCTAAGCACCCCTACACGGAGGCCCTGCTTTCTGCGGTGCCCATTCCAGATCCTAGCGCCAAGAAAAAACGCATTGTTTTGACGGGCGATGTGCCCAATCCTGTGAACCGGCCTAGCGGTTGCCATTTTCACCCAAGGTGCCCCAAGGCTACTGAACGTTGTCGCGTGGAAGAACCTGTTTTAAAATTTGTCGGCGACCAGCACCAAGCCGCCTGTCATTTAAACGATTGAACTTTCGACGCTCGGTGCGTCTACTTCACAAGGATCTCAAGATGTTAAATTGGATTGATCAGCGCTTGCCGCTGCGCTTCTTGGCGTTCTTTGTCATTGTGGTCTTGTGGGTTTTGTCGGCATTGCAATTGGTGGTTGGGCAAGCGAGCTTTTTGTGGGTCTTGCTTTTATCGGCATTGGTTCTTGTCGGTATCAGTGATTTGCAGCAAACCCATCACGCTATTTTGCGCAACTATCCCATCATTGGTCACTTGCGCTTTTTGCTTGAATTTATTCGACCTGAACTGCGCCAATATTTCATTGAGAGCGACAACGAGGCCGTGCCATTTTCCAGGGCGCAACGCTCTATGGTCTATGCCAGGGCAAAGGGCGAATCTGACAAGCGTCCCTTCGGTACCCAAATGAATGTTCGAGAAGTGGGCTACGAGTGGTTAACCCATTCAATCAGCCCATCTGTCATTGATTCGCATGACTTCAGAGTGAATGTGGGTGGCTCGGAATGCAAACACCCTTACAACATCAGTTTGTTCAACGTCTCTGCAATGAGTTTTGGGGCTTTGAGCGCCAATGCCGTCATGGCTTTGAACTTGGGTGCCAAGAAGGGCGGCTTTGCCCACGACACGGGTGAGGGGTCTATCTCTAGGTACCACCGTGAACACGGTGGCGATCTGATTTGGGAAATTGGCTCTGGCTATTTTGGTTGCCGCAATGAAGACGGCACCTTCAGCCCTGAGCGCTTTGTTCAAAATGCCTTGTCGCCTCAAGTCAAAATGATTGAGATTAAATTGAGCCAAGGTGCCAAGCCTGGCCATGGTGGCGTTTTACCCGGACCCAAAGTAACGCCCGAAATTGCAGAGGCCAGAGGCGTGCCTTTGGGCGTTGACTGCGTTTCACCCGCGGCCCACAGCAGCTTTTCAAATCCCGTTGAGCTTTTGCAATTTGTGCAAAAGTTAAGAGAATTGAGTGAGGGCAAACCGGTCGGATTCAAGCTGTGCATTGGCCACCCATGGGAGTGGTTTGGCATTGCCAAGGCCATGCAGAAAACAGGTATCTACCCAGATTTCATTGTGGTGGATGGCTCAGAGGGTGGCACAGGGGCCGCCCCGGTTGAATTTACCGATCACATGGGCATGCCTATGCTTGAAGGCTTGCGTTTGGTGCACAACACCCTGGTTGGCTTGAAACTGCGCAAGCAAATTCGTTTGGGTGCCAGTGGCAAGATCATCAGCGGATTTGATGTCATGCGAACCTTGGCATTGGGCGCGGATTGGTGCAACAGTGCCCGAGGGTTTATGTTTGCCTTGGGCTGTATTCAAGCGCAAACCTGTCATACCGGCAATTGCCCCACAGGTGTGACCACGCAAGACCCGAAACGTCAGGTCGCGCTGGTTGTACCCAGTAAAGCTGATCGCGTGAGAAATTTTCACCGTCAAACTTTGGAGTCTGTTCAGGAAATGCTTCAAGCCACTGGCCTAAATGCTCCCTCTGATCTGCGCCTAAACCACATCATGCGCCGCGTGAGCGAGCACGAGGTTCAAAACTTATCCGACTTGATGTTGAGTGTGAAGGGGGGTGCTTTGCTTGACCCCAAAGACTTAGAAGGCATGTTTGCCAAATATTGGCAGGCAGCCAGCCCCGACAGCTTTCAGTTGCCGACGACCTCAAATTAAAGCCTTGAGCGCCAGCGAAGGTGGGTGCTCTGTGCGAGCATCTCACATGCTTTCATGCCTGTTCAGATAAACTGAATCTATCCCCAATTTCTTGGTATTTCTCCTATGTCACTCCTTAATTTGTCGATCGCCACCACCGACTATGATCATTTTCGCGACATTCGCTTGGGCTTCGTGAAACCAGAGGGCATTGATTTAAATTGGCTCAATTTAGGTCATCACGAGTGTTTTGCAAGATTCACAGCCAATCGTGAATTCGATATTTCTGAATTGTCTTTTGCCAAGTTCACCACACAAGTGACGCGACCCGACAGCGACATCATTGGCTTGCCCATTGTGTGTTCGCGTTTGTTTAGATTCAGCTCCTTTTATGTGAACAAAAAATCAGGCATCAAGTCTGCCAAAGACCTGATGGGTAAGAAAGTAGGGTCGCCAGAGTGGGCCCATTCAGCCGCGGTTTACATGCGCGGATGGCTTCACAACGACATGGGTGTGAAGTTGCAAGATGTGCACTGGTACCAAGCGGGTGCCAACGCGCCAGGCCGTGAAGAGAAGGTTGAAATTACATTGCCAGAGGGCGTGAAGCTCACGCGTGTTGCCGATAAGTCTTTGAGCGAGATGCTGGCCTCAGGTGAAATTGATTGCGCCATCATTGCGCGTCCTCCAACTTGTTTCTTGGAAGGTCACCCCGATGTGGTTCGCCTCTTCCCCGATTTCTTGGACATGGAAGACGAGTTCTTTGCACGAACCAAAGTCTGGCCCATCATGCACATCATTGCAATGAAGAAGAGTGTGGTGGATGAAAATCCTTGGGTGCCGCGCAATTTGTTCAACGCTTTCCAAGAATCAAAGCGCCGAAGCATTGAGCGCTTGATGGACCCTGCTGTATCGCGCTACCCCTTGCCATGGTTGGCAACTTATGCTCGCAAAATGCGCGATAAATTTGAAGGCGATACGTTTCCTTACGGCATTGAAGAGAACCGCCCCACCTGGGAGTTGATGGCCAAGTACACGTTTCAACAAGGCATTGCACACAGAGAATTTACGCCTGAGGAAATTTTCCCTCAGGGCATGATGACCAAAGTTGTGATTTAAACCTGAGAGGGCGCCATGTCAAACAACTTAGAGCTGAAGCAAGAATTGGTCGACTGCATTCGCATGCTGGAATCGCAAGACATCATCGACTACAACGGTCATGCCAGCATTCTTTTGCCCAACAACACCATGCTGATCAACATCGGTTCGTGCCAGCGCAGTCAACTCACAGTGAAAGATATTTGCACCATTGACATGGAAGGCCAAGTCATTGAAGGGGCTGGCAAGCCACCTTTGGAGTTTCACTTGCATGCAGGCATTTACAGGGTGCGCCCTGATGTCAAAGCAGTCGTGCATGCGCATCCCAAATGGTCGACCTATCTCACCATGGCGGGCAAATCCTACTTGCCCGTTTATGGCCAAGGCTCACTGGTCTATCCTGTGCCCTTGTTAGATTCACCCAATTCCATCAACAACAAACCCATGGCTGACCGCTTGGCGGCAACTTTGTCAGACCGACCTGCGGCACTGATGAAATCGCATGGCGCTGTCACTGTGGGTCAAACCATTCGTGAAGCTTTTGTGCTGGCCAACTACATGGAAGAGAATGCGCACCGTCAGTACATGGCGATGCAGCTGGGCACGCCGTATTCCTTCAGCGAGCACGAAATTCAGATGTGCAAAGAAAAACTTTGGAATGAAGTTTTGTTCAAAAGGTGCTGGGACCATTTCAAGGCCAAGCTGGGCACTTGATTTAAATCAAGCTTTGTTCTAAAAGTTTGCGCAGCTCTGGGGTCACTTTGGGTTCAATTCCGAACCACGCTTTCCATCCCAAGGGGCCCTGATGCAAGAGCATGCCCAAGCCATTCAAAGTTGCATTTCCGCGCATTCTGGCCTGCGCTAAGAACGGTGTTTCAAGCGGCGTGTAAACAATGTCTGTGACCAAAGCATCGTTGGGTAACAGGTCGAGTTGAATGTCCAGTGCGGGTTGACCCACCATGCCTTGGCTGGTGGTATTGACCACCATCGCAGCACCTTGCATGAGGTCTGCGCGGTCTGCCCATGGGTAGGCCTTGATGGGTTGACCTAGTTCAGCCATGAGGGTTTGAGCCCGCTCCGAATTTCGATTTACCAAGCGAATTTCTTGAGCGCCTTCTTGAATAAGCCCTTGGCAAACGGCTCGTGAGCCGCCCCCAGCGCCAATCACAACAATGGGGCCGCGCTTTGCTTGCCATTCGGATTGAAATTCTTTGACGTTGCGAATGAAGCCCGCAGCGTCATTGTTGCTGCCCACCAAGCGGCCATCCTCTTTGACAGCCACACAGCTGATGGCGCCCATCTTTTGAGCCACGCTATCGACCTCGTCAACCATCTGCATCGCTTTTTGCTTATGAGGGATGGTGAGGTTGCAGCCAGAAAAGCCTAGGGCATGCATGCCTCGCAAAGCGGCTTCCAATTTGCCAGGTTGAATGGCCAAGGGAACATAGACCCCTTTGAGCTTTTCTTGTGCAAACCAGTGGTTGTGCATCAAGGGAGAACGGGAATGCATCACGGGCCAGCCCATGACACCCGCCATTAAAAATCGATCTTGAAGGTTCATGGGGGTGTACTATATATTTGTTTAGGGTGAGATTTTTTTTCAAAGATTGCGATTGTTATGTTCATTCACAGGGCTTTATGGGTTGTCATGACCATCTTGTTGGCAAGCCATGTGGTAGCGCAGCCAAAGGGCGATGTGACCAAGCTCAAAGCCTCAGGCCAGGCGGAAGCGCACACCCCTGTGAATATTTGGCCTCAAATTCCTTTTGTTCGTGCCAAGGACCTGTGTCAGTACCACGATGCCTATGGCCGCACCAAGAGCGAGCAAATGGCTGAATTCACTCAAACAGTCAGAGGACTCTTGCGGGAGGGGGTCGATTCACGCAACATGATGGCCTTGCTCAATACCCTGGACGACCAACTGAATCAGCAAAGAACTGTGGCGGGCAGCAGCCCTGGCATGGACATCATGCTGTCTGGCACGCTCAAAGCTTCACTTGACCGGGTGTACCGTGACCGCAGCCCTCAACAGCGAAATTTTGCTTTTTTCAATCCAAGCCCTTTGAATGAATTGATGCGGCAGCAACGCACTTCTCAATCTACTGCGGTATGGAACCCTCTGCTTATTCGGGGACTGTCGGGTGTCGCTTATGGCACCTATTCCTATGCGCCAAGTTGCAAAGGCGACTTGCTGGTCACAGTGCATGTCGACCTAGCTTGCGGACATACCTATCATTTCCAAGCACAAGGTTTTCCTGAACAAGTCATGCAAAACATTGGAATTCAAATTTTTGAAACATTTCAAAAAACACAATTTCCTTCTAAATTGAAAATTGGCAATCAACAATTGGAGCTGGTGGGCGCGCCGGGCTCAGGCGTAGGTCGTGCACCTTCACCCAGGTCTGCAGAAATGGCCTGCAAGGCCATGAACGCGCGATTGCCCACAGAGGACGAGTATGAATATTTGTCCAATGTGGGTGATTGGAATGGCGGCGTCACTTGTGCTCGCGGAAAACTGTGGGCCATGGCCAAAAACAAGGTCATGGCACCCGATCTTCCCAACCCTTCACCTGTTCGGTCGGTCGCAGAGTTTCCTGGTCAAGAATTTAGCTATTTCTGTGTTCGTTAATTGCACCTGTTGGAATCAATATGCTCTATAAATTTAAATCCAAAGCCACTGGCGATCTGATCATGTTGGAGCCAGACGCTAAGCGCCTGCTCAAAATCATGGGCCGAGAAGATCAAATCAAAGGTATTTTTCTGGCGGATCAACTGCCCTTGGCCATTGCAGCACTTGAGTCGGCCGTGGCAGAAGAAGAGCATGACGGTCTTCAAGATCCAAAGCAAATTAGCCTGCGTCAGCGCAGCTCGCCCATGTTGAAGATGTTAAAGCAGTGCCTTAACCAATCGGTAGACGTGGTTTGGGGCGTTTAGCACTTAAACTATTTTCGCAGAGCTTCTCATTTTTTAAAGACAGGCCCCGTTAATTTAAAGCCAGCTTGAATATTGCGTTTTGCAAACCAGCCTTGGTTCATTTCAAGTACAAACCGAACGGGTTTCTTTGAGCAGTGTGAGTCATCGTTCAGGGGCTTCATATCAGCCAAGTTGACAATGCTGCCGTCATCTAATACAAATGCGGCGGTCAGTGGCAACAACGTGTTTCGCATCCAAAAACACTGAATGGCGGGCTGTTCGAAAATAAACAGCATGCCCTCGTTTTGAGGCATTTCTTTGCGCCACATGAGTCCAATTTGCCGCTGCTCGAAGTCTTGTGCCAACTGCACTTGAATCAAGTGCATGCCCGCATTCAAAGTCGTTCGTTGGAGTTGGGTTTGCGGCATGCCCTGTGCGCCTGCAGACAACGCAAAAGATAAAGACAAAAGACATCCGACTAAGCATTTCCAAGCTTGGTTGTCAGAGCCCAAAGGTCGTTGAAAAAGGTGGTTCATAGGGTTGCCGAAGAGGAGGTCAGTTCAACGGGATTGTGACTGATTTTGTCCTAGAATGATTTAACGGAGATTCGCTTCATGTACCAACATATTCAAGTTCCAGCACAAGGTCAAAAAATCACGGTCAATGCTGACCAGACATTGAATGTGCCTCTTCATCCAATCATTCCCTTCATCGAGGGCGATGGCACGGGTGTTGATATCACGCCGGTCATGATGCGCGTGGTGAATGAAGCAGTGCAAAAAGCCTACCACGGTCAACGCTGTATTCACTGGATGGAAGTCTTTGCTGGTCAAAAGGCAACACAGCATTATGGCCCTGATGTTTATCTGCCTACAGAAACTTTGACAGCTTTGAAAGAATACGTTGTTTCTATCAAAGGCCCTTTGAGTGCACCAACCACCGGCCATATTCGGTCACTCAATGTGGCCATCCGCCAAGAATTAGACCTTTACGCTTGTTTAAGACCCTTGCGGTATTTCAAAGGCGTGCCATCACCCGTTCGTGAGCCAGAGAAAACCAATATTGCGCTTTTCCGAGAAAACTCTGAAGACATTTATGCGGGCATTGAATATGCTGCGCACAGCGAAGCGGCGCAAAAGCTCATTGCTTTTTTAACCAAGGAGTTGGGTGCTACGACCATTCGTTTTCCAAATACCTCGGGTATCGGCATCAAACCTGTTTCTAGCGAGGGTACACAGCGACTCATGCGCAAAGCCATTCAGTACGCCATCGATCACGACAAACCCAGTGTCACCATTGTGCACAAGGGCAGCATCATGAAGTACACGGAGGGCGCGTTTCGCGATTGGGCTTACCAACTGGCTCAGGCAGAGTTTGCAGCAAAACTCATTGACGACGGCCCTTGGTGTCTTATTCAAAATCCTAAGACAGGCAAGAGCATCACTGTCAAAGACATCGCCATGGATGCATTCTTGCAGCAAATCCTCATGCGCCCTCAGGAGTTTTCGGTGGTGGCAACTTTGAATTTGAATGGCGACTACATCTCAGATGCAGTGTCTGCGCAAGTCGGAGGCATTGGCATTGCGCCAGGCGCCAATATGTCAGACAGCGTGGCATGCTTTGAGGCCACTGTGGATGCACTGGCCAAGTTTGCAGGCAAGGACTACGTCAACCCTGGTTCTGAAATTTTGTCAGCAGAAATGATGCTTCGTTACATGGGCTGGTCAGAGGCGGCTGACATCATCATTCGAGCCATGGAAGAGGCCATCCAAAGCAAACGGGTCACCCATGATTTTGCAAAACTCATGGAGGGCGCGTCTCAAGTGAGTTGCTCAGGATTTGGTCAAGTCGTGATTGATTTCATGTGATGTTGCATTTGCCAGCTGAAAGACTTGCCTGACATGTACGAAGAAAATCAAAACTTCGTTCCTGAATCTTTCATGATGTTGTATGTTAAGTCTGGTCAGTACAAGCCCAGTTTGCCGCGCAGTGAGTTAACGCAACGCTATGAGCTGTGTGAAGACATGGCCAACTTGTTAATGGACACGGTCAGCACTCAGCAATTTCAGCTTGGCATTGCAGAAGAAGATGCCCTTGAAAAATGTTGGCAGGGCCTGATCGCCGAACCCTCTATGGTCAATCCTGAAGAGGCTTTTTGGGTGGTTTGCAGATTGGCTGAATTATTGTCTTGGCCCATCCCTGAAACGCATTGGAATTAGTTGGCAAGAAGCACCTCTCTGCCAGATTCGGCAGACTCTAGAGCGGCCTGACAAATTCGCAAGTTCTCCAGGCCCCATTGGCCGCTGTGCCAATGTGAGCCCTTCGCTCGCCAAGTTTGTTCGAGCTCTGCCAAGACCAAGTCTCTTGGACTTTGATGCGATGGCAAGTGGATTTCAGTTTGCCCAGATGCATTGCAAACCATCAAGCCGTGAGGGGTTTGCCGAATATCGCCCTGACTGCCATTGACCACAGTCAGTCCAAAATGAGGCTGATAGGGCGCTTCAGCCGGAATGGCGTCAAGTGCCCGTTTTTGCTTGGCTGCCAATTCTTGTTCAGCCGATTGGGGTGCTTGGTTGGCGGTGTACCACTTCCGAACATCTGCGGTTTGTCTGTATCCCCATTCGGAAACATGCTGCGTGAAGTCCATGCTGGACATGCCACCATACCCGTTGTAAATGGCCGTTGCAGCTGCACCATTTTCAAAATCCAAATAAATGGCATGGGCTCCTACGGTGTTTCTTTTGGGATCGGTGTTAAAAAGCTTGGCCTTCACTGTCGTGACAGGTGAATGACACAAGGCACGCAAAACATCGATTTGGTGTGCGCCTTGACGCAGCAGCACGCCTCCGCCCAATTTCGAATCTAACTCTTCGGGTCTGCGTGGCCGATACACCCAGTCAGTGAAACACCAGTTATTGACCATGCTCACCGTGCCTATTTCGCCTCGTTCAATGATTTGCTTCATAGCCTGTATGGGCGCATCAAAACTGTGCGAATGACCTACTGTCAAATGCCGATGGCATTGGCGTGAGGCTTGCACCATGGCAATGCCTTCTGCAACATTGCAAGCCATGGGTTTTTCCACCAAGACATGCCAGCCGCTTTCTAAACAGGCGATGGCTTGTTGTGCATGCAGCGGAGTGGGTGTGGCCAGGTAGACACCATCGAGTTCAGAGACTGTTTGAAGCTCCGATAATTCGTGAAAAACGGGAACGCCTAAAAGTCGGGCAGCTTTTTGAACCTCGGGATGCGGCTCGACTACAGCCACTAACTCAAAGGATGAATTGGCCTGAATGGCTGGAATGAAGGCCTGCGCAGCTGCACCAAATCCAACAACGGCAATTTGAAGAGGCTTGTCTCTGGCCACGGCCTAAGTCGTCCGCATTTATTTGGTCTTTTTAACGACGGTTTCTTCAAACATCTTGAACCACCTGGCTTGTTGATCTAAAGCCATGGCGGGGTCGATGAAATTGAGAGGTACCTTGGGAAAGGGCAACTCGTACTTTTTGCTGGTTGGAACAAATTTCAAATCATGAAGTTGCTTTTGACCTTCGCTGAGCATGTAGTCGTAAAACAAAAGTGCAGCATGCGGATTCGGAGATTTTTTCAGCATGGCGATGGTGCTGGGTTGTGCCATCAAGGGTTGCAAAGCCAATCCTTCAACAGGCGCCCCCTTTTTTTTCAATTGCTCGGGGTTCCAACTGTAGACAGTGAGTGCCAAGGGAACTTCACCAGAAGACACCATCATGGTTAACAGCGAATGACCTTTTCGGTTGGAAATGCCATTGGTGCCCACAATGCTCGAGAACAATTTTTGTCCTTCGTCTTCCCCCATTTTACCCATCAAGGCACCAAACCATGCGTGGTTGTTACCCTCAATCCCTAGTTGACCTTTCCATTTGGGATCAAGTAAATCCTTGTAGGTTTTGGGCAGGTCTTCTTTTTTAATTTTGTCCGTGTTGTAAGCGGCAGTCCAAATGTCAACAGTAATACCGACCCATTGTTTGTGAGACGGCATAGCCTGTGCTAACAAATCAGCTTGATAGGGTGAATAGACGTCTTGCAACAGTTTTTCTCTGTACGCTGCTTCATTTTCGGGTGCATTGTTTTGAACAATATCGACATCATGCTTGTTGCCCCGATTTTCACTGGTGAGGCGCTGAAGAACAGCTTCAGAACCTGCACGCCAAGATTTGATTTTGATGCCGTACTTCTTACCGAAATCATTCATGATGTTGGTGAGAGCAGGGTACACGTGGTAGACCACCAAACTGCCTTCTTTTTTGGCGCCTTCGATAAGCCTGGCGGTTCGGTCTGCACCTTGGTAGTTTGCCAGTTCTTGAATGGATAGGGGCTTGGTAGGGTCCACTGTTTGGGCTTGTGAAAAGCCGCAAGTGATTGCCAAACAAACGGTGCCTAAAAGGGTATTGAAGGTGCGCATCGGAGGGTTCCTTTTCGGAGTTGCAGAGTCAATTAGCAGAGTTAAAACGTGGTCGGTTATGAGGATGCCATAGTTCGAATGGCACGTCTTCTGAGGTATTCAAAATTGATGACATATTGCTCAGGCCTTGTAATGTCATGGTGCAGCTTTTGCACTTGCTCGGACGTGAACTTTTCACCTATGCCGCCAGCCGCCATGGTGGCCAGCTGTATTTGGCACGCATTGTCTAGCATGATAGCCAAGATGGTGGCCTCTTCTACATTCTGACCCACAATAGCAGCGCCATGGTTTCGCATGAGAACTGCTTTGCAGAAACCCAATGCTTTGGCCACGCCCCGGCCGAGATCTTGTGTGCGAATAAGGTCAATGGCGTCATTGAAATAGGGCAGGCCATCTGCAAATGCAACCGCAGGTTGGCTAATGGGCTCTAAAGCCTGACTGGTTGCAGACAGCGCAACGGCATAGGTGGGGTGCGTGTGAATGACACTGTTAATTTCTGACCTGGCTTTGTAAATTTCGGAGTGAATGTAAACCTCACTGTGTTTGCGTCCACCACCGCCTACTTTTTCACCTTCAAGGTTGCACAGCACAATGTTTTCAAGTGTGATTTCATCAAACCCATAACTGTGGGGTTTCATGATGAAGTGGGTGGGGTCGTTGGGTAAACGAATGGACACATGGCCGCGTGTTAGGTCGCCTTGACCTGCATTTTCCAAAATATGGCCTGCATCGATCAGTCTTTGTTTGAGCTCATTGATTTGCATGGTGCTTATTTGGCTGTGTGAAGGTGGGGTTCAAACAACTTCGATAAGTCGTTGGCGATGGGTGAGTACTTGGCGTGCGTTCGCATCATGAAGCTGGTGAAGCCATCGCTGTTGTGGTGTTTCTTTTTCTCGTTAGGCAGGTCAATGCGTTCATTGCGAGCGCTGTCGCGAACGATGCCAATCGGATCAATGCCCGCTTGAACCTTTTGCATTTCGCGTTTTAACATGCGACGGTACATCACAATGCCTTTGTCTGTGGACCCCAAATTTTCCAATGATCGATCGGCAATGGCACCTTGGGAAATCCAGGCCATCATGTCTTGCCCATCCACGTTGTCGACGATGTATTCGCCCTTGTCATCCATGAAGGGAACCTCGTAGGTATGCACTTTTTCGAGAAGGTGCTTGGGCACTGTCACACCTTGGGGCGGCACATAAGCGTTAAACCAAAGGTGCATGGTGTGCGTATCGTCTACGGGCACCCGCATTTGGAATGAGTAATAGCGAGACTTCTCATCGCCATTGCCCACAGCCAGCATGTTTGGAAACACTATTGGGTGTCCCACTTTCCAGTCGTCGCCGTCTTCCGAATGGCCCTCCAATAACCTGTGCTTGGTCATGCCATATTCAAACTCTTTGAAATCAATTTTCAAGTGACGTGTGCTGATAGCGACTTTGATCCCTTCTTGTTCTTTCAAGAACTCATAGTGGTGGCCATGAAGCCACTCGGTGTGCACAGGGTCTAAAGAGTTTTCCATGATCTGCAGCCAATTGATCGGCAGAATGGTTCGGCCCATGATGCGAATGGTGTTTTGCGCCACAAAACCATCCCAACGCGGCAGAAGTGGTTGCGGTTGTGGCCCCAAGTAGGCAAACAGCATGCCGCCCATTTCTTGGACTGGATAGGCATCGGTGCTGACCTTGTCTCTGAAGGCGCATTTGTCTTGCTCATTGGGTTGGTGAATGCACTTGCCTTGCGCGTTGTACTCCCAGCCGTGGTAAGGGCAACGAATGCCATTTTCGGTGGGGATGCCATGTGCAAAAGAGGCGCGGCGGTGTGGGCATTGCTCTGCAATTAAACCAAGGCGTCCTTGTCGGTCCTTGAAGATCACCAAATCTTCGCCGAGCAATCTGACTCGCTGAGTCCATTTGCTCTCAAGATCGACGGCTGCGCCAATCGGTTGCCAATAGCGACGCATGAGTTCGCCCATGGGCGTACCTCGGCCAACTTCAGTCAGCAATTTATTCTGTTTGACGCTTTCCATCTGAAACCTTTAGAAATTGCGCAGGCCAATTATTTCTTGAGACTGGATTTCTTGCCCTTGGCCGCGACTTTGGACTTGCTCTTTGCAGGGAGCGCTTGACGGCCCTCGTCTGCCATGACATGTTTAATTTCGGTGTTCATGGCGACATCTTTGCGACGCATTTTTGCAATTTCTTCACCCGTCACAAAGTAATCGCCCTTGACCGCGCGCTGAGCCATTTGCTCATTGCGTTCGCTCCAGTCACCCAGAGAATAACCAAACCAAGGGGATTCAGGTTTCAAGGGTGGCAAGCCCAACTCTTCCCAAATGACCTTGGCATTCTCCATGAATTCTTTTTTCGGCAACGCAATCGGCGGAAAATGATCTTTGAGGGTTGCATCAATCAGCAAGGAAGAGTCCATGCCGTTGTTTCGAGGACTGCGCGGTCCGTGACCAGGGTCGCGGTTTTGCAGAACTTGTAAATCGAGCGCAAAATTTGCGCGATAACTCATGGCCCAAAGCAGGGCGTCGGCATTGTCTGGGTCAATGTCTTCGTTGACTGCGATAACCATCTTGCCACCAGAACGTAACAAGGAGGCGGCGCCATACAAGGCTCGCCAAACCTCGGTTTGCGGCATCTTTCGATCGACCACAATTGAGATGACCTTGCGTAAATTGGTGAGCGGTTCGTGCATGACCACTTTTTTCACACCCTTGATGCCCATGGCTTTGCTCAAATGATTCAAGAAGACGGGTTCCAGGGCAACCCGTTTAATGAGGCTCGACTCTGAAGGGGTGACTTGAGAAATGATGGAGGTCAAAATGGCGTCTTTGCGTCGCGTAATGGCTGTGACTTCCATGTAGGCATTGAACTCTTGCAGATTCACATGACCATGCGACTCACCGAAAGGGGCCTCGGGCTCTAACCATTCTGTGTTGATAAAACCTTCAATCACAATCTCAGCGTCTGCTGGAACCATGAGGTCAACGGTCTTGCACTTCACAACATGGATGGGTGCGCCAGCTAGGCCACCCGCTACATGCAATTCATCAGTATCTTCCGATAACTTTTGGGCCGAAGTAAAAGCCACGCAAGGTGGGCAGCCCAAAATCACAGCGGCAGGCAAACGTTCGCCACGCGCTTTGGCTTTTTCCCAGTGGGTATAAATGCCCGGTTGATTCTCAAGCGAGGGGTTCATGCCCAAGCGCGTGGGTGACTTGACTTGCCCTCGGTAGATGCCCATGTTTTGAATTCCAGTTTCTGGGTCTTTTGTAATGTACTGCGACAAAGTGGTGTAGGGTGCGTTGTCCCAACCGGGTGTCGAGATGGGAATCGGCAAACCGTCGATGCCCTTGCCTGGCTTTAACAATTCTTTGCCTTGGATGACAATTTCTTGGCAAGGTGCATCATGAACGACTTTGGGTTTGATGGGGTTGGCAATGGCATGGCTCCAAGTTTTGCCAATGTCTGCAATTTCACAGCCCATGCCGACGCTGTAAATTTTTCGTGTTGCGGCCAGTGCGCCTACAACAACCGGGATATCGTATTTTTTTCCTTTGCCATTGACCACATTTGTAAATAAAAATGCTTTGCGGTCTGGCTCGGCAATACCACCTCGAAATTGCCAACGTACCAAAGGGTGAAGTTCTGTGTCTTTGTTGATGGGTCGATCAACGGTAATTAGAAGTCCCTGCTTGTCAAGTTCGGCCAAGTGTTCGTGAAGATCACGGTAGCCTCGCTGTGCTGAAGGCGAGGATTTAGAGGTCTTCGCAGTCTTTGCTGCTGTTGATTTGGCTGCAGTTGGTTGTGTAGCAGAGATCGTTTTTTTCATGTTGAATCCAAGTAATTATTTGGAGCTTGAGTTCTTGATAACGACTTCATCAAATGATTTCTTCCATTTCCCAAAGCTGTCAATGGTGGCCACAGGGTCGACCACTTCAATCTTCATGTTGGGGTATGGGTTGGTCACTTTGGTGCTAGCAGGGTAGTAATGCAATGATGTCAATAGTCGCTGCGTTTCATTTGACAGCATGTAGTCGTAAAAGAGCAAAGCGGCGTTAGGATGTTGCGCTTTTTGCGCAACAGACATGTTGAAGCCCTGTGCAACTACGGGATCAATGGCAAACCAATCTACAGGTTTGCCAGCTCTTTTGCCTTTTTCTGGTAAATCAATGTAGACCGTCAGTGCCAAAGGAACTTCACCGGCGATCACAAGGTTGTGCAGCAAGGATGCGCCTAGGCGCGCAGACAAGCCGTTTTTGGCCACCAATTCGCGAAAATATTGAAGACCCTTTTCTTCGCCCATGACGCTGATCACTTTGCTGTACCACTCTTCTGCCTTGGACTCAATGCCTAACTTGCCTTTCCATTTAGGGTCTAGCAAGTCATTGAAAGTCTTTGGTAGCTCTTCTTTCTTAATGAGTTGTGTGTTGTAAGAATGAACCGTCACATTCATAAACACTGTGGCCCAGTTTTTATGCGCAGGTGATGCAATGGGTATCAGGTCCTTGGTTAAAGGCGAAGTGACAGGTTGCAGTAGTTTTTCTCGGTACACAGCTTCCATTTCGCTGGCGGGCATCATGATGACATCGACCTCAGGCCTTCTGCCTGCCGCTTCGCGGATCACACGCTGCGTGACGTTGTTGCTGCCAGATCGCCACGCTTTGACTTTGATGCCGTATTTGGCTTCGAAAGGCGCAATGATCAAAGGTAAATCTTGGGGCCGAAATGCTGTGTAAAGTGTGAGGGTGCCTTCCTTGGTGGCCGCTTCTAAAATCTTTTCTGCTCGGTCAGGCTTGTCGTATTGCATGAGGCTCATATTGGCAGGCATGGATGCGCCTGCAATGGCAGAGGCAGCTGTAGTTTGTGCCGGCGTGGTTTGCGCTGCAACAGAAACAGACAAAGCGGCCAAGCCGAAGAGTGTCAAGTTTCGAAGTGCTGCAAAACCACTTTTTGGCAAATCGCAGCAATCTATGTCTAAAGTCATGGCATGTCTCCTAATTATTTTTTGACAAAATCAAAGCATCCAACGCGAACCTGCCAGCATGATGGCAGCTCCTAAAACAAACGCTGGAAAAAGCCACCAAGCGGGCACCACTTTTTCTGGGCTCTGTGGCGAACTTTCAAGACGGGGAGCGGCTGATGAGCTCAAGCCCGAAGTTGGGGCCACCTTGGGAGCTTCAGTCGTTGCGGTCATCTGCTCAGTGGGTTTGGGACCCACAGCAATTTGGAATGCCTTGAAAAAATCGTCGGCCATTTTTTTTGCAACGCTGTCAATCAGCCTCGTGCCTACTTGCGCCAATTTGCCCCCAATTTGAGCCTTGGCTTCGTAAGTTAAATCTGTGCCATCTGCGGCTTCTTTCAAAGTGACCGAAGCGGTTCCTTTGCCAAATCCGATGGCACCACCTTGGCCCTCAAAATGCATGACACAGGATTCAGGTACTTTGGCTTCTGTGATTTTGAGCGAGCCTTGAAAACGCGCCTTTAAAGGGCCAATGGCTGTTTTGATGACGACTCTAAATTCTTCGGTAGAAAGTTGCTCGACAGATTCGCAACCAGGCAAACATTCTTTCAAAATGAGCGGGTCATTCAAGGCATCCCAAACTTTTTGACGAGGCGCAGAAATGAGTTGCTGTCCCAAAATTTCCATGTGCTTACTTTCTGTTGAACTGTGAAATGTTGGATGCGACGTTCAATGCGCTTTTTTCTTCATGGCCGCTGATGTGTTGACCATGGAGTGCAAACTTCTTGCGTAGTCAATGGCGCCTTGCTCGTCCATGCGGGGAGCCACACGCAAATATTCTTTCAGACCCAAAATTGCTGGGCGTGGGCGGCTGAGCAAGGTGTCGCAAAAGCGTTTGACTTCAGCAGCAAGTTGGTCTTGTTGAACCACATTGCTGACAATGCCATAAGACTGCGCTTGCGTAGCACTGATAAAGTCTGCAGAGTAAGCCATGTACAAAATGGCATTTCGGTTCATGCGATCGTAAATGGCTGACATGACCATGGTGGGCATGACGTTGTGCGCAATTTCAGGAATGTTGAAAGTGGCTGTGTCGCTGGCAAATGACACATCACACAGGGCCGCAATGGCTGTGCCAAAACCCATGCACTTGCCTTCGATCACGCCAATGACCGGTACAGTGCAACTGCGCAAAGCTTTGTAGCTGTTAAATATTGAGTCGTATTCAGGACGGCGTGAATAGGCTTCAGGTGAGGGCGGAAAATCTGCATCACGCACACGTCCCGTGCAAAAGTCGGGTCCAACGCTGTCAAGGACCACGCAGTCGGAATTTACGTGTGCATTCAAAACGGCTTCTGACAAGGCTGCTGCCATGCTGTCTGAAACCCCATTGCCTTCAGCACGGTTGAATGTGATGCGCAAGATACGCCCATCTTGTTGAATTTTGATTTGCTCGCTCATGCTTAACTTTCTGAAATGTGATGGTCAAAGTGACGCATCAGTGCTGCGTTGAATAAGTGGGGTTGATCAATGTTGGGCAAGTGTCCAGCATGAGGAATCACTTCCAAATACGAACGCTGAATTTTTTGTTGCATGTCTTGCATGGCTTGCGGAAGGGGGCCGTCGTTTGCGCCCACAATCAAAGTGGTTGGGACTTTGATCTGAGAGATGCGTTCTAAGTAGTTCAGGCCCTGGATGGCTCTTGCACAACTTAAAAATCCGTTAACTTGTGTTTGAGAGATGGTGTCTTGAAATGCTTTTGCTGTTGCTGAGTTCGAAGCTAGGAACGGGGCGCCAAACCAACGTTCTGTGGTTGGAACTGCCAGGCTTTGACAGCCATCTTGGGTGGCGCTTGCCATTCGATCATTCCAAACATCACCCATCGGTGCGGGCATGTCGGCTCGGCAATCACACAAGACCAAGCTGAGCAATCGGTTTGAATGTTGAATGCCAAATCCAACGCCGCTCATGCCGCCCAGAGACAGGCCAATGTAGTGTGCTTTATCAATGCGCAGGCCATCAAGCACGGCCAAACTGTCGGCCACCAAATCGTCCATGGTGCAACTTTGGGTCTGGCATTCAGATTGACCATGGCCTCGAGTGTCTGCACAAATGACACGCCACCCAGTGGCCGCCAACAAGTTGGCTTGTTCCCGCCACATCATGCTAGATGAAAGGATGGAGTGCGTCATCAAAACAGCAGGGCCGTCAATGGGCCCCGAGACATGAACCGCAATTTTGCCAGCAGGCCCAGAAAGCAATTGAGTGGGGGGTGTCATGTCAGTTGGCCCTTCAGATAAGTGTTTATGCTGTTGATTTCGCGTCGTTGAGAGCAGACCAGATGGCCTGAGGCGTCATGGGCAAATGGTCAATTTTGGCGCCCTGTGTGGACAAGGCGTCATTGACGGCGCTGGCGATGGCAGCTGGGCTGCCTAGATAGCCCGCTTCGCCTGAACCTTTTTGGCCAAACTCAGTGAGAGGTGAGGGTGTGCAATGGTCAACGATGGTAATGGCTGGCACCTCTGCCGAAGAAGGCAGCAAATAATCCATGAAGGTGCCCGCTAGAAGTTGTCCCTCTGGTGAGAAGGCAAATTTTTCCATCAAGGCGGCGCCCAGTCCGTGTGCAATGCCGCCGTAGGTCATGCCGTGAACCACATCGGGGCTGATCATGACGCCACAATCGTGACCACAAACGTATTTGCGCACGGTCACTTTGCAGGTGCCTGGGTCAATGCTGACCAACACCACATGCGATTCAAAGGAGTGACATGGGTACATTTGAACTCTGCCGTCTGCCGTGGGCAGCATGCCGCCTGTTGGAACTTCCCAGACAAACTTCTCTTGAAGTCCAGGCTCCATACCCTTTGGCAATTTATGAAATTTCCGGTGAGCAATTTCAACCAATGCATCCCAAGATAGTTTTTTCTCTGGCTCATTCTTGACTTGAACATGGCCACCTTCATAGTCCAATTGTTCAAGGGCAACGCCTAAGTTGTGTGCTGCAATCTGCAGCAGTTTGTTTTTGATTTTCTTGGCGGCACCCGCAGCTGCACCGCCTAACATGATAGCCATTCGACTGCCGACAGGGCTGTTTGAGGGCAGTGCGTTCAATGAATCGGCATGCAAGACTCGGATGCTATCAGGTTCGCGGTGAAGCACTTCACCTACAACGGTGGAGACCATGGTTTCATGGGCTTGACCCGAAGTGGAGGTGCCCATTAAAGCGGTCACAGAACCCGACAAATCAACTCGAACCAAGCACGAATCCATCCACGTGGTTGTTTCGTTTTTAGGGTTGAACAGGGGCTCAAAAGATGAGTTACCACCGGATGGTTCTAGGCAGGTTGAAATGCCGATGCCAGCCAGCTGGCCTGCTTCACGCAAGGCATCGCGTTCTTTGAGTAATTCTTCGTAAGAGGCCGCGTTGAGGGCCTTCGTCATGACCGTGTCGTAGTCGCCTGAATCGTAGGAGGTGCCGCTTGGAATTAAATAGGGAAACTCATCTTTGCCGATCATGTTAAGACGGCGAAGCGCAATGCGATCTAGTTTGAGGAAGCGAGCGACTTTGTCAATGCCTGTCTCAATGGCATAGTTTGTGGGGGCTTGACCAAAACCACGAACCGCCTCTTGAGGTGTTTTGTGGGTCATGACAGCCATGGCGTCGTACGACACACTGTTGATTTTGTAGGGGCCCACAATGGCACCCACTGGTTTGCCCAATTGCAAAGGTGAACGGCCAGAGTAGGCGCCAATGTCGTCCACGGCTTTCATGCGCATGGATTTAATTTCGCCATTGTTTTGAAAGCCCAGCGTGACATCAAAAATGCGGTCAGGGCCTTGCATGTCTCCCCCTCGCATGTTTTCCAATCGATCTTCGACCAATCTGACGGGGCGACCTAACTTTTTCGCCAAGTAGCCTACCAACACCGAGTGCTTCAAACCGCGCTTAACGCCATAACTGCCGCCCACGTCGACATCAAAATGAACGCGCACAGCATTGCCCGATAGGCGCAAAGCTTTGGCCATCTGATCTGGAAATTTGGGCATTTGAATAGAAGCCCAAACATCCAAAATGCCTGTTGAGTCATTCCATTGGCAGGCCACTGCAAAGGTCTCAATTGGAACGGTGGCATTGCGCGCCCAACTGACGCGGTAGCTCAGTTGATGGTCGCACTGTGCGAAGTCTTGGTCCACAGGGCCCCACACAAAATGCCGATGAAAAATCACATTGCTGCCATGCGCGGGATGGACCAAAGTGGCATTGGGAAGCAAGGCTTCTTGCGGGTCGACGACGGCTGGAAGTGGTTCGTAGTCCACCATGACCAGCTCTGCCGCATCTTCTGCCAGGGCGCGAGTGTCAGCCACAACGGCAGCCACCCACTCGCCAGCGTAGCGTGTGACATCAAATGCCATCGGATAACGCGTGACTTGGGGTGCATCGACGCCTGGCAGCATGGCTTCGGTATTTTGGCGAAGTTCTTCACCGGTTAAGACGGCATGCACACCCGGCATGGCCAAGGCTTGGCTGACATCGATGGATTTGATTTTGGCACTGGCATAAGGCGATGCAACCAAGGCGATGTGAAGCATGCCTTGAAGCTGAATGTCGGCAGCAAAGTGACCTTGACCCAGTACAAACCTTTTGTGTTCTACAGCGCGGCGATGCTTGCCAATAAAGCGAAATGGGCTTTTGCTCATGATCACTTGTCCTCAGCTTGAGTGGCATACATCACGGCATCCACGATCTGTTGGTAGCCAGTACAGCGGCAGATGTTGCTGCTGATGGCATCTCTGACTTGGTCTTCCGTTGGATGCGGGTTGTCTGCAACCAATGCGTGACAAGCGATGAGCATGCCAGGTGTGCAGTAGCCGCATTGAAGTGCGTGCTTTTCACAAAATGCATCTTGTATTTTTGTCATGATGCCGCGTTCGGGGGCCAAGCCCTCTACCGTAGTGACACGCATTTCATCGGCTTGTACGGCAAACATACAACAAGAGCGAACGGGTTCATCGTTTAACAGGACGGTGCATGCACCGCACACACCGTGCTCGCAGCCAACGTGTGTGCCAGTGAGGCCGAGTTCATCGCGGATGAAATCAACCAGGCTGGTGCGCGGCTCTACCAGTCGGTGCTGATGCGTGCCATTGACTTGAATTTGAATCGATTTGAGAAGGGTGTTTGGAGCGGTCATGTGATGTTGGACGCTTGGGTGTTGGCGCATGCCTCGGCATAAGCAGATTGAAGAGCTCTGCTGAGCAGCACTTGAGCCAAATGTTTGCGGTAGGCCGCTGTGGCATGCATGTCACTGCCTGGCTGACTAGATTGAGCCGCCTCATGTGCAACATGCAACGCACTCTCAGGCGTAAGAACTTGACCTTCTAAAGACTTGGCCAGTTCAGTAAAAACGAGGGGGGTTCCGTCAACGCCGCCAAGGCCAAAACTGATGCGCCGAACGCGACCATCTTCATGGGTTTGAATTTGACAGGCAGCAGATGCCATTGCAAAGTCACCTTTGCGAATGGCTGTTTCTTCAAAGGAAGTGCCAAGGTGTGATCCTTGCCAAACAGGCCAATCAATTTGAGTCAGGGCCTCAGTGTCAGATACGGCTGTGAACATGGGGCCTAGAAAAAATTCATCCGCCTTCAAATGCCGCTGCCCGTCAGATTGAGATTCAAGCGTGAAAGTCGCTTCGAGCACCAAGGCTGCTAAGGCCAACTCTGCTGAAGGGTCGGCATGGACCAAGCTGCCACCGACAGAACCCCGGTTGCGTGTTTGTTCGTGACCTACCCATTGCATGCCTTTGCCTACCAAAGGAAGGTGTGAGTGAAGTTGGGGATGAAACTCAAGGTCGCGTTGCCGAACGCCGGCGCCCACTTTGACACAGCTTGCTTGAATTTCAATGTCTTTGAGTTCATCTAATCGGTTGATGTCAATCAATAAGGCAGGCCGAGCCAAGCGCATGGCCATCATGGGCACCAAGCTTTGGCCGCCAGCAATCAATTTGGCATCGCCGCCACTCTCGCTCAGCTTGTCTAAAGCGTGGGCAAGATTTTGGGCTCGAACGTAATCAAATGGTGCTGCTTTCATGTCGTGTTAGTTTCTACCCATTCTGTGGGCTGCGCAAACCAGTTTATTTCAAAGATGTCGAGTAAAACTCACATCTAAGCAAGAAATACAAAGCTTAGGTAAGATAGGGGTATGAGAAAACTTCCACCCTTGAATGCGGTCAGAGCCTTTGAAGCCGCCGCAAGGCACATCAGCTTTACCAAGGCCGCCAAAGAGCTTTTTGTCACACATGGCGCCGTTAGCAAACAGGTGGCAACCCTAGAAACCTGGTTGGGAACAAGTTTGTTCAACCGTGCTCAATCGCAATTGAGCCTCACGGATGCCGGCAGAACTTTTCTGGCAGCTGTCACGCCCGCCTTAGACCGCATCGCGGTCACCTCTATGCAGTTGTTAGAGCAGACCGAGCCCACAGCGTTGCGCATCAATGCACCGCCCACCTTCACCATGCGTTGGCTGATCCCCCGAATCTCAGCCTTTCAAAGGCGCAGAGGTGGCGTAGAGGTGAAATTAACAACCTCCACAGCGCCCGTTAATTTTGAAGACCGTATCTATGACGTCGCTATTCGGGGGTCTCATCAGCCTATTCCTGGCATGCTTTCGGTTCCCTTCATGACAGAAACCATTGTGCCGGTCTGTCACCCAGATTTGATGGAAAACGGCCAGTTGGACAGCCCCAAGGCTTTGGCCGATCAAACGCTCATCAGTTATGACACCGAACCCATGGCATGGTCAGAATGGTTGCCTATGGCAGGACAAGCCGACTTGCGGGTCTCGCACAACTTGCAATTTGAGCAAATGTATTTCGCCTTGCAGGCTGCAGCAGAAGGCTTGGGAGTTGTCCTTGTGCCTTTGTTCTTGGTAGCCGATGACATCATTGCTGGACGCATGTGCGCGCCCTTTGGCTTGCTGGCCGCAAGACAACGGCGCTACTACGCCAATGCACCTCTCAGTGCGCAAGAGAGCCCCGTTATAGAAGGCTTCTGTGAATGGTTGCTGAAAGAGGGGCAAGACACAGAGCAATCGATCGATCAACTTGCGGCGGGCATGGGCTGGACGGCCTCTGCGCCCTCCTAAGTGTGAGTATTTCTCGGGTTATGTCAGATGCAGGCGAACTTTTAAGCGGGCATCATCAGCGCATTCAATTAAATTTGCAGTCATGAGTCAATCAAAAACCGGCTATCCAGATCTTCACGATCATTTAGAAACCTTGAAACAGCGTGGCTTGTTGCAAGTCATCGATCGACCTATCGACAAAGACTCCGAGCTCCATCCGTTGGTTCGTTGGCAATTCGTGGGTGGCATGGATGAGGCTGAGCGAAAAGCATTTTTGTTTACGAATATTGTCAATGCACAAGGTCGCAAATACGACATACCCGTTGTGGTGGGTGCATTGGCCGCCAATCGTGAAATTTACAGCGTTGGCATGGGTTCTTCTGTTGAGGAAATTCAGGCTCGTTGGGACCGCGCCATTGCCAACCCCATTGCGCCTCAAATGGTTGACAAACCCGAGTGCCAAGAGGTGGTTCATGAAGGTGCAGATCTTCTGGGCGAAGGCAAGGGACTTGATATGTTGCCCATTCCCATTTCAACGCCAGGATTTGACAGCGCCCCAACCCTGACAGCCACCAACGTCATCACGGTCGATCCTGTCACTGGCGTGCAAAACATGGGCACCTACCGTTGTGCTCTAAAAGCCCCCGATCGAATGGTCGTTCGCATGGCCACGCGGGTGGGCGGTGCAGGGGGTTATTTGCATTACCAAGCTTGGAAGAAGGCCGGTCACAAAACCATGCCATGCGCCGTTGTTTTGGGGTGCCCACCTTATGTGGCTTTCATGGGCCCGCAAAAATTGCCGATAGGCATGGATGAATTTGACGTGGCCGGTGGTTTGGCTGGCGTGCCCATTCAAGTCACTCAAGCCCGAACAGTGAACTTGCGTGTACCTGCGCAAGCTGAAATTGTGATTGAGGGTCAAATTGATCTAGACATGCTTGAGCCCGAGGCGCCCTTTGGGGAATCGCATGGCCATGTGGCATTGGAAGAGTTCAATTTGCCCATGAAGATCACGGCCATCACGCATCGCTTCAAGCCGGTCATTCCCTCTTACATCAGTCAGGTTGCGCCCAGTGAATCCAGTGTCATCAAACGCGTGGCTTATGAGCCTTTGTTTTTGGCACATTTAAGAACCTCATTGGGCATTCGCGGTGTCAAGAAGGTTTCCTTGCATGAACCCTTAACGGGTTTGTTGCGGGTCACCATTGTCACTTTTGAAAAGACAACTCCCAAAACAGAAATTTGGCGTGCACTTTATGGTGCAGCCTTTTTCAAAGGCGATTGCGGCAAGATTGTGATCGCAGTGAACGACGACATTGACCCAGACAATGCAGACGCATTGTTATGGGCCATGGCATACCGCATGAACCCCACTGCAGATGTCCGAACCCTAGACCACCGCGGTCAAGGCCACGGACCCAAGAGAGAAAATGATGGTGAGGAAGATTCCACCTTGCTCATGGACGCCACCATGAAAGGCGACATGCCTCCATTGGCCTTGCCTACCAAAGACTACATGGAGCGTTCGAAGGCCATTTGGGAAGAGCTTGGTTTGCCTAAACTCCGCCCCCAAGCGCCATGGTTTGGATACTCCCTAGGCGACTGGCTGCCCCAGTGGGACGAAGCAGCAGCGCGGGCAGCCACGGGTCGATATTTAGAAAATGGCAAGATCAGCCTTAAGCAACAACGCAACGACGTCAAAGCCGAATCAAAATTCAGGCCTGACGAAGCGAATTGATGCGACGCCTAAGGCACAACAAGCAAACCTATGAGCATTTCTAGTTCTTCTTCCAACCCGCGGCGATTGATTGTCGGCATCAGTGGTGCATCTGGCATTGTTTATGGCGTTCGCATCTTGCAAGTTTTGCAGCACTCTGACATTGAAACTCATTTGGTCATGAGCGATTCAGCGCGCATGACACTGGCCACAGAGTTAGACATGAACGTGAAAGAAGTCGAGTCGCTGGCCAGCGAAGTGCACAATGCTAAAAATATTGGCGCCACCATTTCTTCAGGCTCTTTCAAGACCATGGGCATGGTGGTTGCGCCTTGTTCCATCAAGTCTTTGTCTGAAATAGCCTACGGCATGACAAGTGGTTTGCTTTCCAGAGCCGCAGACGTGGTGCTGAAAGAACGCAGAAGATTGGTGCTTTTGATTCGTGAAACGCCACTTCACAGCGGACACCTTCGGACCATGTTGCAAGCTTCTGAAAATGGCGCCATTTTGATGCCACCTGTTCCTGCGCTTTATGCACGGCCCCAGTCAATTGATGATATGGTGAACCATACGGTGGGCCGTTGCCTTGATTTGTTTGACATCGAAACTGATTTGGTGAAACGCTGGTCAGGTATGGGTCAAGACAAATAAAGCCTTCAAATTATTCACAGCGCCGAATTGATCATGCAAACATTGTTTGTTTATTACAAGTTACCCATTGCTGAACACGCGCAGTGGCGACCGCGTGTTGAAGCTTTTCAGGTTGCACTGAAGCAAAAATGGTCTGGCCTCAGTGCAGTGTTGATGCAGCGACCAGAAGCCACCCCGGATGGCATCGAAACCTGGATGGAAATCTACAGCCACAAAGAAGGCGTGACCCAAGAGATCATGGACAGCATTGGCGCTGAGGCTTTAGCGCATGGTTTGCCGCCTAAAAGAATGTCTGAGTTTTTTATTCCACTGCGGTAACGCAAACATTTAACCCATGCAACAAGACATCTTGATCAATTGGTCTCCCCAAGAAACCCGCGTTGCGGTGGTGGAGCAGGGCGCTGTTCAAGAGTTGCATGTAGAGCGGTCATTAGAGCGTGGGTTGGTCAGTAACATCTACCTTGGAAAAGTAGCCCGTGTGTTGCCTGGCATGCAATCAGCCTTCATTGACATCGGTCTAGAGAGAGCGGCTTTTTTGCACGTGGCAGATGTCTGGCAAAGACAGCCTGAGGGCGAGCCGCCCCAAGTTGCACGCAGCAGTCAAAGCTTAGTTCCTATTGAGAAGCAAGTTTTTGAAGGCCAAGCCTTGATGGTGCAAGTGGTCAAGGATCCTATTGGCACCAAAGGCGCTAGGCTTTCAACTCAAATCAGCATTGCGGGCAGACATTTGGTTTTTTTGCCACAAGACGACCACATTGGTGTGTCTCAAAAAATCCCATCAGACCAGCGTGACGCGTTAAGAGCTCGGTTGCAAACTTTGGTTGGCGCTCAGGGCGGTGGTTTTATTCTGCGAACCAATGCAGAAGATTCCAGCGATGCAGAGTTAGGTGAAGACATTGCTTACCTTCGCAAAACTTGGGCGCGAATCAAAGATGCCTCTGTCAAACTTCCGGTGCAGTCATTGCTTCACCAAGACCTCACGCTTTTACAAAGAGTTTTGCGAGATCTTGTTGGCGAAGGTACACAGACCATTCGCCTTGACTCCAAAGAACAATTTGAGCATTTGTCCGCGTTTGCCAAAGAGTTTATGCCGGCCTCAGCAGCCCGTCTTCAACTTTACAAAGGTGAACGTCCTATTTTTGATTTGTATTCAATCGACGAGGAAGTGGCCAAGGCATTAGGACGCCGGGTTGAATTGAAGTCGGGTGGTTATCTCATCATTGACCAAACAGAAGCCCTGACCACGGTGGATGTAAATACAGGCGGCTATGTGGGTGCTCGCAATTTTGACGACACCATTTTCAAAACAAATCTAGAAGCAGCGCATGCCATTGCCCGGCAACTTCGATTGCGAAATCTGGGTGGCATCATCATTGTCGACTTCATTGACATGTCCCGCGATGAACATCAAACCGCTGTCCTTGAAGAGTTTAAAAAACAATTAAGCCGCGATCGCGTTAAAACAATGGCGGGTGGATTTTCGCAGCTGGGTTTGTTGGAAATGACACGCAAGCGAACACGAGAATCTTTGTCGCACATGCTGTGTGAGCCGTGCCCCAGTTGTGACGGCAAAGGCAGTGTCAAAACCAATCGCACGGTGGTATACGATATCTTGCGTGAAATATTGCGCGAGGCTCGTCAGTTCAATCCGAAAGAGTTTCGAGTGGTGGCGGCGCCTGCTGTCATTGAATTGTTGCTAGATGAAGAGAGCCAGCATTTGGCTGCGCTGTCTGATTTTATTGCCAAGCCCATTTCGCTTCAGAGCGAAACCGCCATGGGCCAAGAGCAATACGATGTTGTGTTACTTTGATTCAAACCGCATCGCTTTTGTGATGCAGTCTTGCGTAAACACCGCCAGCCTTCAAAAGTTCTTCATGGCGGCCTTGCTCCACAATCTCTCCTTGTGACATGACGACTACCCTGTCTGCATGTTCAATGGTTGAGAGTCGGTGCGCAATGATCAAGGTGGTGCGCCCCTTCATGAGGTTTTGCAATGCATCTTGCACCCAACGTTCTGATTCATTGTCTAGTGCGGATGTGGCTTCGTCCAAAATAAGGATGGGTGCATTCTTGTAGAGTGCTCGGGCAATGGCCAAACGCTGTCGCTGTCCACCCGAAAGCTCGGTGGCATTGTGTCCTAACAGGGTGTCCATGCCGAGGGGTAGCTTGCCCACATGTTCGTCAAGGTTGGCCGCTGCCAAACAGGCTTGTACTTTAGCGCGATCAATGATCTGACCCAATGAAATATTGGCTGCTACGGTGTCATTGAGCATCACAACATCTTGACTGACCATGGCAAATTGTTGACGCAATTGTTGAAGTGGCCAGTCTTGTATGTCAGTGCCTTGCAAAATCACTTGCCCAGAGCTGGGCTGTACAAACCGAGGCAACAAATTGACCAAGGTTGTTTTGCCTGAGCCACTGGTGCCTACAAAGGCCACAGTTTCACCAGATTGAATGCTTAAGGATAAATTGTTCAAGGCAGGTGAAGTATCGGCAGCATATTGAACATGGATGTTTTGAAATTCAATGCAGGGACCCTGACTTGCTTGCAATGTTGTGTTTTGACTTTCTACTTTTGGGCGGGTGGCGAGGCCATCTGCTTCAACCTGAACTTCTTCCAACAAGCGCAGCCCTCTCTCAAGTGCGGCCAAACCTCGCGTGACAGGGGTCGCTATATCGGCCAGTCGCTTAATGGGGGAGACCAGCATCAGCATGGCAGTGATGAAAGCAACAAAGCCGCCTACCGTGGCACCTTGTAAGCCCGTTCGACTTTGAATCAATGCCACGACCAAGACCGTAGACAAAGCCACCGCAGCCATCAATTGCGTGAGGGGCGACATGGCAGCCGATGCAATCGTGGATTTCAAGGCCAAGCTTCTGAGTCTTCGGCTTAAAGTTTGGAAACGATTGAGTTGGCTTTCTTGGGCGCCGTGAAGGCGAACCATGCGGTGGGCCAAAACATTCTCTTCCACCACGTAGGCTAAATTGTCCGTGGCAGATTGGCTGTCTCGGGTGAGGCCATAAAGGCGCTTGGAGAGCTTCTTCATGATCCAGGCTGAACCAGGTACCACGATGAAGACCAACAGGGTCAGTTTCCAGTTTAAAAACATCAAGTAGCCAATCAAGGCCAGCAGCGTGAAGCCGTCTCTTGAAAGGCCTAAAAGGGCTGAAATAAGTTGCGTCGCGCCCGTTTGAACTTCATAAACCAAGGTGTTTGACAAAGCACTGGCCGATTGTTTGCTGAAAATAGACATGTCAGCCTGCATCAATCTGCGAAACAATGCCTCCCGCAATGCTTGCATGCCGTCGTTGGCAATGCGCGCAAGAGCATATTGAGACACAAAAAATGCAAGGCCCCTGACGAAAAAAATCCCGATGACGGCCGTTGGAACCATCCAAAGGGGCAGGCTGTTTTCGGCAAATCCCTCGTCTAGCAAAGGTTTGAAGAGGGCTGGAATGAGGGGCTCTGTGGCCGCCGCCACCAATGTTGCCAAGATGGCAAGTGCCCAAGTGCCTCGCTGTTTGCCAAAATAGGGCCAAAGACGGCGCATCCGCTTCAGGTAACTTAAGTCCTGCTGGGTGCTGTCTTGGGCGATTTGTGTCATTGATTTGATTTTAACGCGTGTCACAATGCTAAATTAGCGGTGTTATGACTTGCCAATCCTATGAAAAAGACCTCATTCTTGACCTATTTTTCTCCTTTTAAGGCCCATTTGGGTGCTTTGCTTTTGAGCTGTGTCTTCGCCTCAAGCGCGGCTTGGGCTCAGTTCAAAGTTGATGTCTCTGGTGTAGGACTCACGCAAGTTCCCATTGCCATTGCTACTTTCAAGGGCGAAGAAACTGCGCCGCAAAAGACGTCGGCCATCTTGTTGGCAGATTTGGAAAGAAGTGGTCAATTCAGAGCAGTTCCCAATTTGGGTTTGAGCATGGACGAGCTCTCCCGACCTGACCATGCCATGCTGCGACAAAAAAGTGCCGATGCCCTTGTGGCGGGCAGTTCAACCCGTTTAGCCGATGGCCGCTACGAAGTTCGAGCCAAGTTGTGGGACGTGGTTTCGGGTCAAGAGCGAGGTGACTACCGCGAAACTGTAGCCGCGGCAGACTTGCGTTTATCAGCGCACCGGCTTGCTGACTGGGTCTATGAAAAACTAACAGGTGAGAAGGGCGTCTTTGCAACCCGCATTGCTTACATTACCAAAACCACTGGCAAATACAGCCTTTGGATCGCTGACTCTGATGGCGAGAACTCGCAGTCTGCCTTGACAAGTGCAGAGCCCATCATTTCGCCGTCTTGGTCGCCCAAGGGCAATCAGTTGGCCTATGTTTCATTTGAGTCTCGAAAGCCCGTTGTTTATGTGCACGAGTTGGCCACAGGCAAACGCAAAATCATGGCCAATTTCAAAGGTTCTAACAGCGCGCCTGCTTGGTCACCAGATGGACGTTCTTTGTTGGCCACTTTAAGCCGCGATGGGGGCTCGCAGTTGTACCAAATTGATGTTGCCTCTGGTGAAGCCAAGCGCTTAACCCAAAACGCAGGCATCGATACCGAGCCTAGCTTTTCGCAAGATGGCTCGAAGATTTACTTTGTATCTGATCGAGGCGGCAGTCCTCAAATTTACAAAATGAACGGCACAGGCTCTGGCGTTGAAAGAGTCACTTTCAGCGGAAGTTACAATATCTCACCTGCACTTAGCCCAGATGGGCGGTGGCTAACTTTTATCTCACGCGTTGGGGGGCAGTTCAAAGTTCAAGTCATGAACCTGAGCACCGGTCAGACAAGTGCCATCACTGAAACATCAGCCGATGAGCGCCCTAGCTTTGCACCCAACAGCAAATTGATTGTTTATGCCACGGTGCTCCAAGGACGCGAGGCGCTCATGACAACTACTTTAGACGGCAAAATCAAAGCCAGACTAGCCGGAAAAAGTGGTGACATTCGCGAACCCGCCTGGGGTCCTTACCGATAATTTTTAATTTGGAGTTTTTACATGATCAAACGTAGTCTTTGGATTTTGGCATTGACAGCAGCCTTGGCGGCATGCTCATCGGGCGTTAAATTAAGCGAGGTGCCAGTTGAAGACAAAAACGCTTCTGCTTCTCCTGCTAACGCTTCAGCCGATGTCGCACAAAGCAGCGTCGCTGCCGTTGTGGGCGGCAAAGCCGCTACACTAGGCGTTGCACCTGCTGGCGTGAATGTGGTGTATTTTGACTACGACAGTTTTGCATTGAAACCAGAAGCGCGTGCGGTTTTGGAGCGCAATGCAGCTCACCTGCAAGCTAACAAACAATTCAAAGTGCAACTTGAAGGTCACACCGACGATCGTGGCGGTCGTGAATACAACTTGGCCCTCGGTCAAAAGCGTGCTGAAACGGTTCGCCGCGCACTGACCTTGTTGGGCGTGAGCGATGCACAAGTTGAAGCAGTTAGTTTTGGCAAAGAAAAGCCCGCTGCTTCCGGTGCAGATGAAGCAACCTACGCCAAAAATCGCCGTGTTGAAATCAAATACTGATTGAACCTTCCTTATGCGATCCAAGGCTTATTTATTCAGTTTTCAATTTGGTTTGGCATGCTTTTTGTCAAGCTTTAGTCTGCTTGCCAATGCCGCCTTGTTTGGAGATGACGAAGCCCGCCGGGCCATCTTGGATCTGAGGCAGCGACTTGAAGCAACCCAGCAAAATTTAAAGTCTCAAACAGCTGAAATTGTGAAGTCTCAAGCGGGTGAAAATGCCAACTTAAGAGGCAGTTTGCTTGAGTTGCAAAATCAAATTGAAGGCTTGAAATCTGAACAATCAAGGCTTCGCGGCACCTTAGAAAACTTGTTGCGTGAGCTCACTGACATTCAGCTGAAACAAAAGGACATTCTTCAAAGCGTCGACACAAGGTTGAACAAGTTTGAACCTGTCAAAGTTGTTTTAGACGGTCAGGAGTTTCAAGCTGACCCTGCAGAGAAGAAGCAGTTTGACAACGCGCTTGCAGTCTTTCGAACAGGCGATTTTGCGGCTGCGCAAAGTAGCTTATCGGGCTTTCTTTTAAGTCATCCAAGCAGCGGTTATGCACCTTCTGCTCTGTTTTGGTTAGGCAATGCCCAATACGCCACCAAAGATTACAAAGAGTCGATGCTTAATTTTCGAAAGCTCTTAAACATTGCGCCACTTCACACACGTGCCCCAGATGCCATGTTGGCCATCTCTAATTGCTTGATCGAGCTAAAAGACCTCAAGGCCGCCAGAAAAGCCATGGAAGATTTGATCAAATTGCATCCCAACAGCGATGCAGCACAAACGGCCAAAGACCGACTCAGTCGCTTTAAATAATTCGGTATGACTGAATTTCAACTCGCCGATTTGGAGTGGTTGGTCTTGAGTTCTGCGGCTGTAGTCTCTGTGTTCTTGGGTGTTCTTTTTCACCGTTCGCATTTTTGCACCATGGGCGCAGTCAGCGATGCGGTCATTATGGAAAATTTTGACCGCTTGCGTCAGTGGGCCCTTGCGTTGGCTGTTGCCATTTTTGGATTTGGCTGGATGGCATATGCAGGCCTGATCAACCCCCTTCAATCAATCTATGCTACCAAGGACTTGTTTTGGCTCTCATCCTTGCTGGGTGGCTTGTTGTTTGGCTGGGGCATGGTTTGGGCTTCTGGTTGTGGGTCAAAGACGCTGGTTCGTTTAGGTGCTGGTAACTTGAAGGCGCTGTGGGTGTTGCTGGTCATGGGCGTTGTTGCGCTTTCTGCCATGAAAGGTGTCTTGGCTCTCGGACGGGTGCAATACATTGATGCCGTAAAAATTGAAATACCGCATGGCCTTTTTGTAGGCGAATGGTTGAGTAATTATCTGAATGTCTCGCTGCAAGTCGGTATGTTGGTCGCGGCTTGTTCAGCCTCTTTGCTTTTGCTTGTGTGGGTATTGAAAGATCAAAACTTCTTAACGCAGCATAACGTGATGACAGGTATTTTGGTCGGGCTCGTGATTTGTGGGGTCTGGTGGATTTCTGGTGTTTTGGGTCACGGCTTGGAACACCCCAAAACGCTAGAGGAATTTTTCCTCGCCACTTCCAGCCGCAAAATGGAAGCCCTTAGCTTCACGGGCCCGGTGGCCTTGGCTTTAGACGCGTTGATGTACTTCAGCGATGGCACCAAACGCTTGACCATCGGTTTGGTCAGTGTGCTGGGGGTTTGTGCTGGCTCGTTCGTCAGTGCCTGGTTTCAAGGCACCCTGAAGCTAGAAGGCTTTACCAATGCAGCCGACATGCGCCGTCATCTGGTGGGCGCCAGCTTCATGGGAATAGGTGCCGTGCTTGCCATGGGGTGCTCTATTGGACAGGGCTTAAGCGGCCTCTCAACCCTCAGCCTCAACAGCTTGTTAGCCAGCTTGGCCATCGTTGCGGGGGCCTATGCGGCTTTGCAATACGATTTGCGTCATGCTTGATTCTGCGTACGCGTTTTTTAAACTGACGCCGTGACGCAAACAAACATTGCCAGTCGAAGGTTTGGTGGCATGGCCAGACTTTATGGCTTAACGGGTGCCGATCACATTGCACGTTCACACGTGTTGATTGTGGGCATTGGGGGTGTGGGTTCTTGGATCGCTGAAGCATTGGCCAGAAGTGGGGTTGGCGAGTTGACCTTGATCGACATGGACCACATTGCCGAATCCAATATCAATCGCCAAATTCATGCTTTAGAAAGCACACTGGGACAGGCCAAAGTGTTGGCCATGAAAGAAAGAATTGCCCAAATCAATTCGGAATGTCGTGTTCATGTGGTCGATGACTTTGTTTCGCCAGAAAACTGGTTAGAGCTTGTTGCCAACATCAATTCATCTGCGTCAAGCTTGATGCCCATCACAGCTGTGATTGATGCTTGTGATCAAGTCAAGGCCAAAGTGGCGATGGCCGACTGGGCCATTCGACAAAAAGTTTTCATGGTGACACTGGGAGCTGCTGGTGGCAAGAAAGAGGCCCATCGTGTTGAGCAAGCCGACCTGTCTAAGGTCACCCACGACCCTTTATTGTCCCAATTGCGGTATCGACTCAGAAAAGAAAAGGGCGCTCCCAAAGAGGGTAAAAAAATAGGTGTCCTTTGCGTATTCAGTCGAGAGAACGTTGCGCCGCCCGATGCATCCTGCCTGATTGAAGGCGACGGCACACTCAACTGCCATGGCTATGGATCGGCTGTGACCGTGACGGCAAGTTTTGGCCTGGTTGCAGCCTCATTGCTTGTAAATTATCTTGCAACTGGCTTGGCAAAGCCTAAAATTTGAAGCTATAATTTAAGGCTTGGGTAGATGGGTCGGTAGCTCAGTCGGTAGAGCAGCGGACTTTTAATCCGTTGGTCGCGAGTTCGAATCTCGCCCGACCCACCAAATACTCAAACCTTTTTAAAACCCCGCAAAGCTTGCTCTGTGGGGTTTTTTCTTTCCTGCCAAGGCAGCTCTCTTTCAAGCTTCAAGATTGAGTCTTTCCAATTCGTCTGACCAAGCCAGCCATTGAACTTCCAACTCTTCAAGGGCCGAGTTGATCGTTTTAAGCAACTTGCCTGTCTCGGCAATTTCCAAAGGCGGAAGCGGTGTCGCCAGTTTGCTTTCCAAGGCTAATTTTTCGGCTTCTAGCTTTGCAATTTTTTGGTCAGCCTGCTCGATTGATTTTTTCAAAGGCTTGAGAAGAGCAGATTTCTGTTGGCGTAAAAGGGCGTCTTCTTTTTTCTGGTCTGGCGTTCGGTTGGCTATCTTGGCCACAGGCTTTTGAGGCTCCGACTTAGTAGCTGTTGGTGTCACAACTGGGCCATCAGCCTCATTGTTTTTGGCTTCCTCACGCAAGCGTTTGGATTCTTCTAACAAATAGCGCTGGTAATCGTCTAGGTCGCCATCGAATGGTTTTATTTCTCCGCGGCCAACCAACCAAAATTCATCACAAACTGCACGCAACAAAGCCCTGTCGTGACTGACCAACATGACGGTGCCTTCAAATTCATTCAAGGCCATGGACAAAGCCTCGCGTGTTGCCAAGTCCAAGTGGTTGGTGGGCTCGTCTAACAACAATAGGTTGGGGCGCTGCCACACAATCATGGCCAAGACCAATCTGGCTTTTTCACCGCCGCTCATTGAGCCCACGTTTTGCTTCACCATGTCACCGGTGAAATTAAAGGTTCCTAAAAAATTTCGGAGGTCTTGTTCGCGGGAAGACTGTCCAGGGGTGGCGCCTAGTTCTTTGACCAAGCGGATCATGTGCTCCAGTGGATTGTCTAAAGGGTGCAAGACGTCCAATTCTTGCTGTGCAAAATACCCAATATTCAGCCCCTTGCCCTCAGTCAATTCACCAGACAAGGCCTTGATGCTGCGAGCGATGGTTTTAACCAAAGTAGATTTGCCTTGGCCGTTGGCACCCAAAATGCCAATGCGCTCTCCTGCCAAAACAGATTTATTGACTTGCTTGACAATAACTTTGTCGATGCCATCGACCGAATAGCCCAAGTTGGCATTGGTGATGGCCAGCATGGGGTTGGGTAAGTTTTGGGGCTCTTTGAATTCAAAGGTGAAGTCTGCATCGGCTAAAACAGGCGCAATTTTTTCCATTCGTTCAAGCGCCTTGACTCGGCTCTGAGCCTGTTTGGCTTTGCTGGCTTTGGCCTTGAATCGGTCAATGAACTTTTGCAAATGTGCGATCTTGTCTTGCTGCTTTGAAAACGAAGCTTGTTGCAATTCAAGTTGCTGAGATCTTAGAGTTTCAAAAGCGCTGTAATTGCCGCCATATCGATTGAGCTTGGCATGTTCAATGTGCAAGGTGACGTCAGTGACGGCATCTAGAAACTCTCGGTCGTGGCTGATCACGACCATGGTGCCCATGTAGCGTTTAAGCCAAGCTTCAAGCCAAACCAAGGCGTCCAAATCCAAGTGGTTGGTGGGCTCGTCCAATATCAGCAAATCGGAGGGGCACATTAAAGCGCGTGCCAATTGCAGTCGCATGCGCCAGCCGCCTGAGAAACTGTTGACCGGCTGATCCAATTCAGCTGTTCGGAACCCTAAACCCAAAATTAAAGATTGTGCTCTGGGTACTGCGTCGTGTTCACCTGCATCGGCCAAGTCAACGTGAGCATGTGCCATGGCCATGCCATCTTCTGATAGTTCTGCTGCATGAAGCACAGCACGCAACTCGGCCAATTTTGTATCGCCACCCAGTACAAAATCTGTTGCACTTTCTTCAGTCTCTGGCATGTCTTGGGCCACTTGAGCCAAGCGCCATTGCTTTGGAATGGAGAAGTCGCCACCGTCCTCATGCAAAGTGCCATTGAAAAGTGCAAAAAGGGTGGATTTGCCAGCGCCATTGCGACCGACCAAGCCCACTTTTTCTCCGGGATTGAGTGTGACGGAAGCAGCATCTAGCAACACTTTGGCGCTGCGGCGCAGCGTGACGTTTTTCAGTTGAATCATGAATGGGGGTGGACATCGGCCGCAGTCAATGGGCGACCTAGGAAAATCAATGTGGGATGGGAGAGAGTTGTACTGAGTTGCGCTTGATCATAGCCTTCCAAGCAGGCTTTTTTTTCATGACTTCATGTCAATTTTCAAAAGTGCTTCTTTGGAGACCAACAAAACCTGATCTTCGCCCGCACTGGTTTCTAACCAGACGGCTTCAAGCCAAGGAAAAGCCGCCTCAAAGTGCTCGCGTTCATTGCCAATTTCAAGAACCAAAATGGCTTTGTGGTTCATGCGGTCTGGCAAGTCATGAAACAACTGACGAATGAAATCCATGCCATCTGTGCCGCCGGCCAAAGCCAAAAGCGGCTCTGCTTTGAACTCGGCAGGCAGTCCTTGCATGCTGGCTTCACACACATAAGGCGGGTTGCAAATGATGCAATCAAATGTTTGCGTCAGACCTTGAAGGCCATCACTTTCAACAAGTTGGATGCGATGTGACAGCTGGTGTTGATCGACATTGATTTTGGCCACGGCCAAGGCATCCCTAGAGATGTCAGCTCCAATCACTTCAATTTCAGGGTAAGCCATGGCACACAAAACAGCCAAACTGCCATTGCCAGTGCACAGGTCTAAAAACGAATGTGAAGTCTCTGACAGCCAAGCATCAAAGGCGCCTTCTGCAATCAGTTCGGCAATGAAACTGCGCGGCACAATGCTGCGCTCATCCACGTAAAAGGGAATGCCTTGAAGCCAAGCTTCCCGGGTGAGGTAAGCCGCTGGTTTGCGTGTCTGTATGCGTTGCTCAATCAGTGATTGGCATGATTGGATGTGCGCTGCAGAAATATCTGCCACATTCAGATTCAGGGCCGTTGCTTGTTCCTGGGTGCGCAGTGAATCATCGGTGAAGTCAAAATCCAATGGCAATTTTAGTTGCCACAAAACAAGCCAAGCGGCTTCGTCTTGCGCATTCAGGGTGCCGTGACCAAATGCGACTTTGGCTTCATCTAGTCTGTTTGCGCTAGTGTGTATCAGTTCTTGGAGATCCATCGCATTGATGCCTTACGGCTTTTGTCCCATCTCAATCGCGCAGGCCGTGTTCAAATTGAACAAGACTTTTTTATAAATGTCTTTAAGCGGTTCAATGTCGACCAATGCCACATGCTCATCGATCTTGTGAATGGTGGCGTTGGGCGGGCCCAGTTCAATCACTTGGGGGCAAGTTTGCGCAATAAAGCGGCCATCGCTGGTGCCGCCCGTTGTCGATAGCTCTGTTCGAAGTCCGGTCACGTCATGAATAGCTTCTTGCACGGCTTTGACAAGCGTGCCTGGCGTGGTGAGGAAGGGCAGGCCGCCCAAGGTCCACTCAATGTCAAACTTCAAATCATGTTTGAGCAGAACATCGGTCAGGCGTTTTTTTAAGGAGGCTTCGTTGGACTCGGTGCAAAAACGAAAGTTGAAATCAATGAGCATTTCACCTGGAATGACATTGGTGGCGCCAGTGCCAGCTTGCACGTTGCTGATTTGCCAGCTGGTAGGCGGAAAAAATTCATTGCCCCTGTCCCACACCATGGCCGCCAATTCGGCCAGCGCAGGTGCGGCTCGGTGCACAGGGTTGTCTGCCAACTGCGGATAGGCAATGTGTCCTTGAATGCCCTTGACGATCAATTTGCCACTGAGTGAACCACGCCGTCCATTCTTGATCATGTCGCCAGTTTGTTTGACAGATGTGGGCTCTCCCACAATGCAATAGTCGGGCGTTTCTTGGCGAGCTTGAAGCATTTCACAAATGCGCACGGTGCCATCCAGTGCTGGGCCTTCTTCGTCACTGGTGAGTAAAAACGCAATGCCTAATGCAGGGTTGGGGCATGCTTGGTAAAACTCTTGGGTGGCCACCACCATGGCGGCCAGTGAAGTTTTCATGTCGCTTGCGCCACGTCCAAACAGCTTGCCTTCACGGTGTGTGGGTGTGAAGGGGTCGCTGGTCCATTTTGTCAAAGGCCCAGTGGGTACAACATCAACGTGTCCTGCAAATGCCAAGGTTTGGCCTGAGGCGCCTGCTCTTTTGGCCCAAAGATTTCGGACCCGAAAGTTGTCTGGCCCCAAATCAATCACTTCGCATTGGAAGCCCAAAGGTTCAAGGTGCGAATTGATCAAGGCCGTGCAGCCGCCATCTTCGGGGGTCACGGAGGGCAATGAGATCAGTTGCTCTGCCAGTCGAAGTGTGGCGCTCATGAAGGTCTGCCTGCTTTGATGAATCTTGCCATGCGGTGTGCAGCTTCCAAGCACTCTGCCGTTTCGGCCACCAAGGCCATTCGAACTCGGCCTTGGCCAGGGTTTTTTCCGTCGACGGTTCTGCCAATGTAACTGCCGGGTAACACAGTGACATTTTCTGATGCATAAAGCTCGCGTGCGAAATCGGTGTCGCTGTTGTACCAAGCCGCTGGCACACCTGCCCACAAGTAGAAACTGGCATCGGGTAACTTAACATCCATGACCTCTGCCAGGACAGGCGTGACTTGTGCAAATTTGGTGCGGTACAAATTGCGGTTTTCTACCACATGGTCTTCGTCGTTCCAGGCTGCAATGCTGGCGGCTTGAACCACACCACTCATGGCGCAGCCGTGGTAGGTGCGATACAGCAAAAAATCTTTGATGATGGCTGCATCGCCAGCTACAAAGCCACTGCGCAAGCCTGGCACGTTGCTGCGTTTTGACAAGCTTGTGAAGGCGATCAAACGTTTGAAATCTTTGTAACCCAAAAGAGAGGCAGCCTCTAAACCGCCTAACGGTGGTTCATCGCGAAAATAGATTTCGCTGTAGCACTCGTCTGAGGCAATGACAAAGCCATATTTCTCACTGAGCTCGAACAAAGTTTGCCACTCAGCCAGGGGCATGATTTTTCCGGTAGGGTTTCCGGGTGAGCAAACAAAAACGAGTTGGGTTGTGCGCCAAACAGCCTCAGGAACAGACTGCCAGTTGGCTGTGAAGTCGTTTTCAGGGGCATTGGCCACGTAGTAGGGCTCGGCTCCCCCCAAAAGCGTGGCACCTTCGTAAATTTGATAGAAGGGATTTGGACTGACAACACGTGCACCGGGTTTTGTGGGGTCTATGACCGCTTGGGCCAAGGAAAACAAGGCCTCTCTGGAGCCATTGACGGGCAAAATTTGGGTGCTGGCTTGAATTTCAATGCGGTATCTGCGCTGGAGCCATTGGGCACACGCCTCCCGCATGCGCAATTCACCAGCAGTGGCTGGATATCCAGACAGTGCTGTATCAAGCGAGGCTTTGAGGGCGGTTTTGATGAATTCGGGCGTTGCGTGTTTGGGCTCGCCAATGCCCAAACTAATGTGCGCGCGGTCTGTGGGAGGGGTGACCGTTGCGAACAATTGGCGAAGGCGCTCGAAGGGGTAGGGTTGGAGGGTAGCCAAGAGGGGGTTCATACCCCAATTATCCGGTAATTGTGGGCCTGTTTTTGAGTTCAATTTCAGGTGTTTTCCAGGCTGATGGGGCCCGTGGGTCGGTTAACATGGAGGCTTATGGCACGAGTTGTGCCTACTGACCTAATTTCTGACTCCTGTGCGCCTCAATTCCATCAAATTATCTGGATTCAAATCCTTTGCAGAACCCACCAATTTTGTCCTGCCTGGGCAACTTGTCGGTGTTGTCGGCCCCAATGGTTGCGGAAAATCCAACATCATGGATGCATGCCGCTGGGTTTTGGGTGAATCCAAAGCTTCCGAGTTGCGTGGTGAATCCATGCAAGACGTTATTTTCAACGGTACCAACACCCGCAAGCCAGCCAGCCGAGCCAGCGTTGAACTGGTCTTTGACAATGCTGACCATCGTGCGGGTGGTCAATGGGGGCAATTTTTAGAAATTGCGGTCAAACGCGTTTTGACACGCGATGGCAACAGCAGTTATTTCATCAACAACCAACCCGTACGCCGACGCGACGTCCAAGATGTTTTTCTGGGAACAGGCTTAGGTCCTCGTGCTTACGCCATCATCGGGCAGGGCACCATCAGCAGAATCATTGAATCCAGGCCGGAAGAATTGCGTTTGTTTTTGGAAGAAGCAGCAGGGGTTTCTAAATACAAAGAACGGCGCCGTGAAACTGAAAACCGTCTTTCTGACACCAGAGAGAACCTGACGCGTGTTGATGACATTTTGCGCGAATTGAACGCCAATTTGGAAAAGTTGGAGAAGCAGGCTGAAGTGGCTCAGCGCTTCAACGCGTTAAAAGTCGATAGCACTTTGAAGCAGCAACAGCTTTGGTTTTTCAAACGTGCAGATGCAGAAACCGATCAAGTCAAAATCAAAGCCGATGTCGACAAGGCCGTCATTGATTTAGAGGCGCGCATCGCAGATTTGAGGCATGTCGAGTCAGACCTAGAAACAGTTCGCCAAGCGCACTACGCGGCGGGTGACCAAGTCAATCAAGCACAAGGATTGTTGTACGAAGCCAGTGCTGAAGTCAGTAAGTTAGAAGCTGAGATTCGCTTCGTGGTGGAAGGTCGCCAACGTGCTGAGCAACGCCTGCTTCAATTACAGGCCCAATCAACAGAGTGGTCCGAAAAGCAAATTCAAGCCCTAGCAGAGTTGGAAGCCTTGGCAGAACAAGCCCTGCAAGCCGAAGATCAAGCCATCACATTGGCTGCACAAGTCGAAGATCAAGCCCAAGCCTTGCCTGATTTGGAAGAAGTCATGCGGCAAGCGCAAGCCAAAGCCAACGAGCAAAGAGGCAGTGTGGTGCAGGTTCAACAGCAAATTCAGGTGCTGGCGGCCGATCAACGCAACATCGAAGACCAAACTCGACAACTCTCAACCAGGCGAGAGCGCTTGTTGGCGGATCGAAATGCACTGGATGCCCCAGACGAGCAAGGACTTGTTCAGCTGAAATCGCAATTGGCTCAAGCAGACACTTTGGCAAAGTTGTGCAACACCACCTTGCAAGATTTAGAAGAACAAACCCCAAGATTGGATCAAGAGCGTCGAGATCAACAACAGTCTGTGAACACCGAGTCTGCCAAATTGGCAGATCTCACTGCCAAGATTGAAGCTCTTAAATCACTCCAAGAAAAAGTCAAAACTGACGGCAAACTCAAGCCCTGGTTGAACAAACACGGCCTTGATCAGTTGCAAGGTTTGTGGAGCAAGATGCACATGGAACCCGGTTGGGAGAATGCCATGGAATCTGCGCTTCGCGAGAAGCTTTCATCGCTTGAGGTTTCGCGCCTAGACATGGTGAAGGCTTTTGCATCCGATGCCCCCCCTGCCAAACTCTCGTTTTATTCGCCGCCTAATGCCACGCAAACATCAGCTCGAAAAGGACTGCCAGCTTCTTGCCGCCCCCTTTCCGATTTGCTCAGACTTTCTGATGCTGGCCTATCGGCTTTGCTCACCGATTGGCTTCAAGGTTATTTCACAGCGCCTTCTTTGGACGATGCCATGGCTTGGCGTGATCAACTGCAAGGCGCCGAATGCTTTGTAGTTCAAACAGGTCATACCGTTGGCAAACACAGTGTCAGTTTTTATGCCCCTGATTCTGAACAAGCAGGCCTCTTGGCGCGCGCCCAAGACATTGAAAATTTCGAAAAGCAATTGCGTGCTCAAACATTGATTGCAGAGGAAACCAGGTCAGCCTCCGTTCGTGCTGAAGCCGCGTATTCTGACGCTGCGCAACGTTTGGTGTTGGCTAGGCAAGAGGCGTCAGAGGCTCAATCGAAAGCCCATGAGCTTCAGGTTGAAACACTTAGACTTTCTCAATGGGCAGAGCAAACACGCGCTCGCACTGAGCAAATCGCCACTGACATGGCAGAAATTGACCTTCATTTAGAAGAGCTTCAAGAGCGTCGAATCACGGCTGAAGCCAGATTTGAAGAACTCGACATGCAGTTGGCTGACAGCCAAGAACGGCACGCACAACTTGACGAGCGCGTGATTGAGGCCGAGCGCAAACTGTCAGAATGTCGTGAACAGCAGCGAACGCTTGAACGTTTGGCGCAAGAAGCTACTTTTTCACAGCGCAGCCTAGAAGCTAGGCGCTCAGAATTGCAGCGTGGGCTAGAAACTGCGGTTCAACAAATTAAATCGATTGCAGATGAGCAAGAGCGAGCCAAGGAAGAATTATCACGGCTCACTGATGCGGCGGCACAGGCCGGTTTGCAAAATGCATTGGCCATGAAAATGGAGAGAGAGCAGGTATTGGCTGCCAAGCGCAGTGAGTACGATGACCTCACGGCGCGTTTGCGTGCCAGTGATGAACGACGAATGAGTTTTGAGCGTGAACTCGATCCGATGCGCCAAAGAATTACAGAGCTGCAACTCAAAGAACAAGCTTCTCGTTTAGGCCTCGAGCAATACACTCAGTTGCTGCTTGATGCTGAAGCAGATCTTGAGGCATTGGCCAAATCAATTGAGGAAGGCCATGTTCGCTTAACGGGATTGCAATCTGAAATCGATCGCCTGAATCGGGACATAGTGGCTTTGGGTGCTGTGAATTTGGCGGCATTAGAAGAACTGACTACAGCCCGCGAGCGCAAGGCATTCTTGGACGCTCAAACCGCGGATTTGACCGAAGCGATGACAACGCTTGAAGATGCCATTAAGAAAATTGACGCGGAAACCAGAGATCTCTTGGCGGGTACTTTCAAAATTGTGAATGAACATTTTGGTCGCATGTTCCCTGAATTGTTTGGCGGTGGCAGTGCCCGCTTGGTCATGACGGGCGATGAAATTTTGGACTCTGGTGTTCAGGTGATGGCGCAGCCACCTGGCCAAAAAAATCAGACCATTCACTTGCTTTCTGGCGGCCAAAAGGCCCTCACGGCCATTGCTTTGGTGTTTGCCATTTTTCAACTCAATCCGGCACCTTTTTGTTTGTTGGACGAGGTGGACGCCCCCTTGGACGACGCGAACACAGAACGCTATGCCAAATTGGTCAAGAGCATGGGCAAAGAAACTCAATTTTTGTTCATCAGTCACAACAAAATTGCGATGGAGATGGCAGAGCAACTGATCGGTGTGACCATGCAAGAGCAGGGTGTCTCCCGCATTGTTGCTGTTGACATGGAAGCTGCAGTTGCAATCGCCGAAACGGCTTGATCAATCCATTTGATAGATACCTTACTCTGCACCCCCTGATATGAGTTCCTTGCAAAATAGTTTGGCCATTGTTGGTGTCGTGACCTTGGTGGGGGTTGTTCTGTACAACCTCTGGGCGGCTCGGCAAAATGCGCCTCGTCAAGCGGCACCCGAGACCAATGCTGGCGTAGATCCTGTCTTAGACCATTCGGATTTGGGTCGCCCAGGTTTTAAAGAGTCAGCCTATCTAGACGATGAAATCAGCACTCTACCCACACCTGAAAAGAAGCCGCCGCTTGATGCACTGATCGACGTCATTGCTGCGATTGACGTCGATGTGCAGGTTTCTGGCGATGCTGCGTTAGCGGCTATGCCCACCACGCGTCGAGTCGGCACCAAACCATTTGCTGTTGAAGGCTTGAATGATCATTCTGGCGAATGGGAAACGCCTGTGGCTGGGCGCAGGTACCACGCATTTCAGGCGGGTGTTCAATTGGCCAACCGAGTAGGGCCCTTGAATGAAATCGAATTTTCAGAGTATGTGATCAAGGCTCAAAACTTTGCCGATTCGATTGGTGGTGCACCAGAGTTTCCAGACATGTTGGAAGAAGTGGCACGTGCCCGTGAGCTTGATCAATTTGCAAGCGAGCACGATGCACAGCTTAGCTTCACTGTTTGCGCCACATCAGCAGCATGGAGTCCGGGTTACATCCATCAACACGCTGCGCGTTGGGGTTTTGTGGCTGGCGTCATTCCTGGCCGAATGGTTTTGTCTGCTCCTGTTCAAGGCTTGCCCCCCATTTTGTCTTTGTCCTTTGATACGCAAGCGGCCATGGCCGATGATCCAGCCCTGTCTGCTATCAAAGAATTCACCTTAAGCCTAGATGTACCGCAGGTACCCCGAGAAGAACAAGCGTTTGCCAGGTTGCGCGAAGCAGCCCGCATACTTGGCAAAGACATGGACGGCGTCATTACCGATGGTGCAGGACACGCACTGACCGAAGCAGATTTAAACGCCATTGCAGTTGATTTAGAACTTCTTTACGATGCCCTAGATTCACGTGAGTTGTCTGCTGGCTCACCTCAGGCACGTCGATTGTTTTCATAGTCGTGCCCCCCATCTCATTGTGAACTTAGATTTGTTTTCAGGATCGGAAGAGGGCAGCAGGCTTAGCCCTTCAGCATTCGATCTGGCAAGTGAAAACGCCGCACAGCTTCGAAAATTGTTGCACCGCTATGCGCATGCTTACTACACCTTGGATGCACCTGAAGTGCCAGATGTTGAATACGATCGATTGTTCATACAACTTCAGAGCATCGAAAATCAGTATCCTGTTCTTTTAACGGCAGATTCACCTACACAGCGCGTAGGAGGGGCCGTATTGCCTGAGTTCTCTACAGTACGTCACCAAGTGCCTATGTTGAGCATCCGAACCGAAACTGACAATGAGGCCAGTGGTGCAGCATCGTTTGACACTCGAATTCGAAAAGAATTAGGTTTGGCAGAAGGTGCATCAGAAGTCGAATACGTTGCAGAGCTCAAGTTTGATGGCTTGGCCATGAGCTTGCGTTATGAGCAGGGTATCTTGGTTCAAGCCGCAACTCGGGGCGACGGTGAATATGGGGAAGATGTCACGCACAATGTTCGAACCATTGGGCAAATCCCCTTGCAACTTTTTGAAGTGCCTTCTGTATTGGAAGTCCGCGGAGAAGTTTATATGCGGCGAGACGACTTTGATGCCCTCAATGAACGTCAACTTCTTAAAATCTCTGAAGGTATCAAGGGTGAGAAAACATTTGTGAACCCAAGAAATGCTGCAGCGGGTGCTGTACGTCAATTGGATTCCAACATCGCCGCGCAACGGCCCCTGAGTTTTTTTGCGTACGGCTTAGGTCAGGTGTCAGGATGGCCATTAGGTGCAGCGCCTTTTCAGCGGCACTATGATTTATTGCAAGCGCTCAAGGCTTGGGGCTTTCCAGTCGCCGCACAAACGCAGTGTGTCAGAGGTGCCGCCGGTTTGATTGATTTTCACGCACAAATTGCCCAAGTGCGAGATGATCTGCCTTACGACATTGATGGCGTTGTTTACAAAGTCAATGACCTTGGGCTTCAAGAAAAACTTGGCTTTGTCACGCGCGAGCCCCGTTGGGCCGTCGCTCACAAGTACCCTGCGCAGGAAGAACTCACAACAGTTCAGGCCATTGACATTCAGGTAGGTCGAACCGGAAAACTAACACCTGTTGCCAAATTGGCCCCTGTCTTTGTGGGTGGTGTGACCGTCACCAACGCAACCCTGCACAACGAAGATGAGGCTCGCCGCAAAGATGTTCGGGTGGGTGATACCGTCATTGTTAGGCGCGCAGGTGACGTCATCCCTGAAGTTGTCAGTGTTGTCATTGCTCAGCGCCCTCTTGGAGCGCAAATTTTTACCATGCCCCATGTCTGCCCAGTCTGTGGCAGTGCGGCTTTGCGAGATGAAGATGAGGCTGACTACCGGTGCAGCGGTGGCTTGTTTTGCGCTGCTCAACGCAAGCAAGCTTTTCTGCACTTTGCGCAAAGAAGGGCTGTAGAGGTAGATGGTCTAGGTGAAAAATTGATCGATCAACTGGTGGATGCCGGCGTGGTCAGTACCTTGCCAGACCTTTATAAATTAGGCTTAACTGCGCTGGTTCAACTCGATCGAATGGCAGAAAAATCTGCGCTCAATATTTTGGCAGCACTTGAAGCTTCTAAGTCCACCACCTTGTCTAGATTCATTTATGGTTTGGGCATACGCCATGTCGGTGAAGCCACAGCCAAAGAGTTTGCTCGCCACTTTGGTACTTTGGATGCTTTCATGAATGCGCCATTAGATCAACTCTTAGAAGTATCAGACGTAGGACCCATCGTGGCGCAAAGTGTGCTTGCCTTCTTTGCCCAACCGCACCACCAAGAAATTGTGGCCCAACTCAGAGCTTGTGGCGTTCGTTGGGAAGAAGGCGCCCCTGCAGAGCGCGTCCCCAAACCTTTAAGTGGCCGAACCATCGTTCTCACTGGCACATTGCCGACCCTAAGTCGTGATGAGGCCAAAGCCATGCTAGAGGAAGCCGGCGCCAAAGTGGCTGGCTCTGTGAGTCAAAAAACCAGTTACGTGGTTGCTGGTGCAGAGGCCGGCAGCAAACTTGAAAAGGCACTTGCACTAGGTGTTCCGGTTCTCGATGAAGCTGGCCTTTTGTCATTGTTAAGAGGAGATCCAAATGACCGTTCGTGAAATATTGAAGATGGGTGATGAGCGCCTGATGCGAATTGCAAAACCAGTGCTCGAATTTAATACGCCGGAATTGCTGGATGGCATTGTGGACATGAAAGAGACCATGATCGCGGCAAGTGGTGCAGGACTTGCTGCGCCACAAATTGGCTGGGATATTCAGCTGGTCATTTTTGGAACGGGACAAATCATTTCACGCTACCCTGATGCAGCCCCTATTCCTTACACCGTCTTGATCAATCCTGTCATCACGCCCATCGGCAATGAGCTGCAGCATGATTGGGAAGGCTGTCTTTCGGTGCCTGGTTTGAGAGCTGTTGTGCCTAGATGGCAGCACATTCGTTATTCTGGTTTTGATCAGCATGGTCAAGCCATTGAAAGAACGGCTGATGGTTTTCACGCCAAAGTGGTTCAGCATGAGTGTGATCATTTGGTGGGTATTTTGTTCCCCCAACGTGTGCGTGATTTCACGAAGTTTGGCTTCAACTCCGTGCTGTTTCCAAACTTGGCGCCAGAAACTGACGATTAAAGTTTGGCCAACCTTTCAATGGCAGCATTCAAGGTGGCGTCTTTTTTTGCAAAACAAAATCGGATCACATTTTGGTCAAACGAGTCGCCATAAAAGGCGGACATGGGTATGGCCGCAACACCAATTTCGCGTGTCAACCATTTGCAAAATTCAGCCTCACCCAAATCTTTTTCTGGCACCGACAGATTGGAAATATCGGCGCATTGAAAATAGGTGCCTTCGCCCGGCAAAAGCCTGAATTTAGTTTTTGACAATCCCTCTCTGAAGAGATCGCGCTTGCGTTGGTAAAATTGAGGCAATTCCAAATAGGCTTGAGGGTTTGACATGTAACCTGCCAACCCAAATTGCATGGGCGTGTTCACGGTAAACACAGCAAATTGGTGGACTTTGCGAAATTCAGCGGTCAATGCCGCAGGCGCTACAACGGTGCCCACTTTCCAGCCTGTCACGTGGTAGCTTTTGCCAAAGCTTGACACCACAAAGGCGCGCTCTGCCAAGCCTTTGTAGGAACTTGCACTGTGATGTTGAAGCGGCTCGTAAACCATGTGCTCGTAGACCTCGTCACTGATCAGCACGATTTGAGTGGGCGCCAAAATTTCTTGCAGCTTCAGCATGTCTTCGTGCCGCCACACCATGCCGCTTGGGTTGTGCGGGGAATTGATCAAAATGGCGCGAGTTTTGGACGTAATAGCCCCTTGAATTTTGTCGAAATCGGGTTTGAATGTGCCTGGCGTCAAGGGCACCCTGACCACAACGCCGCCGGCCATCTCGACGTTGGGTACATAACAGTCGTAGCATGGCTCCAAAACAATCACTTCATCACCAGGGTGCACAACGGCAAGCATGATGGTGAGCAAAGCTTGCGTAGCGCCCGCCGTGATTGTGATTTCGGTTTGCGCATCGTAGTGATGGTGATAGAGATTTTCAATTTTTTGCGATACAGCCTCACGCAAGGGCAAGACGCCAGGCATCGGTGGGTATTGATTGAGGCCTTCGTGCATGGCCTTTGTCACTGCATGCGTCAGTTGAGGATCGCACTCAAAGTCAGGAAATCCTTGGCCTAAATTGACCGCGCCCACTTCGGCGGCCAGTCCTGACATGACGGTAAAAATGGTTGTGCCCAACTTGGGTTGTTTTGAAGTCAACTGGGGAGTCATGATGGGTTTTTAAATAGGTTCAAAGTTCGTAGTCATTGACATGACCTGTCATGGCTTTTGCAACCAAGGCTGTTGTCAATCGATCGCTTAGTAACTCAGCAAATTGATAAACAAAGTTGCGCAGGTAAGCGCCTCTTTTAAAGGCGACTCGCGATACATTTTTGCCCAAGAGATCACCCAAAGGCCGAGCAACCAAATCGCCAGCAAGGTCATCTTTAACGGCCATTTCAGCCACGATGCCCACGCCCAAACCCAAGCGAACATATGTTTTGATCACATCTGAGTCAATGGCCTCGAGCGCAATTCGAGGGTGTAGTTTTTTGCTGGCAAATGCGGCATCAATTCGTGTTCGCCCCGTGAACGAGGGGTGGTAGGTGATGAGAGGTTCTTTGGCAATGTCTTCCAAATGCAGGTGTTTTTTCTTGGCCAATGGATGGTCAGGCGCAACGACCAGCATGTGCTGCCATTCATAGCAAGGAAGTGTGACAAGATCTTCGTAGGCAGCCAATGATTCGGTGGCCATGCCTATTTCGGCGGTGTCATCGAGCAACATTTTGGCCACCTGATCTGGTGAGCCTTGGTGCAAGCTGATGTTGACGTGCGGATACAGGTCGCGCAGTTTGGCAACGGGAACTGGCAGCACATAGCGTGCTTGGGTATGGGTGGTTGCAATGGACAGGGTGCCGCTGTCTTGCGCACTGTACTGCTCACCGATGCGTTTCAAGTTACCAATTTCACGCATGATGACTTCGATGCTTTTGAGAACATGCTGACCTGGCTCTGTGATCCGCTTCAGCCTTTTGCCGTGCCGAGCAAAGATGTCGATACCCAATTCATGCTCTAACTCAATGATGGCTTTGGAGACCCCAGGTTGAGAGGTGTGCAGCGCTTTGGCTGCCTCTGTCAGGTTGAGATTGCGACGGGCGGCTTCTTGTACAAATCGAAATTGATGCAAGTTCATATCAATAAACCCAGTAAGATTGAGTTTATTATGCCTTATGAATCTAAGGGTTGAGCTTTAAGGCAATTTCCGCCATGGCGCGAGTCAGTTCAGGCTCTTCGCCGATGGCCTTTCTTAATTCGAACGTCACACCAGGATGTTGGTCAATAAGGTCTTGCAGCAACAAGGGAAGATCTTCTCTGGCATGTCGTCCCACCCCCAAAAACATCGGAACAATGCGAATGGCATTAACGCCCGTCTGTACCAAACCAGCGACGGTAGTCTGCAAGTCGGGCTCGGTCAGTTCAAGGTAGGCGCATGCCACTTGTGTGTCAGGTGAAAGTTGCTTCATCTGGTTGGCAACAGCCTCAATGGGACGTCGCCATAAAGCGTCTCTCGATCCGTGAGCAAACAGAATGATGGCATGTTGGAAGGTGATATCCGTCATCAAAAAACCTTTATTGGCGTAAAACCAGCCACCAAAAGGTAGCCAATGAGATCACGCTGTAGATCAGTGCGGGGGCAGCTGCAGTAAGCCAAGGCTGCCAATTTTGTAGATTGCCCATATAGCCAAAAACGTTGTTCAGTAAATAGAAGCTGATGCCAGCCATGACACCACCAAATACATAGCCTGCAATGTTGCCTGATCTGAAATGCAAATAAGCAAATGGCAATGCAAGTGTCAACATCACCCAGCAGCTCAGTGGGTAAATCACCTTTCGCCAAAACTGAATCTCATAGCGTTGCGCATTTTGACCATTTGCAGCCAAATGCTGCATGTATTGAAACAAGTCGATGGTTTTCATTCGATCGGGGCTGAGAAGCGCAGCAGAAATCATCTCGGAGGTGATTTCGGTTTTCCATGACCATTCCGGCAGTTTCAAAATTTCGATTTTCGAATCATCGCCGGATGCATTGTGAAAAATTCGCCGATCAACGGGTTTCAAAAGCCATGACCCGTCTGTCATCAACTGTGCCGTTGGCGCAAGGGTCATCGACTTGAGCCGCCCTTCGTTGTCAAATTCATGAATGCGAATATTCTCAGGCTGGCCTTCGCTGCTCATGGATCTCACGTTGACGGCAAATTGGGATTGCGCCTGCTTTTCTCTCAGCCAAGCGCCAGTCTGGCCAATGGTAATTTGTCCTTGGTAGTGCGCTTTCAAAAGCTGTGCTTGTTTGTCTGTCCAAGGCGAGATGTAGTCACCTAATACAAAGGTGACAGTCACAAAGACAAGGCCCAACTGAAAGAGCGTTTGAAGTGCGCGCCATGGCCCCAACCCGCCTGTTCTGAGGATGGTGAATTCAGAGCTTTGTGCAAATCGCGCCATGACAAAAATAGCGCCAATCAAAACAGAAATGGGCAGCAACTCATACAAATGGCTAGGCATGAGCAAGGCCACATACAGCAGAGCATGCTGCAATTGATAGCCCTGAAATTTGTTTCGGCTCAGTGTTTGAAGTTGATCGACCAGGTCAAAAAAAACAAACAAGGCCAGAAAGCCAATGGCAACAAAACCAACCGCTCGAATGATTTCTCCGTGAATTAATCGGCGAATGGTTTTCATGTGCGACCTTGCATTCTGTGCAGCTTAGGTAGAGCCCACCCAATTTGCAAGATCGTGGCTAAAACCACAACGATGGCACCAAAACTTGGGGCTAAATCTATTTGAATGGAAGAATGGAATAACATTGTTGAATTGGAAAACCTCAATTATGAACTTTGAATTAAAAACACTTTCATTGGCAGTCGCCGCAAAATCCCCCGCTGACGTCTTGATTGTCCTCATTTCTGATCACTTTCAAGCCGCCAAAGACCCACTTTCCTTGCTGATTGAAAAAGCGTTGAAAGCCAAAGACTTCTCAAGTAAGAAAGGGAAAGTCCTCCACGCCTACGGTGTAGCAGGTATTTCTGCATCCAAAGTGGTATTTTTGGGGGTAGGCGCTGCCATGGCCGCTGACATGAAATCTGCCATGTCCGGGCTGACTGCCAGTTTAAAAGCCGCCGAAACCAAAAAGCTCACGCTCGTTTCCCCCGAAGCCCTCAGTGCGCAGGCACTGCAAGCCTTGCTTTTGGCTTTGGCTGATGGCACCTATGTTTACGGCACCACGAAATCAAAACCCACCACGCGCTCTTTAAGCCAAGTTAGCGTGGGCTTGCCCAGCGTTAATCTCAGCCTGCAAAACGCATTGCAAGCCACTGTCGGCATGATCCATGGCATTGAGTTTGCCAAAGAGTGGGCCAACCGACCAGCCAATCATGCAACGCCCACCATGTTGGCCAAGGCTGCCATGACCCTGGCCAAATCTGGCGCAATATCATGCGAAGTGCTAGGCCCCAAAGAGGTTGCCAAGTTGGGCATGGGCTCTTTCATGTCCGTGGCGCAAGGGTCTGCCGAACCGCTTCGTTTCATTGTGCTGAAATACCAGGGGGGCGCGAAATCTGAGGCGCCCACAGTCCTGGTGGGTAAGGGCATTACCTTCGATACAGGTGGCATTTCTCTCAAGCCACCAGGTGAAATGGATGAGATGAAATTCGACATGGGTGGCGCAGCCAGTGTCTTAGGCGTTTTCAAATCCTTAAGCACCATCCAACCCAAAATCAATGTTGTGGGCTTAATCCCTGCCTGTGAAAACATGCCCGATGGCCTGGCTGTGAAGCCAGGTGATGTGGTCACCAGCATGAGTGGTCAAACCATTGAAATTTTGAATACCGATGCTGAAGGACGCTTGATTTTGTGCGATGCGCTCACCTATGCGGAGCGTTTTAAACCCCAAGCGGTCATTGACATTGCGACACTCACTGGCGCGTGTGTCATTGCATTGGGGGCTGTTCGAAGTGGCATGTTTGCCACCGAAGATAAACTGGCTCAAAGTCTCCTTCAAGCGGGAGATGAAGCCATGGATCTTTGCTGGAGAATGCCACTCGATGAGGAATATGCCGAATCTTTGAAAAGCAATTTTGCAGATGTTGCCAATGTCGGTGGGCGTGCGGGTGGCGCCATCACGGCCGCTAAATTTCTGCATCGCTTCACGAAAAAGTACCCATGGGCTCATTTGGACATTGCGGGCACAGCCTGGAAAGGTGGGGCTGCCAAGGGCGCTACAGGCAGACCTGTTGGTTTGTTGCTGTCTTACTTGCTTGCGCAACAACCCTCGATTGCAAAAGCATCTGCGAAAAAGACGGGTCCTTCTGGGAAATAGTTCTGGAATCTGGTCAAGATTGAGATTGCCTGCCCATGACGCAAGTTGATTTTCATTTCAATGCGCCTGACAAACTGCCTTATGTGTGCCGCTTGTTGCGCAAGGCCAGCGGCCAGGGCCGCAGGGTCGGCGTTTTGGCTGATCAAGACACGTCTCACTTGTTGAATCAATTGTTATGGAATCTCAATGGATCTGACTTTGTGACCCATTGCTTACTGACCGATTCGCCAACCATGGTTGAACATTCGAGCGTCATCTTGGGGTCCATCTGGGAGGACTTGACCGCTCTTCATCAACTGGATGTTTTCCTCAATTTAAACGATTCGCCCCCCCCCAATTTGGAGGACATTGAGCGATTAATCGAAGTGGTTGGCCCGGAAGAAAGTGACAAATCAAGCGCAAGGCAACGCTGGAAACATTACGCTCAACTTGGATTTCAGATCAATCGATTCGATTTAACCTCGGCAAAGCCCAATTAGCCTTGGCTTTTGCCCTTTTTTTTGGTCTGTTACCGATCAGGTCCCTTTAAAGTGTTTCAAATTTGCGTTATCGTTACGACTTGCTTGATTGAAGCAAAACCTCATTATTTCGGAGCTACACATGAAATTGTCTTCTCTTAAGACCCCTCTCACAGCGGTTGCAGTAGCCGCAGTTGTTTTAACACTCGTTGCCTGTGGCAAAAAAGACGGTGATAGTGCTCAAGTCATCAAAATTGGGCACGTTGGACCCACCAGCGGTGCCATTGCCCACTTGGGCAAGGACAACGAAAATGGTGCCAAGATGGCCATTGAAGAGTTGAACGCGGCCGGCATCAAAATTGGTGACAAAGTTGTCAAGTTTGAATTGTTGGCTGAAGACGATGCTGCCGATCCAAAACAAGGCACTGCCGCTGCGCAAAAATTGGTAGATGCCAAAGTCCAGGGCGTGATTGGTCACTTGAATTCAGGTACCACCATTCCTGCATCACAGCTTTACAACGCTGCTGGCATTCCCCAAATTTCTCCTTCAGCAACCAATCCTAAATACACACGCCAAGGCTATGCCGGTGCATTCCGCGTCGTGGCCGATGACGTTCACTTGGGCGGCACCTTGGGTAAATACGCTGTTGAAACACTCAAGGGCAAGAGCATTGCCGTGATTGACGACCGTACTGCTTATGGCCAAGGTGTGGCTGAAGAATTTGAAAAAGCTGTTAAAGCAGCCGGCGGCAATTTGGTTGGCCATGAGTTTACAACTGACAAGTCTTCTGACTTCAATGCTATTTTGACCACCCTCAAGGGCAAGAAGCCAGACATCATTTTCTTCGGTGGCATGGACGCTGTTGCAGGCCCTATGCTCAAGCAAATGAAGCAGCTTGGCATCAACGCCAAATTCATGGGCGGTGATGGTATCTGTACAGCTGAATTGGCCAAGTTGGCTGCTGATGGCATGGCAGACGAAAACGTCTTCTGTGCTGAAGCAGGCGGCGTTGAGGGCGAACAAAAAGCCGGCATGGATAAATTCCGCACTGACTTTAAAGCCAAGTACAACGCAGAAGTTCAAGTCTATGCACCTTACGTCTATGACGCTGTCAAAGTCATGGCTCAAGCCATGGTGACAGCAGGTTCTTCAGACCCAGCCAAATACTTGCCAGCTTTGAAGTCCATCAACTACAAGGGTGTGACCGGCAACATCGCGTTTGACGAAAAGGGCGATATCAAAAATGGCGCCTTGACTTTGTTCACATACAAAGCAGGCAAGCGCGAGCAAATTGCTGTGGTTCGTTAATCACACTTGCTTGAATCAAAAAACCCCGCAGCTGCGGGGTTTTTTCTTGGCCATGTTCAGTGGAGCCCGCGCTTGCTTAACAGCGGGGTGACCGTGGGTTCTCTGCCTCTGAATGCAACATAGGCCTTCATGGGATCTTGTCGATTTCCAGCTGAGTAAATATGCTCGTAGAGTTTTTTTGCCGGCTCTTTGGCAAATATGTCGCCTGCTTCTAAAAAAGCATCAAAGCCATCTGCGTCTAAAACTTCAGCCCACATGTACACATAGTAGGCCGAGGCATAACTGTTGGACGAAAACAAATGTGAGAAGTGTGGCAACCTGTGCCGCATGCCAATGGCCGGTGGCATTTGAATGTTCTGAAGCGTCATTGATTCAAACTCTTGAAAGTTCAAATGTTCAATGTCGATGGTTTCATGCAGCGCTAAATCGACCAAGGCCGATGAGACGTACTCAACGGTTGTGAAGCCTTGATTGAACGTCTGGGCAGACAGTATTTTTTCAATCAATGCGTCTGGCATCGGCTCTCCAGTTTCTGCATGCAACGCAAATTCTTTCAATATCTGCGGTTGCATGAGCCAATTTTCATAAACCTGAGAGGGAAATTCAACAAAGTCTCTGAGCACACTGGTTCCTGAAAGGCGAGGGTATTTGACCTGAGACAACAGGCCATGAAGGCCATGGCCAAACTCATGAAAAAGGGTTCTGGCATCGTCCAAACTGAGTAACGTTGGTTTTCCTTCGGGTCCCTGCGAAAAGTTGTTGTTGTTCACAACAATGGGTCTAACTTCCCGCGTGAGGTTCATCGGATCTCGGTAGGTGCTCATCCACGCGCCAGATCGTTTGCTGCTGCGCGCAAAGTTATCGCTTAAAAACAAGCCAACATGTTTGCCATCAGCACTTGTCACTTCCCATCCCGTGACAGAGTTGTGGTACTTGGCAATGTTTTCCACCTGTTTGAAGCTCACACCGAACAAGCGGTTCGCCACATGAAACATGGCTTCCATGAGTTTGTGCAGTTGCAAATAGGGTTTAAGTTCTGCTTCGTTCAAATCAAATTTCTCTTTGCGAACGCGTTCTGTCCAGTAGTGCCAATCCCAAGCGGCAAGATCACTTAATCCAGAAAGCGACATCAAGTCTTTTCGCTCTTGAATGGCTCTTGATCTTGCGGGCGTCCATACGCGCATGAGTAAATCTCTGGCGTTTGCTGCGCTGCCCGCCATGGTGTCGGCCAAAGCATATTCTGAGAAATTCTGGTAACCCAAAAGGCGAGCTTGAGCCAATCGAATATTTAAAATCTCTTTCATCACGGTTTCGTTGTTGTGAGTGCCTGGGTTTTCGCCACGTTTGCACCATGCCAGCCACATGCTTTCACGCAAGTCCCGGCGTTCTGAAAAGGTCATGAAAGGCGTGATGGACGATCTGGAAAGTGTGAAGGCATGCGCGTTGTGTTGTTCAAGGCCACGTTCTTTGGCCAACTGCTTGGCCGCACTCTTCACGAAATCTGGTAGCCCTATGAGTTGATCGGCCTCCGTGAGCACCAAGCAGAAAGCGGCTTCATCCGCCAAAACATTTTGTGAAAATTGGGTAAAACAACTTGCCAGTTTTTCTGAATAATGTGCAAAGCTTTGTCTGTCTTTGTCCTGCAGATTTGCGCCTGCCCGAACAAAATCTAAGTGGTATCTTTCAATCAAGCGAATGCTCTCAGCATCTAGTCCAAGCTTTGTTCTTTCTTGATGGAGTTTGTTGATGCGATCAAAGAGTGGTGCATTCAAAAACATTGCCGCTGAATGGGCTGCAAGCTTTGGCGAAATGTCTCGCTCTATGGCTTGAATTTCAGGCGAAGTGTGTGAAGCACTTAAATTGAAGAAGAGGGCGGAGGTCTGATTTAGCAACTCGCCGCTGGCTTCGAGTGCAAGCAGGGTATTTTGAAAGCTTGGCGCTTGCGTTTGAGAGGCAATGGCTTGTATTTCGTCTTTGTGATGGGTGAAGGCTTGGTTAAAAGCTTCGGGGAAATGTGCTGCCTTGATGTCTTCAAAGGGAGGCATTTCAAAAGGTGTAGACCACTTTTGGAGCAATGGATTTGTCATGAGGATAGGCGCTGTTATGGGATGGGATCATTTCACTTTAGGGTTTACCTGAGGCCAAGGCTAAGGCGTTCAAAATATCCCCTAAATAAAGTGATTTGTGAAGAAATGAAGTCAAGTTAGATTATTCTCTAAACTTGGGCACTCTAGTGCATGTTGCCATCCCATGATTGAGGAAGATTGTGCTTTTTGTAGTTGGTCCTAAATTGGCGCCCAATGTGCGTCCAAACAGCATGAGCGCATGTCGTGCTTTTCAAAATGTCTGCCTGAGTTTGGTATTGGCGCTGGCATGCACAGCCGTGCTTGCCGCTCCCGATCCAAAGGCCAACCCTGCGGATCCTGAAAAAGTATTGCGCGTGGCTTTTCCCGTGCCTGAAACCGGCTTTGATCCTGTCCGTGTGAATGACCTGTATTCAAACACCATCACTGCGGCTATTTTTCAACCACTTTTGACTTACGACTGGATGGCCATGCCCACTCAGATCGTGCCCAATGCCGCAGAATTCATGCCTGAGATTTCGGCTGACAACACCACTTACACCTTCAAAGTTAAAAAAGGCTTGTACTTCACACCGGATGAAGCCTTTAAAGGACAAAGGCGTGAACTCACTGCGCAAGATTTTGTCTACACCTTGCTGCGGCATGCAGACCCTAAAAATCGCAGCCCTCAGGTCTCTGACTTTGATGACAAGATTTTTGGATTCGCCGATTCAAGGAAAAGGGCGGTTGCCAGTGGAAAATTTGATTACGATCAAAAACACCCTGGCATTTACGCCCTTGACAGGTACACCTTGGCCATTAAGTTGGTTCAGCCAGATCGAAATTTCATGTCGCTATTGACCAACCCTTTTGCCGGCGGAATGGCACGCGAGGTGGTTGAAAAGTATGGCTTTGAGGGCATCATGTCCAACCCTGTTGGAACAGGGCCGTACATTCTTGAAAAATGGGTTCGGGGTTCCAAAATTATCCTCAAAGCCAACCCTGAATTTCCCGGCTTCGTCTGGAACTTTCAACCGCCGCCCAACAAACCTGTAGAGCTTCGCATTGCCAGCCAAATGCAAGGCAGAAAAATGCCTCAAATTGGCCGTGTCGAGGTCAGCATCATTGAAGAGCCGCAATCCATGTGGTTGGCGTTCAGCGGCAAAGAAATTGATTCAGTTGCCGTGCCACCTTCATTCATTGAAAAAGCACTCACGCCCAAAAATGATTTGCTTCAAACATGGGTGGCTCAGGGGGTCAACATGTACAGAAGTGTTGAGCCCGATATTCGCTATCAATTCTTCAATATGAAGGACCCCGTCATTGGTGGTTATACCCCTGAAAAAATTGCACTCAGGCGCGCCATCATCATGGGTTTTGATGTGGACGAAGAGATTCGAGTGATTCGAAAAGGTCAAGCAGTGAAGGCTCAGCAAATGGTGTCGCCGGTCATTGCAGGGCATGACCCAAATTACAAAAGCATTGTGAAGTTCAGCCCCTTGTCAGCCAATGCTTTGTTAGATCAATTTGGTTACAAGAAGGATGCCAAGGGCTTTCGCAACATGCCAGACGGCAAACCCCTTGTATTCACCATTTACTCTTCTACATCTTCCATTGATCGCGAAAGAGATGAGCTTTGGAAGAAATCAATGGATCGAATTGGCATTCGCCTCAAGGTTAAAAAGGACAAGTTTCCAGAAATGCTGAAGCAGGGCAAGCAATGCGCTATACCGTCTTGGGCTTTGGGATGGACGCGCTCATCCGAAGCCGAATTTGTGATGAAGCTCTTGTATTCCAAAACCATTGGTCAAAACAACTACGCGTGTTTTGAGAATGCAGAATACGACGCCTATTTTGAGCAACTTAAGCGCTTGCCCGACGGCCCTGAACGGACACGCGTTTTGCACAACATGTACCGTTTGATGGAGGTCAATGGTGTTCTCGGATTAAGTTCAACAGGCATCGCAACGCGACTTAGCCATCAGCGTTTGGAAGGCTTTCGCAAACACCCTCTGATCTTGGGTGATTGGATTTACTATGACATTCAAAAACCTTAAAGGCACTGAAACATGAGTGCCTATATCTTTCGCCGCATTTGGCAAATGATTCCAACCTTGGCCGGTGTGATCTTGTTGGTATTTTTTCTTTTCAATTGGATCGGTGGTGACCCCGCCTATGTGCTGGCAGGCTTGTTTTCGAACCAAGAACAAATTGACAGCATTCGGGCTGAGTTGGGGCTTGATCAACCGATGGCAGTGCAACTGTGGATTTTTGTCAAACAAGTTGCGACTTTCAACTTCGGCAACAGTTGGACCACAGGTGAGTCGGTCGCCGATATTTTTGCAACACGCTTGCCTGCTTCTCTGACACTGATGGCCCCTTTGCTCATCATTGAAACACTGATTGCCTTGGTCCTTGCTTTGGGACTTGCGTGGGTGCGAGGGTCTTCAATTGACCGCGGCACCATGGTCGTGTTTACAGCACTGATGTCAGTCAGTATTTTGGTCTTCATTATTTTGGGCCAATATGTGTTGGCCTATCGATTGGGTTGGTTTCCAGTGCAAGGTTGGAGCGACGACTACTGGAAAAATATCAGTACCTATGCGCCTCTGCCTATCTTGCTAGGCTTGGTCGTCAGCATTGCACCCAATACGCGATTGTTTCGAAGTTTCGTGCTCGACGAAGTCGACCAAGACTATGTGAGAACAGCCAGAGCAAAAGGACTTTCTGAGCCTCGGGTGATGTTTGTGCATGTTTTGCGCAACGCCCTCATTCCTGTCATTACCTTTGTGATTTCCAATTTGCCAGGTTTGTTGCTTGGTGCTTTTTTGTTGGAAAGATTCTTTGGCATCCCAGGAGTAGGCCGAGAAATCATTTTGGCTGTTGAGCGGAGTGATTTTCCAGTCATCAAAGCCGTCACAGTTTATGTGGCCATTGCCACCATGATTTTCAATCTGATCGGTGACGTGTTGTATCGCCTCACCGACCCTCGTGTTCAATTGCGCTGAAATCTGATTATCTTTTACACGACTATGCAAAGCCATCTAAATTCAGCTGACAACGCTCCCAACTCCTTGGTTAGCACGCTTGCTAATGGGCCTGTTAACGCCGTCAGTGAAGGCGCTTGGGCTTTGGCCTGGCGTCGATTTAAATCGGATCGGGTGGGTGTGTGGAGTGGCATCACTGTGATTCTCAGTTTGGCTCTGGTGTTCACCACCTTGGTCGGGCCTTTGGCTTCCGATTGGGAAAAAGAGGTCGCTGTTAACAACGCGCCGCCATCGTGGGCCAAGCGTGCAATTCAAGGCGATGACGCAAGCAAGGCCATCCCTGAGGTCGTGCTTTACGAACCCACTTCAACGGATGTTGTAGATCCCATCGCAGCACAATGGGAGCAGGCTCAAAAAGCTGTGAAGCCTGCGGGTGACAAGGTCAACGCTTTGGCGACACACCTGCCAATGGGCTCCGACAAATGGGGCAGAGATGTTTTAGCCAAGACCATTAAAGGTGCTGAAACCAGCATCTTGGTTGGCTTGGCTGCCGCTTTCATGGCCACGCTCTTGGGCTCTGTTTTGGGTGCCGTCTCTGGCTGGTACGGCGGCATTGTCGATGACTTGAGCAATTGGCTTTACAACGTTTTTCATTCCATACCAGGCATATTGCTGATCTTGGCCATTGCGGCTGTTTTGAATACCAAGGGCACCCTGGCCGTGGTGCTCATTTTGGGCATCACAGGCTGGACAGGCACTTACCGGTTGATGCGAGGTGAATACCTGAAGCACCGCAACCGAGAATATGTGAGGGCAGCAGATGCCATTGGCGCCTCCAACAACAGGCGCATGTTTGTGCACATCTTGCCCAACGTGAGCCATGTCATTTTGGTTCAGTTTTCATTGCTGACGGTCTCTTGTATCAAAGCAGAAGTGATTTTGTCTTTCCTCGGATTTGGGGTGCCCGTTGACGGCGTTTCATGGGGCACCATGCTGACAGAAGCACAAAATGATTTGCTGGTGGGGTATTGGTGGCAACTCTTGTCTGCGACAGCTGCCATGTCCATTTTTGTCACAGGCTTGTCCCTACTCACAGATTCACTCAGGGACGCTCTAGATCCCAAAGTGATTCACTGAACCCAATTCCTTGAATGCTTGACATGGCAACACGCAGATTCCCACCACCCATCGCACAAATTTCTGACAATTTGTTGGAAGTTAAAAATCTGACAGTCGATTTCATCAGTGCTTCCAAGGCACCCGTTCGAGCTGTTGAGTCGGTTTCATTTGTCATTCCTCGTGAACGCACAGTGGCGTTGGTCGGCGAGTCTGGCAGTGGCAAGTCGGTCAGCGCTTTGGCCATCATGGGATTGTTGCCGCCACAAAATGCCATCGTTGCTTTGCATTCGGCCATCGAGTACGACAACCGTTCTTTGTTGAATCTTTCTAGGGCAGATTGGCAGCTCATTCGAGGCTCTCGAATTGCCATGATCTTTCAAGACCCCATGACGTCACTGAACCCGGTGTACACAGTCGGTTTCCAGCTGGCTGAAATGTTGAAAGCGCACAAGCCTGTTTCAAACAAACAGGCTGCTGCGCGCGCTTGCGAACTCCTTGAAGAAGTGGGCATACCCGAGCCTCAAAAACGCGTGAATGCTTACCCGCATGAGTTGTCGGGCGGCCAACAGCAACGCGTCATGATTGCCATGGCATTGGCCTGTGAGCCAGAACTGTTGATCGCTGATGAACCAACCACAGCTTTGGATGTGACTGTACAGCGCCAAATTTTGTTGCTACTGGCCGAATTGCGCGAGAGGCGCCGAATGGCCATGCTTTTCATCACACACGATTTGGGCTTGGTCAGCGAAGTGGCCGATCATGCTGTGGTGATGCGCAAGGGAACTGTTCGTGAGGCGGGCCCTGTTAGAACACTGTTTAGCCAACCCCAAGACCCCTATACCAAAGCCCTGCTCAGTTGCCGCCCCAGCATAGATCGACAAGGCAAGCGACTGTTAACCATTGACGATTGGATGTCTACCAACTCTGGTGAAAGTGCGTCCTTGACCGTTGCGTCATCGCTAGATACACCAGCCGTGTCTGTTGCAACTCCAAATTTAGACAAGCCCTTGTTAGAAGTACAAGGGCTGCGCAAAGTGTTCAAGCGGTCTGGGCCGTGGTTTCAAAGCGATGACTTTGTCGCGGTTGAGAATGTCAGTTTTAAATTGATGCGAGGCCAAACGGTAGGCTTGGTTGGCGAGTCAGGTTCAGGCAAAACCACTGTGGGTTTGTGTCTCCTAAGATTGCACGAGGCCACAGCCGGCAAGGTATTTTTTGACGGAAAAAATTTGTTTGACATGTCGAACTCTGAATTTGCGGCCTACAAGCGCAGGCTTCAGATTGTTTTTCAAAATCCGTATGCCTCATTGAATCCGCGTTTTACAGTGGGCGAAATTTTGAGTGAGCCCATGCAACTGCACGGCATTGGCGCCAACAGTGCCGATTGGGAGAAGCAATCTCTCAGTTTGCTAGACAAGGTGGGCATGCCGGCATCTGCTTTGAAGCGTTATCCATTTGAGTTTTCGGGTGGCCAGCGACAGCGAATTGCCATTGCCCGTTCTTTGAGTTTGTCACCCGAGGTGGTGGTGCTTGATGAGGCTGTCTCAGCTTTGGATGTTTCGGTTCAAGCTCAGGTCCTTAACTTGCTGAAAGATCTTCAAAAAGAATTAGGCCTGAGTTACTTGTTCATCTCGCACGACTTGGAAGTGGTGCGCTACATGTCTGACTCTTTGCTTGTCATGAACAAAGGTCATGTGGTGGAGCAAGGTGATGCCGCTCAAATTTACCAGGCGCCGCAGCACGCCTATACACAGACATTGTTGGCGGCGGTGCCAAGAGTCCAAGAAACGATTGGCGTTTAAGGCTTTAGCCTGCTGTGTGATCAACTCGGATGAAGCGTTGAATCTTTGATTTCAGGCAATTGATGAATTGACTTCAGGCGGGGTCGAAGGGTGGCCACCAAGGCCACTAAGAGTGTGCCGATGCCCGCGCACAAAAGCGAACTTCGCATACCAATGTGCTCTGCCATCCAGCCACCTAAAAGTGCCCCTGGAGCGGCAGGCAGAGTAATCAACCAACGCATGGTGGTGGTCATGCGCCCTAAAAGCTCGGTGGGTGTGAACGCTTGCCTGAGCGATAAAAAATTCACGAAGAGCAGGGTGGCGCCCCAGCTAAAGCAAATGAGCATCCATGAAAATAAAAAAATACTGGGGAGCAAGCCTTCTAACAATAAAAGGCTGATCCAGCCAACGGAGGTGATGGCAATGCCCACAATGAGTGCTGGGCCTAAGCCAATTTTTCGAGAGATGGGTGGGCCCGCCATGCCGCCTAAAACAGACCCAAGACCCATGGCAACAAAACTTGAGGCCACCAAAGTTTCATCAAGGCCTAAGTCCTTGACCGCAAAAATAATCTGAACAGACAGCGCCATTTGTGCAAAAAATTGCCACGCACCCACAATGGCCGCCATTTCGAGAAGCATGGGATGCGAGCGGACAAAGTTGAGTCCTTTCCACAATTCATCTTTGAACGATCGGTCTTTCCATGTCGACCTTGGGGGCACTTCTTCATGGATGCGAATGCCCTTGAGCATGAGCACAGAACCAATTAAGAGCAAAGCGTCCATGACCAACGCCAAGGGCGCGCCAAATACCCTGATTAAGATGCCTGCAAGCCCTGGGCCCATGACTTCTGCCATAGATCCCGCAATGGCATTTTGAGAGTAGGCTTCGACCAATTTGTCTCGCCCAACCAATTGAGTCAGAACCAATTGCGAGGCCGAACCGGCAATGGTGTAGACCGCCCCGATGGCAAAACAGACGACATACATGAGGTTGATGCTTAAGAGGTCGAGGGCCCATGCCAAGGGAATGGTCAACAATGACAACCCCATGACAATCTCGCCAGCGATGTAGACAGGTAGTTTTTGCATGCGATCTAGCAGCACGCCACCTGGCAAGGAAAGCAGCACAAACGGCGCAATTTCCATGGCGGTGAGAAGGCCCATTTGGGTGGGCGAAGCATCAAGTAAGAAAACGGCCGTGAGGGGAAGCGCAAGAAGGGTGATTTGCCCGCCCAAATTGCTGAACAGGATGGAAAACCACATCCGCCTGTAACCGGGGATTTTGAACAGAGGGCTTCTGAAAATGTTCATGCGCTTCGTAACAAACCCCACTAAAACAGAGTTCTAGCAGGGTTTAAAAGATGGCGGAGCAGGCGGGATTCGAACCCGCGGTGGGGATAAACCCACACACGCTTTCCAGGCGTGCGACTTAAACCACTCATCCACCGCTCCGAGCCTTTGAGTATAGCAGTTTAGGTATAGATTCTTGAGCCCAACTGCCTCTGTGAGGCCGTTTATTCATTACACTTCGCCCCAGTTGTTTACTTTTTTACCCAAGGCGGTGGCCCTATGAAATTTCGTTTTCCAATTGTCATCATCGACGAAGATTACCGCTCAGAGAACACTTCTGGACTGGGTATTCGCGCCTTGGCTCAGGCCATTGAAACAGAAGGCTTTGAGGTTCTGGGTGTCACCAGTTATGGCGACTTGTCCCAGTTTGCGCAACAGCAGTCGCGGGCCAGTGCATTCATTTTGTCAATTGACGACGAAGAGTTCACACCCGGACCCGATTTAGATCCCGCCGTTTTAAGTTTGCGTGCCTTCATTGAAGAGGTGCGGCGCAAAAATACAGATGTGCCCATTTACATTTATGGTGAAACAAAAACTTCACGCCATATACCCAACGACATCTTGCGAGAGCTGCATGGCTTCATTCACATGTTTGAAGACACGCCAGAGTTTGTGTCACGTCACATCATTCGCGAAGCCAAAAGTTATTTAGAAGGTGTTCAACCTCCTTTCTTCAAAGCTTTGTTGGACTATGCCGAAGACGGATCTTATTCTTGGCACTGCCCGGGTCACTCAGGTGGCGTGGCATTTTTGAAAAGTCCTGTGGGGCAGATGTACCATCAGTTTTATGGTGAGAACATGTTGCGCGCAGACGTGTGCAACGCCGTGGAAGAGTTGGGCCAACTGTTGGACCACAACGGCGCCATTGGCGAAAGCGAACGCAATGCGGCACGTATTTTCAATGCCGACCATTGTTTCTTTGTAACCAATGGCACCAGCACATCTAACAAAATAGTGTGGCACCACGCTGTTGCGCCAGGTGATGTGGTGGTGGTCGATCGCAATTGCCACAAGTCCATTTTGCACGCCATCATCATGACGGGTGCCATTCCTGTTTTCTTGAAGCCAACACGCAATCACTACGGCATCATTGGGCCCATTCCACAAAGTGAGTTTGCGGTGGCCAGCATTCAGGCCAAGATCAAGGCCAACCCACTGCTGAAAGGCGTTGATGCTAAAAAAGTAAAGCCTAGGGTGATGACCTTGACGCAATCAACTTATGACGGCGTTTTGTACAACACCGAAGCCATCAAAGGCATGCTGGATGGTTATGTTGAAAACCTGCACTTCGATGAGGCTTGGTTGCCCCATGCTGCCTTCCATCCTTTTTACGGCACCTACCATGCCATGGGAAAAAAACGCCCGCGGCCTAAACATTCATTGGTCTACTCCACGCAATCGATTCACAAGTTGTTGGCCGGCATCAGCCAGGCCAGCCATGTGCTCATTCAAGATTCGCAAAACACCAAGCTAGACCGACACTTGTTCAACGAAGCGTATTTGATGCACACCAGCACCAGCCCGCAGTACAGCATCATTGCCAGCTGTGACGTGGCTGCGGCCATGATGGAACCCCCAGGTGGTACTGCATTGGTAGAAGAAAGCATTGCCGAGGCGCTTGATTTCCGTCGTGCCATGAGAAAAGTCGATAACGAGTACGGCAAAGACTGGTGGTTCAAGGTGTGGGGACCCGAGAATTTGGTCGACGAGGGCATTGGTCGTGCTGAAGATTGGATTCTGCGCAGTGACCCGAAAAAGAAGGGCGGCAAGTGGCACGGGTTTGGTCAAATGACCGATGGCTTCAACATGCTTGACCCCATCAAGGCCACCATTGTGACGCCTGGTTTGAATTTGGATGGCAAGTTTGACAAAACAGGTATTCCTGCTTCAGTGCTAACCAAGTTTTTAACGGAGCACGGTGTGGTGGTTGAAAAAACAGGCTTGTACAGTTTCTTCATCATGTTCACCATTGGCATTACCAAAGGTCGATGGAATTCTTTGCTGACTGCTTTGCAACAGTTCAAGGACGACTACGACCGCAATCAACCCATGTGGCGCATCATGCCGGAGTTTTGTCAGAAACAACCGAAGTATGAGCGCATGGGCTTGCGAGATTTGTGTCAGCACATTCACGCGCTGTATGCCAAATACGATGTGGCACGCCTCACCACTGAAATGTATTTGTCTGACCTGACGCCTGCCATGACGCCAGCAGATGCTTATGCGCACATTGCGCGTCGTCAAACGGAGCGTGTGTCGGTTGACGATCTTGAAGGTCGAATCACCGTGGGGCTTGTGACGCCTTACCCGCCCGGCATTCCTTTGTTAGTACCTGGTGAAGTTTTCAATAAGAAAATTGTGGATTACCTGAAGTTTTCACGCGAGTTCAATCTTCAATGCCCTGGCTTTGAAACCGATATTCACGGTTTGGTGGAAGAGAGGGGCGATGACGGCGTGAAGCGATACTTTGCTGATTGCGTGCGTGTTGTGCCTAAATCTTGATTGAAGCAAGCATGAAAAAACCGCTCCGAGGAGCGGTTCTTTTTTTGGTCAAGCCCCAAAAGCAATTTGGGGCTTTGTGATTAGAACTTGTAGTTCGCTTTCACAACCATAGCACGACCCAGGGGGTCTGTATAGCGTGGATCGTAACCTTGTTGGAACGTAGCACCTTGGTTAGAGAAAGGTGGCTTTGTATCGAACACGTTGCGGAGCACAGCGCCCAATGTCAGGTTCTTCATGCCTGTGTAGCTCACGCCGAAATCAACCAATGTGTAGGCTTTGACTTCATTGGGGTATTTAGGATCGGCATTTTCATCGGTGTAACCTGTCATGTGACGCACGCCAGTACTGTAACGGTAGTTACCTTGTGCCATGGTGGTGGTCAGATTGTGCTTCCAACGGA
>CALAGS010000236.1 GCA_937891665.1 uncultured Burkholderiales bacterium | reverse complement strand
GATATTCCCAAACTCATCGATGCTTTGAAATTGCCTGTCCGTGTGGCTCTGCTCAAAGGACGTGGCAGCTATTTATGCACCTTGCGTTTGTCTCAAGCCAGACAGAGCCATGATGCTTCGTTGCGCATTCACATGCATGCCTTGAGCAAAATTGAAACATGGTCGCAATCCACTCGAACTGGCGACCTCTCTGAACTGTCTGGCTTGGACGACCGATCGCCCGTTATTCCCTTGGTCACATCAACGCGTGACAATTGTCTTGGTTCTCCTTGCCCCAACTTCAAATCTTGCCATGTCAATTTGGCACGCAAAGAGGCCATGTCCGCCGATGTGGTTGTCATCAATCACCATTTGTTTTTTGCAGACCTCAATGTTCGCGAAACAGGCATGGCTGAACTGTTGCCTTCGGTGCAAACTGTTGTGTTCGACGAAGCGCATCAGTTGAATGAAATTGGCATTCATTTTTTAGGTCGGCATCTGAGTACCAGCCAACTTTTAGAACTCACACGAGACATCTTGGGTGCGGGTGTGCAATTGGCCAGAGGCTTGGTTGATTGGACCTTGATTTGCAGCGTTTTGGAAAAATCAACCCGTGATTTGCGACTCACTGCCCAACATGCCAAATCGGGTTCACGACTGCGTTGGATTGACCCTATTCCAGAGGGCATTGAAACTTCAGAATGGCTGCTGGCCATGGCGCAATTGCAGGTTGCACTCCAAGGGGCTCAAGCAGCGCTAGACACCGTGAGTGAAATGGCGCCTGACTTTGTGCGCTTGTACGAGCGCGTATCTTTGCAATTGCGCTTGATTCAAGACTTTCAAGAACCCTGTGCTCAAGGGTCGGTGCGTTGGGCGGAGGTGGGTACACAAATGCGCTTGGTGGAGTCACCTTTAGATATTTCCAATGCCGTGCACACGCACATGCTGCAAGATGGGGCACCTCAAGAGCCAAAGTCTGGCCTGCAAAAAACCTGGATTTTTACTTCTGCAACACTGGGCGAGGATGATCAAATGCGCTGGTTTACCGAGCCTTGTGGCTTAAGTGAAGCGCGCAAGTTAAGAGTTGCAAGTCCCTTTGACTACGCCAACATGGCCGCCATTTATGTACCCCCGGGCATGCCCAAACCCAGCGAGATGACGCATACGCGCACGGTGTCGACTTGGGTTGAAAAACACGCTCGCAAATTAGGTGGTAGAACTTTGGTCTTGACCACCACCTTGAATGCCATGCGCAACATTGGTGAGGCCCTGACGGCTGCCTTGGGTCAAACAGGCGAGTTAGAAGTTTTGGTTCAAGGACAAGGCCCCAAGCGCAGACTGATGGAGCGTTTTCGAGAGGGCTCTAGCGAAGGCGGTCTTGGATGTGTGTTGGTGGCTTCTGCCTCTTTTTGGGAAGGCTTTGATGTTCCCGGAGATGCGCTTCAATTGGTTGTCATTGACAAGTTGCCGTTCCCCCCGCCAAACGATCCTTTGGTAGAAGCTCGCTCGCAGCGATTGGAGTTGTCGGGCAAGAGCTCTTTCTCGGACTACAGCGTGCCAGAAGCAGCAGTAGCCCTGAAGCAAGGTGCAGGACGCTTGATACGCAGTGAAACCGATCAAGGTGTCTTGGTTGTTTGCGATCCCCGCCTCACTGGCATGGCCTATGGGAGGCGGTTGTTGGCATGTCTGCCGCCCATGCGCAGACTTCACACTGAAGTTGAATTTGAGGAGGCCTTGGGCAGGCTTACCAAAACTTCCACCACGCAGTAGGTTTGCTGTTGGGTGTTGTGATGGTTTTGGGAAAGTTCGTCTCTAAAACGCGAAGCGCATCTGACCTTAATTCTTCCATTCCCAAAGCGCCATAAGACTTAGCCAGAATTTCCAAAGCCTCTTTGATCGCCGGTACCCCCGGGTAGTCAGTGATGGCCAATTGAGCGCGGTTAACAGCTGCCACGTAGGCACCTTTGCTGTAATAAAAACGTGCCACATGAACTTCATAGGCTGCCAAAGAGTTGACAATGTATGTCATTCGTTGGCGCGCATCTGGCGAATATTTGGAGTCTGGAAACCGAGTGATCAACTCGTTGAATGATTCAAAAGAGTCTTTGGCAGCTTTTTGATCACGCTCCGACAAGTCTTGCCTCGTAATGAATGAGAACAAACCCAAGTTGTCGTTGAAATTGACCAGGCCTTTTAAGTAAAGCGCGTAATCCACAGCGGGGCTGGCGGGATGAAGTTTAAGAAAGCGGTCAAGCGTGGCAATGGCTTGAATTTTTTCTGAGGCTCGATATTGCGCATAGGCTTTTTCGATTTGGGCCTGTTGCGCCAAGGGTGTACCAGCAGCCCGTCCCTCCAGCTTTTCGAAAAGCATGGCCGCACGGTCCCAAGCACCCGCACTTGATTCATCGCGTGCTTCTTTGTAAATCTTTTCAGGCGCCCAAGCTGCTGTAGGATCTGCTGACGTGCTGGAGCAACCTGACAAAAGAGTGACGGTCAAACCGACAAGCGTTAGCGCAAGCACCGATAATCTGATGTTCAACATCTGGCAACCTTGGAAATAAACCAAATTGATTATATCGAGACCCCCAGAGTTAGACGACGTTGATGAGTTTCAAGATGAAACTTCTACGGATTTAGCTGTGACGGCCAAGATCTCAGAGGTCCGGGAACTGCTTGTACCCGCTGAGTTACATGGCCAACGCTTGGATCGGATGCTGGTGGCCGGCGTTCCCGAGTTTTCAAGAAGTTATCTACAGCAGCTGTTAGAAGACGGTGCCGTGACCCGCGCTGGCTTGGCGCAACTGAAGTCTGCTTTCAAGGTCAAAGCAGGTGAGCGATGGCAAATTGAGTTGCGTGCCACGCCACAATCGCAAGCATTCAAGCCAGAATCTATGGCACTGAACGTGGTCTATGAAGACGCCGATATCAGGGTGATCGATAAACCGGCAGGCTTGGTTGTTCACCCCGCACCAGGGAATTGGTCGGGTACCTTGATGAATGGCCTCTTAGGTTTAGATCCGGTCGTCATGGAATTGCCCAGAGCCGGCATTGTGCATCGCTTGGACAAAGACACCAGTGGCTTGATGGTGGTTGCCAGAACACGCCAGGCCATGGATGCTTTGGTGCAAAAAATGGCAGCCCGAGAAATCAAGCGACAGTACGTCGCCATGAGTGATCAAGCTTGGACGGGTAATACGCAAAAGACAGTTGATTTGCCAATTGGCCGAGATCCAACCAATCGCTTGCGCATGGCAGTGGTTGATTTGGCCAAAAATTCTGGAAAAGCGGCCAAAACTCACTTTCGCGTCATGTCACAAAGTGAGCAAGGCATCCTTGTGCGTTGCATTTTAGAGACGGGGCGAACGCATCAAATTCGAGTTCACATGGCCGCCCTCCAATTAGCTTTGGTGGGCGACCCTACTTATGGGGGCTCTTCGAACCCCCTCATGCCAAGGCAGGCATTGCATGCTGACCTGTTGTCATTTGACCACCCCGTAACGGGCCAGCCCTTGGCATTTCAATCGCCATTGCCAGCAGATATTCAGAATTTGCTTCAAGCTTGGTCCCTCAGTTACAATGAAAAATCCTGAACTTCAGGCCTGACCGATCGAAAGATTGGCCTAAATCCCTCAATGGGGTGCGCAGGTGGGACCCATCCCCCGCCAACTTGATGTTTTAAGTCGGTGTGTGCACCTTGATTCGCGCTTCAGGCGCATTTATCCCGGAAGATTGACACCATGAACACGGCGCAAGCCAAGCGTGTCCTTGAAACAGCGTTACTTTGTTCAACTCAGCCGGTCACTCTGCGTGACATGCGCGTGTTGTTCGATGACGCTTTAGGCGCTGACACACTTAAGGCACTCCTAGAGGAGTTGCAATTGGATTGGGCCGAACGCGGCCTAGAGTTGGTCTCTGTTGCCACAGGATGGCGGTTTCAAAGCCGTCCCGAACTGCGGAGCTATTTGGACAAGCTGAACCCAGAAAAGCCCCCCAAGTACACCCGTGCTGTGATGGAAACCTTGGCCATCATTGCCTATCGCCAACCGGTCACTCGCGGCGATATGGAAGACATACGGGGTGTCACCATCAATACGCAAATCATCAAGCAGTTGGAAGACAGAGGTTGGGTTGAGGTCATTGGGCATCGTGAGTCTGTCGGCCGCCCTGGTTTGTATGCCACCACCCGTCACTTCCTCGACGATTTGGGCTTGTCTTCCCTTGACCAACTGCCTTTACTGAGCAGTGTAGAGGGTCAAGCCAACGTACTGGCCAGCTTGAATCCCCCTGAAGCGGACGCATCGCAAGCCTCACTTTCTTTAGAGGATGCCATCGAAGCCGCAGAATCGACAGAGGCTCAAACGGCAGAGGCACTCACCGCAGAAGCCGAAGACCTGACAAACATTGCGCAAGAAATGCCAGACTCGGCGAAAGGCCAGCACCATGATTGAGACACCCGAGACGCCGTCTCAAGATCCTTTGCGGCCGATTGCCATCGAGGACGTCGTTTCTGGAGAGTTCGACCAAGAAGCTGAAGGCATCATTTCGCCACTTCTGACCAAGCGCGTTTTGCCGCCTCAAGCTGAATCCCCCAAGCTTCACAAAGTCTTAGCTCAGGCGGGCTTAGGCTCCCGTTTGGAAATGGAACAGCTCATTTTGGAAGGGCGTATCTCTGTCAATAACGAGCCCGCCCACATTGGCCAACGAATTCAGTACGGTGATCAAGTCAAGGTCAATGGGCGGCCCCTTAGAATTCGAATCGACCCGCCGCCGCCCCGCGTCATTGCTTATCACAAGCCTGCTGGTGAAATTGTCAGCCATGATGATCCCAAAAACAGACCCACTGTTTTTCGCAAGTTGCCTCGTTTACAACATGGTAAGTGGCAGTCTGTTGGCCGCCTAGATCTCAACACGGAGGGTTTGCTGTTGTTTACCAGTTCAGGTGAATTGGCCAACCGTTTGATGCATCCTCGATTTGGGCTAGAGCGTGAATACGCGGTTCGCGTTTTGGGCGCGCTGAGCAATGAAGAAAAGCAGAAGTTATTGGACGGCGTCATGCTTGATGATGGCATGGCTCAATTTGGATCGATTGAAAATGGCGGTGGAGAGGGCTCAAACTGTTGGTACCGCGTGACCATTTCTGAAGGCCGCAATCGCGAAGTGCGTCGCATGATGGAAGCTGTGGGCCATGCGGTCAGCCGTCTCATTCGAATTCGCTATGGCGCCATGGTTTTGCCGCATGGTTTGCGCCGCAGCACGTACATGGAATTGGACGAAGCAGACATTCGAGCCCTCACACATGCAGCCAACAAAGCCCAAGCTGCCGATCAACGTGATGAGCCCGGAATTGTTGGCGTACAAAAAACGCAAGATCCACGAAACCAAAATCCCCGTAACCCCAAAAACAGAGCCTTTGGAGCCAAAAAAACAGGACCTGGCCCATCTCGACAACGCAGTGAAAAATCTGCCAACAGCCAACCCGATCCTATGAAAACCTCTGTGGGTTACATTGGCGCCGACAGTTTCAGTCGCCAACGCAAAGAGCAAGGCCCTGGCGGCAGGTCAGGTGGGCCACGCCGAAATGGCGGCAGAAGTCGCTGAATTAGCTTGTTTGGCCCAAGCTGTTTAAGAGCTTGCAATTCCTTTCAGTCCATGGGGAAACCCTTAGCTCAGGTTAGAATGATGGGCTTTTTAAAAAAATATTGAGGAATCTCCCCATGGCCATCGAACGCACACTTTCCATCATCAAACCCGACGCTGTTGCAAAAAACGTCATCGGTCAAATCTACGCTCGTTTTGAAGCTGCTGGCCTCAAAGTGGTTGCAGCCAAGTTGGCGCACCTGTCACGTGGCGAAGCAGAAGCTTTTTACGCTGTTCACAAAGAGCGTCCTTTCTTCAAAGACCTGGTTGATTTCATGATTTCTGGCCCTGTCATGATCCAAGCCCTTGAAGGCGAAGGCGCTATTTTGAAAAATCGCGATTTGATGGGCGCAACGGATCCAAAGAAAGCCGCACCTGGCACCATTCGCGCCGACTTTGCAGAAAGCATCGATGCCAACGCAGTTCACGGTTCTGACGCTGCAGAAACAGCAGCTGTTGAAATCAGCTTCTTTTTCGCTGGCATGAACGTTTATTCACGTTAATTCCTGCTAATTCGCTTTTGCAATTAGCTCGCGGACAAGAACTTTCTTTCATCCGCTATGACGGCCAACCTTCTTGATTTTGACCTTGAAGGCTTGGCCGTTTTTTGTGAGGGTTTGGGCGAAAAACGTTTTCGCGCCACCCAGCTTTTTCGCTGGATTCATCAGCGCGGCATGTCCAATTTTGATGACATGTCAGACCTTGCCAAATCACTGCGCGAGAAATTAAAAGTCCATGCTCACGTTGCGGCTTTGCCTATTCTTTCCCAACAATTCTCAAAAGACGGCACGATCAAATGGTTGTTCGATGTTGGCGCAGGCGATGCTGTTGAAGCCGTCTTCATTCCAGAAGACGATCGCGGTACTTTGTGCGTTTCCTCCCAAGCCGGTTGCGCTGTGGGTTGTCGCTTTTGCTCTACAGGACACCAAGGCTTCAGTCGCAACTTAAGTACTGCCGAAATTTTGTCCCAGCTCTGGTTTGCTGAGCATTTTTTGCGCAGCCACCTGAAGCAAACTGACCGCGTGATCTCCAATGTGGTCATGATGGGCATGGGCGAGCCGCTGCAAAATTACGGTGCTTTGGTTCCAGCTTTAAAAGCCATGCTAGACGATCATGGCTATGGCCTGTCGCGTCGAAGGGTGACAGTTTCTACGTCGGGTGTGGTGCCCATGATGACCCGTTTATCAGCCGATTGCCCTGTTGCGTTGGCGGTTTCCTTGCATGCCCCCAACGATGCATTGCGCGACAATTTGGTGCCTCTGAATCGAAAATACCCTTTGGATGAATTGCTGTCTGAATGCACGCGTTATTTGGACAAAGCACCGCGCGATTTCATTACCTTCGAATATTGCATGCTTCAGGGGGTGAACGACCAAGTGACGCATGCCAAAGAGTTGGTTCAACTCATTCGACGCCATGCCAGCCAGGGTCTTCGGTGCAAATTCAATCTCATCCCCTTCAACCCATTCAAAGAGTCTGGCTTGTTGAGATCCGATGACGCAACAGTTCAACAATTTGCAGCAGTCCTTTTAGACGCCGGGTTTGTAACCACTGTCCGTAAAACCCGGGGTGATGACATTGATGCAGCTTGCGGACAACTGGCCGGAGACGTCAAAGACCGAACGGGTGTTGCCGATCGAATTGCACAACAACGTGCAGTGCCCATCCAATGGCACGCTGCTGCATCCGTCACTCAAACGCCTCAAGTCTGATGTCACGACCCGTTGCGCTTGCCCCTAATTTTGGGGCAAGGCTGCTCATGGGCTTACTTTTTGTTTCAATCACCTTTCATGCGCCGCTGGCCGGCGCATGGTTTCCCAGTGCCTCCGATTCGTCTCAGGCCTTATCGCGTGCCAAGGCCAGAACGGCCTTGGCTTCTGCCTATTTTCAAGCGGGAATGCTTGTCTTTGCATTGGAAGAGGTTGATCATGCATTGATTTTAATGCCGCAGCATGCACCTGCACTGGTGCTCAAAGCGCTTCTTTTTCAACAACAAAACAAGGCGGATTTGTCTCAAAAATACTTTCAACAGGCCATGTCTGCAGCACCCCAAGATCCTCAAGTTGCACTTCAATGGGGGATTTTTGATTGCCAAAATGACCAATTTGAATCGGCATTTGAAAAATTCAAGCAGGCATTGGGACTTTCTTTAGGCCCTCTGCAAGTTAAGACGAACTGGATTTGGGGTCAATGCCTCAGGCGAAATAAGCAATTTGAGGCCGCCAACGAAAGAATGTCCTATGCCTTCGCACAGCAGCCAGACCTGATTTCTGAGGCACTTGAACTGGTAGAGCTCAAAATTCAGTTGGGAAAGTACTTAGAAGCTGAGAAAATTCTTGAATATTTGAATGATTCTCCCTCTGTGAGTGCACAATCGGTGTGGTCTGCTTTGCAACTAGCAGAGCGCCAAAATCATGTAGATAAAAAGAACCATTGGGGCAAGATGTTAGGACTTCATTTTTCAAATTCAGTGCAATGGCGCGCTTACCAGGAAGGAGGCTCACATGACTGAAACCCTTGATGAGGCGTCGATGCCCCGTTCTCCCGGCGGCATCATGCGATCTGCCCGAGAAAAAGCTGGCCTGCATTTGGCAGTGCTTTCTGTCAATCTCAAAGTCAGTGTCAAACAATTGGAAGCCCTTGAGGCAGATCAATTTCAGTATTTGCCTGAACCGGTTTTTGCACGCGCATTGGCAGCCAAAGTTTGTCGTTTTTTGAAAATTGATTCTGAACCCGTTCTGGCACTGATGCCCCAAATGACCAATGGTTTAAAACCCTTGCAGATCATTGAATCTGACAACAGGTCTTCCAATCGAATGCATCGAATGGATCAACCCAGCGGCACCCATCCCAAAGGACGCAAGCTTTGGATCTTGTTTGCAGTCATTTGCATGTTGGCTTGGGCGTATTCCGCCGATTTGCACGTCACTGTTTTCAATTTAAATACAAAAGCTGAGGCGTCTGACGTGGTTCCCACCATGCCGCCAGTTCAAGAACAAGCCGCCCCCGATTCAACGCAAACCGACCTGCCAAAGGCCATGGTGTTTGACAGCTCTGCGCCTGAAACCAATCGCCGCAACACCCCCAACGACTCAAATCCTCCAACTTTAGAGGTCAAAAAATGATTCAACCTATTGTCATTCCCAAGACCATGGCCGAAGCCATTCCTGCCGCCATTCCCCTTCAAAGGCGCAGCCTTCAAGGCCAGGTGGTTTGGGGCCAACGCATTGTGACTGTGGGAGGGCAAGCGCCTGTTCGCGTTCAGTCAATGACCAACACTGACACCGTGGATGTCATTGGAACGGCCATTCAGGTCAAAGAATTGGCCTTAGCAGGTTCTGAATTGGTCAGGATCACTGTCAACACGCCAGAGGCAGCAGAGGCTGTACCCCACATCCGAGATCAGCTCGACAAAATGGGCATTGATGTGCCCCTGATTGGTGACTTTCATTACAACGGACATCGATTGTTGAGTGATCATCCTGCTTGTGCCGAAGCGCTTTCCAAATACCGAATCAATCCGGGCAATGTTGGAAAGGGTGACAAGCACGATCTGCAATTTGGACAAATGATTGAAGCTGCCATGCGATGGAACAAGCCTGTTCGCATTGGTGTCAATTGGGGCAGCTTAGATCAAGAGTTGTTGGCTGAATTGATGGATCAAAATAGTCAAAGAAAAGTGCCTTGGGAATCTAGACAAGTGATGTACGAGGCGCTCATTACGTCGGCCATCACCTCGGCCGACAAGGCGCACGAGATGGGCATGGCTCGTGCGCAAATTATGCTTTCGTGCAAGGTCTCGGGCGTGCAAGACCTGATTGCCGTTTACCGAGAACTGGGTCGACGCACCGATTACCCTTTGCATTTGGGGCTCACAGAAGCAGGCATGGGTACCAAGGGCACCGTTGCCTCAAGCACAGCTCTGGCCATCTTGCTTCAAGAAGGAATTGGCGACACCATCCGCGTTTCGCTCACACCTCAGCCGGGTGAGTCTCGCACCCAAGAAGTGGTCATTGCTTCAGAAATTTTGCAATCTTTGGGTTTGCGTATCTTTGTACCCAGTGTCACCGCATGCCCAGGTTGTGGTCGCACCACCAGCAGCACATTCCAAGAGTTGGCCAAACAAATTGACGATTTCTTGAGGGCTCAAATGCCTGTTTGGCGCAGCCGTTATCCCGGTGTCGAGCACATGAAGTTGGCCGTCATGGGCTGCATCGTCAATGGGCCTGGTGAAAGCAAACACGCCGACATCGGCATCAGTTTGCCTGGTACTGGCGAAGCCCCCGCTGCGCCTGTGTTCATCGATGGTGAGAAAAAACTGACCTTGCGTGGCGACAACATTGCCAAAGAGTTTCAAACTCTGGTCGAGCAATACATCGACAACCGCTTTGGCGGCAGCTCCAACGCTGCCATTTAACTTTTTATGTCCAACATTCAAACCCAAGAACTTCCTTCCAAAGTGAGCGCTTTTAAAAAATTGAATGCCGTCAAAGGCATGAACGATGTATTGCCCGGAGAGTCCTCTAAATGGGAATGGCTCGAAGGCATTGTGAGAAATTTGATGGCTCGTTATGCCTATCGAAACATTCGGACACCCATCGTCGAGCCCACAGCACTTTTTGTTCGCGGCCTTGGCGAAGTGACCGACATTGTTGAGAAGGAAATGTATTCCTTCGAAGATCGCTTAAATGGTGAAGCCCTAACGCTGCGGCCTGAAAGCACAGCAGGCGTTGTGCGCGCAGTGGTTGAACACAACATGCTTTACGAGGGCGGTAAGCGTTTGTATTACATGGGCCCGATGTTCAGACACGAGCGCCCTCAGCGTGGACGCTACCGACAATTCCATCAAATTGGCGCTGAGGTCTTGGGTTTTCAGGGCCCCGAAATTGACGCAGAAGTCATTTTATTGGCCCATGATTTATGGCAAGCCATTGGCCTCAAAAACGTGCGCCTAGAGCTCAATAGCTTGGGTCAACCACCAGAGCGCTTGGCACATCGCGCGGCCTTGATTTCGCACTTTGAAAAACACCAAGCTGTGCTCGATGAGGACGCTAAGCGCCGCCTGTATACCAACCCGCTGCGAATTTTGGATACCAAAAATCCCGCCATGAAAGAAGTGGTTGAGTCAGCCCCTCAACTGATGAATTTTTTGGGTGAAGCTTCGCTCGCCCATTTCAATGCTTTGCGACAAATTCTTGATGCCAATGGTGTTCAGTATTCGTTAAACCCTCGCTTGGTTCGCGGCATGGACTACTACAACCTGACCGTGTTCGAGTTCATCACCGATCAGTTGGGTTCTCAAGGCACAGTGTGTGGCGGTGGTCGTTACGACTACCTGATCGAGCAAGTGGGTGGCAAGCCCGCGCCTGCTGTGGGTTGGGCCCTAGGACTCGAGCGTGTTTTGGCCTTGTTAGAAGAGCAGGGCGTGCAATTACCCGAAGCTAAGCCCCATGCCTATGCCATCGTGCCAGACGCAAACAAATTGCCCTTGGTTTTGAAACACCTCAGGCAACTTCGGGCTCTGGGTGTCAATGTTCAAATGCACTCGGGCTCGGGGGAGGGCGTTGGCAGCATGAAGACTCAATTTAAAAAAGCCGACAGCAGTGGTGCAGCTTATGCCCTCATTTTTGGTGCAGATGAGCTCGCTCAAAATACCGTTTCAGTCAAGTCCTTGCGAGATGGCGGTGGGGCCCAAAGGACAGAATCTCTTGAAAAGTTGGATGTCTGGGCTCTCAGCCTACAATCCACCTCTTAAATTAAAGTTGAATATGGCATCACATCTCGATTTAGAAGAACAAGAGCAACTTGATGAACTCAAGCACTTTTGGAAAAAATACGGCAACGCCATCACTTGGCTTTTGATTGTCGTGATGGGCTCCTTCGCGGGCTGGAATGGCTATCAATATTGGCAAGGTCAGCAGTCTGGCAAGGCATCGGCACTCTTTGATGAGCTTGAAAAGTCAGTTGGATCTGGCGACATGGTCAAGCTTGAGCGTGCTTGGACCGATATGAAAGAGCGCTTTCCAAGCACCACCTTCGCAGCCCAATCTGCCTTGCTGGCTGCCAAATCGTTTCAAATGACCAACAAGCCTGATGCAGCAAAAGCAGCTCTCCAGTGGGCCAGCGAAAGCGCATCCGATCAAGGCAGTGCGCAATTGGCCCGTTTGCGATTGGCCAACTTACAAGCACAAGAGAAAGCCTTTGACGAGGCTTTGACAACCTTGTCAAAACCTTTTGATCCTGCATTTGCCGGACTTGCCGCTGACGTCCAAGGCGATGTTTATGCCGCCCAAAACAAGCCCACAGAAGCTATCAAGGCTTACACCGATGCATGGCGCCAGCTGGAGGAAAATTCAGAATACCGTCGTTTGGTGGCAGCCAAACTAAACGCTCTGGGCCAGGACCCTGAAGCTGCAAAAGGTGCTTCGAAATGAAATTTCAGTCCTGCTCTGTTGGGATGAGGGCAAAAAGCATGACTTGGCTGTCCTTTGCAACGCTTGGTTTTTTGCTCATGGGGTTGGTCGCTTGTTCAAGCACCCCCACTAAACCCACCCCCACAGCCTTAACCGACTTCAAATCCCAGTTGAGCATCAGCAAAGTCTGGTCTCTCCAAATGGGCCCCATCAGCCCAAATCCCAATACACCCTTAAGCCACAACATCACAGAGGGTCGCATAGCCTTGGTCACGGGCAGTGGCCTTGTTGTTTTGTTAGATGCCGAAACGGGTGCTGAAGCATGGCGTCTTGCCTTGAACACACCTATTGCCGCTGGCATTGGGGGTGACGGTCAGCGCTTTGCCGTTATTTCTCAAGCTAACGAATTAATTGCCATTGAAAATGCCAAAGTCCTCTGGCGGGTCAAGTTGCCAGCATCTGCTTTCACATCGCCTTTGGTTGCCGGTGGGCGGGTTTTTGTTCTAACGGCTGATCGAACGGTGATGGCCTTCGATGGGGCATCGGGTCAAAGGTTGTGGAGCCAACAACGCGCTGGCGATCCCTTGGTTTTGAAACAAGCCGGTATCCTGACTTCTTTCCAAGACAGGCTGATGGTTGGTCTTTCTGGTCGCTTGGTGGCTATGAATCCTGCCAACGGCGTTGCGCTGTCTGAACTCAGCATTGGCGCCTCGCGCGGTACCAATGAGGTCGAACGCTTGGTTGACTTGGTCGCAGGTGTCTCGCGAGTTAACAATGTCATTTGCGCCAGGGCATTTCAAACTTCTGTCACCTGCGTCGATGCCCTCAAGGGCAGCAACTTATGGACGCGTTCAGCACAAGGGCATGTCGGCTTAAGTGGTTCCGACACGCTGCTCTTCGGCGCGGAGTCTGACAGTAAATTGGTGGCTTGGCAACGCAGTACGGGTCAAGTCGCTTGGCAATCAGAAGCGTTTCGTTTTAGAGGGCTCTCTGCGCCTCATTGGGCTGCCGGCCAACTGGTTGTAGGCGACAGTTTGGGCGTGGCCCATTGGATAGATGTCAGCAATGGTCAAACCATTGGCCGTATTCAAGTCGATGCATCTGGCATTGCAATGACTCCTGTGCGTGTTGGTAAAAATTGGGTGATCGTGACTCAAAGTGGCTTGGTGCAAGCCCTCCGAGCCGAATAACACCCAGCTGAAAGATAGATTTGAAACCCGTTCTGGCCTTGGTCGGACGCCCCAATGTGGGGAAGTCCACTTTATTCAATCGACTCACAAAAAGTCGCGATGCCATCGTTGCTGACTTTGCGGGTCTCACCCGCGATCGCCACTATGGGCAAGGACGGCAGGGCCGTTATGAATACATCGTCATTGATACGGGTGGCTTTGAACCTGATGCCCATGATGGCATCTACAAAGAAATGGCCAAACAAACTCAGCAAGCAGTCGCTGAGGCCGATGTGGTTGTCTTTGTGGTCGATGCCCGCGCAGGCGTTTCTGCACAAGACCATGACATTGCCAAATATTTGAGGCGCATTGGCAAGCCTTGCCTGTTGGTAGCCAACAAGGCCGAGGGCATGCGCGAGGGCGTTCAAATTAGCGAGTTCTACGAACTGGGACTAGGCGATGTCATACCCGTTTCGGCAGCGCATGGCCAAGGCATTCGAAGCTTGGTCGAGTTGGCCCTAGACCCGTTGCTCTTGCCTGAAGAAGATGCTGACGCTGAACCAGACCTGAGTGTGGTCAAACTGGCGGTAGCAGGGCGCCCCAATGTGGGCAAATCAACCCTCATCAATACTTGGCTGGGCGAAGAACGATTGGTTGCCTTTGACATGCCGGGTACCACTCGCGACGCTATCACGGTTCCCTTTGAACGGGACGGACAAAAGTTCGAACTCATCGACACGGCGGGTTTGCGCCGCAAGGGCAAAGTTTTTGAAGCCATTGAAAAATTCTCGGTAGTTAAAACTTTGCAAGCCATCGAATCGGCCAATGTCGTTTTATTGCTGTTGGATGCCACTCAGGGTGTTACAGAGCAAGATGCCCACATTGCGGGCTTTATTTTGGACAGCGGTCGTGCCGTCGTATTGGCAGTCAACAAGTGGGATGCAGTCGATTCGTACCAACGCGAATTGGTGAACCGATCGATAGAAAGTCGACTTCCATTTTTGAAGTTTGCCAACTTGCACACCATTTCAGCTAAAAAACGCCAAGGACTAGGACCTGTTTGGAAATCCATCACACAGGCCCACAAGTCGGCCACGGTCAAAATGACCACCCCCGTTTTAACGCGCTTGTTGCTTGAGTCTGTTCAATTTCAAAGTCCGCAACGCGGCGGCATGTTCCGTCCAAAATTGCGTTATGCCCACCAGGGCGGTATGAACCCTCCGGTTATTGTGATTCATGGCAATTCTTTAGAGCACGTCACTGAAACCTACAAACGTTATTTGGAAGGTCGCTTCCGCAAAGCCTTTGATTTGTCGGGCACGCCGCTACGGATTGAAATGAAAACGTCTCAAAACCCCTTTGCTGACAAAGATGCGGGGTAATTTGTAAGGGTTTTAAAAGGGGTCGTTGCAAAACGCCTCTTTTGATGTGTTAAGGTGAAACCCTTAAATTAATTCAAAACACGGAGAATATCGTGAACAACAAAGGGCAACTTTTGCAAGATCCCTTCCTCAACGCATTGCGTCGTGAGCATGTGCCAGTGTCCATTTACTTGGTCAACGGCATCAAACTCCAAGGCCAAATTGAGTCTTTTGACCAATACGTGGTTTTGCTCCGTAACACGGTCACTCAAATGGTGTACAAACATGCCATTTCCACCATCGTTCCGGGCCGAGCTGTCAACCTTTCAGGTTCAGACGAAGCCGTCGACGAGCCCACTGCTTAACCCGTTGTTTTGAACAGCGACTCGGTTGACACAACGCCCGCCTTGCTGGTGGGTGTCGATTTTGGCTTGCCACATTTTGATGCAGAGTTAGATGAACTCAGTCAATTGGCCTTGACGGCAGGCCTAGAGCCTGTCGCCAAAATGACTTGCAAGCGCAAGGCCCCAGATGCCGCCTTGTTTGTGGGCTCTGGAAAAGCCGATGAAATCAAATTCATGGCAGAACAAATGGGCGCCAAAGAGGTTCTGTTTGATCAGTCTTTGAGCCCCGCTCAGCAGCGCAACCTTGAACGCCATTTGGGCCTGCCCGTCAACGACCGCACATTGCTCATTCTTGAAATCTTCGGTCAACGCGCTCGCAGCCATGATGGCAAATTGCAAGTTGAGTTGGCGCGCCTCCAATACCTGAGTACCCGTTTGGTTCGCCGGTGGTCTCACCTTGAACGCCAGCGAGGTGGCATTGGCACTCGGGGCGGTCCTGGAGAAACTCAAATTGAACTTGACCGTCGCATGATCAATGACGCTATCAAGCGTACCAAGGATCGCTTGTCTAAAGTGAAAAAGCAACGTTCTACCCAAAGAAGACAGCGCGATCGCCGCAACTCTTTCAATGTTTCCTTGGTGGGTTACACCAATGCTGGCAAATCTACGTTGTTCAACGCCTTGGTCAAAGCGCGAGCCTATGCCGCCGATCAGTTGTTTGCCACCTTGGACACCACCACACGTCAACTGTATTTGGGGGAGGCTGGTCGCAGTGCTTCAGTCTCTGACACGGTTGGGTTCATCCGAGATTTGCCGCATGGTTTGATTGATGCCTTTCAGGCCACCCTGCAGGAGGCTGCCGATGCTGACTTGTTGCTGCATGTGGTGGATGCTTCCAACCCAAACTATCCGGAGCAAATGAACGAGGTCAAAAGGGTGCTTCGGGAAATTGGGGCAGAAGATGTGCCGCAATGGCTAATTTTTAACAAAATAGACACGATTCCGCCCGAGCGTCAACCGCTTGAAATGTTCGACCTGTACGAAGTCGATGGTGCTCCTTTGAAGCGCCTGTTTGTCAGCGCTCAATCGGGTCAGGGCGTGCCAATGTTGCGACAAATGCTGGCAGAAGAAGTGCTTAGAACAGTTTCAAACCCCGAACGCGAATCTGATCCCCGCTTTGACCTTGATAATTTCGGGGAAAATGAGGATGATTTTTCATAAATGCCTCTCTGATTGTGCACAATGAGAGCAGTCATATAAAAACGTAGAAAAGCGAATGAATTCCAAATACCGTGCATTTAGCTGGTCAGTCTTGCCTCAGCGCCTTCGTGGCATGTTCAATTTGAACGATCAACGCTGGGGCCGAGGCGACGACAAACCTGCTGCTGAAGGTCAAGACGGCACCAATGCCCCTGGCAACACCGCAGGCGCCAATGGATCCCAGCAGCAACCTCCAAATCCTCAGCCTTCAAATTCAGGCAACTCGTCCAACCGGCCTGGTCAATCTTCTGGCCCTCCCGATTTGGATGAGTTGTGGCGTGACCTCAATCGCAAGCTCTCGCAGTTCTTGGGTGGTAAAAATGGCGGTCCACCTAACAAAGGTCAGCCCAACGGCTCTCCTTTCAATGATTTGCCTCCCGTCTTTCGCAATTTGGGCATTGGCGCCATTTTGGGTGCTTTGCTCCTGATCTGGTTGGGTACAGGCTTCTTCATTGTCCAAGAGGGGCAACAAGCTGTGATCACCCAATTTGGCAAATACAAGTCCACGGTCGGTGCTGGTTTCAATTGGCGCTTTCCTTACCCCATTCAAAAAAATGAGTTGGTGTTTGTGACGCAAATTCGTTCTGTTGACATTGGTCGCGACAACGTCATCAAGGCCACCGGTCTTCGCGAGTCAGCCATGCTCACGGAAGATGAAAACATTGTCGAAATCAAATTCGCCGTTCAATACCGCTTAAACGATGCACGTGCCTATTTGTTTGAAAGCAAAAATCCCACTGAAGCGGTCGTACAAGCTGCTGAAACAGCCGTTCGCGAGGTGGTGGGCAAAATGAAAATGGATTCTGCTTTGTCAGAAGAACGCGATCAGATTGCGCCTAAAGTTCGAACCTTGATGCAAAACATTTTGGATCGTTACAAGGTGGGTATTGAAGTGGTTGGCATCAACTTGCAACAAGGCGGCGTTCGCCCGCCCGAACAAGTTCAAGCTGCGTTTGATGATGTGCTCAAGGCGGGCCAAGAACGCGAGCGTGCCAAAAATGAAGCGCAAGCTTATGCCAATGATGTTGTGCCTCGTGCAGTGGGTGCTGCATCCCGCTTGAAGGAAGAGTCCCAAGCCTATCGCGAGCGAATTGTGGCGCAAGCAGAAGGCGATGCGCAGCGCTTCAAGGCCATCTTGCCAGAGTACCAAAATGCCCCTCAAGTCACGCGTGACCGCATGTATTTAGATGCCATGCAGCAAATTTACTCTAACGTCACCAAGGTTGTGATCGACAGTAAGCAAGGTTCTAACCTGATGTACCTGCCCCTCGATAAATTGATTCAAATGACCGGGACAGCCTCCTCGGCTAATGCCCCTGTCGATGCCACTGCGAACAGCGCAGCCACAAGCACTGCACCCAGCAGCGCACCCCCTGATCCCAGATCGCGCGACAGTCTCCGATCTCGTGACCGTGAAAACCGCTAAGGAAGCAGCAAAATGAATCGTATTGGAATTTGGGTTTCATCCCTGCTGCTGTTGCTGGCTTTGGCCAGCTCCATGTTGTTCGTGGTCGATCAACGTCAATTTGGTGTGGTTTATGCCTTGGGTCAAATCAAAGAAGTCATCACCGAGCCTGGTTTGAACATCAAGCTTCCACCCCCTTTGCAAAACGTCACTTACATTGACAAGCGCTTGTTAACCCTCGACAGTCCCGACACCGAGCCCATGCTGACTGCTGAAAAGCAACGGGTGGTGATTGATTGGTACGTTCGTTGGCGCATTACAGATCCCCTGGGCTATATCCGCAATGTGGGCTTGGATGAAAAGGCCGGTGCCAATCAACTGAACCGAGTGGTTCGAAACGCTTTTCAAGAAGAAATCAACAAGCGCACTGTGAAAGACTTGCTGTCTTTAAGTCGCGACTCCTTAATGAATGACGTCAAGCGCGAAGTCTTAGACAAAGTGCGCGGCGAAAAGCCGTGGGGAGTTGACGTTGTTGATGTTCGCATCACCAGAGTTGACTATGTCGATGCCATTACCGAATCGGTTTATCGCCGTATGGAGGCAGAGCGCAAGCGCGTTGCCAACGAACTTCGCTCTACGGGCGGTGCTGAGGGAGAGAAAATCCGCGCTGATGCCGATCGCCAGCGCGAGGTCACCATTGCCAATGCTTACCGCGATGCCCAAAAAATCAAAGGCTTAGGAGATTCACAGGCCGCCAAAATCTACAACGAGTCCTTTGGCCGTGACCCTCAATTCGCACAGTTTTACAGAAGCCTTGATGCTTACAAAGCCAGCTTTTCTAAAAAGAGCGATGTCATGGTTTTAGACCCAAGCAGCTCCGACTTCTTCAGAACCATGCGAGGCAATTCTTCAGGCAACCAGGCAGCCCCAACTGTGAGAAAGTAAGTGAGCTTCTGGTCCACAGTCATGGTGGCCATCTCGCTGGTGTTGATTTTTGAGGGGCTTATGCCCCTCATTTCCCCACCCAAGTGGCGCGAAATGTTCAGCCAGCTCTTGCAACTCGAAGATGGTCAAATTCGGTTTTTTGGTCTTTCGATCGTTTTGTTGGGACTCTTTCTTTTGGGGGCCTTCATTTAGAGCCTGTTCGAACCTGTAAAATCTCTGTTTTAACAGCCTCCCAGATTGCCATGTCCGCTTGGGTCCTCCCGGATCACATCGCTGATGTCTTGCCCTCAGAAGCCAGACACATCGAAGAACTCCGAAGAATGCTTCTAGACACCGCCCGAAGCTATGGCTTCGAGTTGGTGTCACCCCCTTTGCTTGAGCACCTTGAGTCTTTGCTCACGGGCACTGGCAAAGCGCTTGATCTTCAAACCTTTAAATTGGTCGATCAAATCTCGGGGCGAATGATGGGCTTAAGAGCTGACACCACCCCTCAAGTCGCTCGAATTGATGCCCACCTGCTAAACCGAAAAGGTGTCGCAAGGCTTTGCTACTGCGGCCCTGTTCTGCATACCCAACCCGACCGCCCGCACGCTACCCGCGAACCCTTGCAGTTAGGCGCCGAAATATTCGGTCATGCTGGTTTAGAAGCCGACCTCGAGGTTTTGCAGTTGGCCCTAGATTGTTTGCGCGCTTCTCAAATGGGTGAGGTCTTGGTGGACCTGGCTGATGCCAGAATTGTGAGCAGTTTGCTTGAAAACATGCCCCTGACAGATGCCATGCGAGGCGATGTTTTTGCGGCACTGGCCAGTAAAAATGCCTCTGCTTTGGCTGAGTTAACTCAAAATTTTCCTACAGCCATTCAAGCCGGACTGATGAATCTCATTGACCTGTATGGTGACAGTTCAGTTCTAACGCTAGCACTCCAAAAATTACCGCCCAAACCTCAAATCAAGTTGGCCCTTGAGCAGTTGAAATGGTTGAGCGATCAATTGCCTGATGTCACATTTAAGTTTGATTTGGCCGATGCGCGCGGCTATGCTTATTACAGTGGTTTGCGTTTTGCTATTTATGCAAAAGGCGCCAGTGATGCCGTGGTGCGTGGTGGTCGTTATGACGGAGTAGGGGCCGCCTTTGGCCACGAAATGGGACGTGATCGTCCCGCAGTGGGTTTCAGCTTAGACCTGAAGCAATGGGTGGGGGTGGTCCCGCAACTCAGCCTCAAAGCTGCCATTCGGGCGCCATGGGGCACTGGGGCAGACCTTCGTTCAGCCATTGCGCAGTTGCGCATGCACGGTGAAACTGTGGTGTGCAGCTTGCCTGGTCACGAAAGTGAAATAGATGAATTCCAATGTGATCGCGAACTCTTAGAGATTGCGGGGCAGTGGATTGTAAAAGCCATTGAAAACAAAACAAAATGAACATGATCAAAGGACGTAACGTTGTCGTTGTTGGAACCCAGTGGGGTGACGAGGGCAAAGGCAAACTGGTCGATTGGCTGACAGAAAGCGCGCAAGGTGTTGTCCGCTTTCAAGGTGGCCACAATGCAGGCCACACATTGGTCATCAACGGCGTCAAAACGGCACTTCACCTCATTCCAAGTGGCATCATGCGCGCTGGTGTGAAGTGTTACATCGGCAATGGCGTGGTCTTGTCTGCAGGCAAATTGTTTGAAGAAATTGCAGGTTTAGAAAAGGCAGGGGTTGAGGTTCGTTCACGCTTGCGCATCAGTGAAGCTTGCCCCTTGATCTTGCCATTTCATGCCGCCTTGGACGTTGCGCGTGAGGCAGCTCGCGAGCAGGGTGGTACCGAAAAAATTGGCACCACAGGCCGCGGCATCGGCCCAGCCTACGAAGACAAAATTGCACGCCGTGCATTGCGCGTTCAAGACTTGAAATACCCCGAGCGTTTTGCACACAAACTCAAAGAACTCTTAGATTTGCACAACCATGTTTTGACAACTTATTTGGGCTCAGAAAAGTTCATCTTTGGAGATGCACTTAAGCCCTATGTCAAAAACGGTGAAGTTCAGTTTGATGTGGTTTTTAAAGAGGCCATGGAACATGCAGAACTTTTGAAGCCCATGATGGCCGATGTGTCTCGCGAACTGAACGACGCACACCGCTTAGGCGCCAACTTGCTGTTTGAAGGCGCTCAGGGCACACTGCTGGATGTTGATCACGGCACCTACCCTTACGTCACATCCAGCAACTGCGTGGCTGGCAATGCGGCAGCAGGCTCAGGTGTCGGCCCTGGTTTATTGCACTATGTTTTAGGCATTACCAAGGCCTATTGCACACGGGTTGGCGGCGGCCCATTTCCAACCGAGTTGGAATGGGAAAAAGAAGGCACACCAGGTTGGCACATGAGCACGGTGGGCGCTGAAAAGGGCGTCACAACGGGTCGCAGTCGACGTTGCGGTTGGTTCGATGCCGCTTTGCTTAAGCGCAGCGCTCAGGTCAATGGTTTGTCTGGACTGTGCATTACCAAACTCGATGTCCTAGACGGTTTGAAGGAGTTAAAGCTTTGCACAGGTTATGAGTTGGATGGCGACATTGTGGACATTCTGCCCATGGGTGCCGACGACATTGCACGCTGCAAGCCCATTTACGAATCGATTGAAGGCTGGACAGACAGCACAGTTGGCGTCACACAATTCGACAAACTGCCAGTCAATGCTCGCTTGTATTTACAGCGGATTGAGCACATCACGGGCGTTCCCATTCATTTGGTGTCGACCAGCCCTGACCGTGATCACACCATCTTGATGCACCACCCTTTTTTAACCCCCCTTTAATTGACATCAACACTTCGCTTCACCTTCAAGTGAAATGAACCTACCTCTGGAGAATAAGCATGCTGACTGAAGACGGCAAACACCTGTACGTAAGCTACGACGAATACCACAACCTGATTGAAAAGCTGGCCATCAAGGTCCATCAATCTGGGTGGGAGTTCGACACCATTTTGTGTTTGGCAAGGGGCGGCATGCGCCCTGGTGATATTTTGTCTCGCATCTTCAACAAGCCACTGGCCATCATGTCCACCAGCTCTTACCGCGCTGATGCGGGCACCGTGCAGGGCCATTTGGACATCGCTCGGTTCATTACCACCCCTAAAGGCGAAATTGCGGGTCGAGTTTTGTTGGTCGACGACTTGGCCGATTCGGGCCACACCTTGCATGCCGTGGTCGACATGTTGAAAACCAATTACAAGCCCATCACAGAACTGCGCAGTGCAGTTGTTTGGACCAAGGGTCTTTCTGGTTTTCAACCCGATTACTCTGTTGAATACCTGCCCACCAATCCCTGGATTCATCAGCCCTTTGAAGGCTATGACAGTATGAGTCCCGAAAAATTAATGGAAAAGTGGAAAGTCTAAAGGTAATATGTTGGGATGACTGAAAAGAACACATCCCACATTTCCACCCAGCTGATTCACCACGGCTACACGCCACCGCCTGATTTTCAGGCTCCCCAGCCGGGTATCTTCAAAGCCTCTACGGTTTTCTTTCCCAATGTGGCGGCAATGCGCCAACGTGATTGGAAAGACAAATCGGCATACACCTATGGAACGCACGGCACGCCTTCAAGCTTCACGCTTGAAGAGCGGCTTTGCGCGCTAGAAGGCGGCAAATATTGTGCTTTAACGCCCAGTGGCTTGTCGGCCTTGGCCGTGGCATCTTTTGCTGTTTTGAAATCAGGCGATCATATTTTGTTGCCCGACAACTCTTACGGCCCCAACAAGGTGCTGGCTGAAGGCGAATTGACATCGTTTGGCATTTCTCATGCTTACTACGATGCCATGGACCCCCAAGATCTGGCAGACAAAATCAAACCCAACACCCGTCTTGTATGGTTGGAAGCCCCCGGCTCAGTCAGCATGGAGTTTCCAGACCTCATCGGTTTGATCAAGGTTTGTCAAACGCATGGCGTTTTAACCGCCTTGGACAATACATGGGGCGCGGGAATTGCATTCAAGCCCTTTGACCTGTTGGGCGATGGCAGTTTGTCCGTAGATCTCACCGCACATGCGTTGACCAAATATCCCAGTGGGGGTGGCGATGTGCTCATGGGCAGCGTCATGACCTGCAACGATGAGTTGGCACTGAAACTCAAAATGACCATGAGCCGATTGGGCATGTGTGTGGGCCCCAACGACATTGAAAGCATTCTTCGCTCGCTGCCCACCATTTCTTTGCGCTATGCAGCGCAAGATCATTCTGCCCGTAGGTTGGCGCAATGGTGGAAAAGCCAAAAAGCCTGTGTGCAGGTGCTCCATCCCGCTGTAGAAGGATCTCCTGGGCACAAGCATTGGCAAGCCTTGTGCGCTTCTGACGGTGGTGCTGGGCATGCAGCAGGCTTGTTCAGCGTCATGCTGCACCCCTCCTTGACGCAAGACCAAGTCGATACATTTTGCGACAATTTAAGTCTCTTCAAAATAGGCTACAGCTGGGGCGGCCCCATCAGCTTGGTGGTGCCTTACAACATTGCCAGCATGCGTTCTAACTGGCCTTCGCACTTGCAACAAGGGTACCTGGTGCGTTTTTCAACAGGGTTTGAAGACCCCCAAGACTTAATCAACGATTTGGCCAAAGCTGTGAAGCAATGCTTGAATTTTTAAGCGTCTTGTAGGATTGAATGGCAAGCTGATACAGTGGAGTCATTCAATAGAAAGAAATACCTTGGCAACTCCCAATTACGGCTACGAAAAACGTCAAAAAGAATTGGCGAAGAAACGCAAAAAAGAAGACAAACTGAAAGCCAAGTCTGAGAAAAGAACTGACTCGCCTGATTCACACTCAGAAGATTTGCCTGAAGGCGAGATTGAGCAGCTGCCCGCTTCCGATGTGCCGCCCCAACCCTAAATTGCCTAGCACCTTCATCTAGGCAGAGTTACCTCTTATCGGCCATCATTTTTTTAAGCTGAGGCCATACGTTTTTCATCATGGTGCTTTGCGCGCCTTCGTTGGGATGAATTCGATCCGACTGAAACCATTTCAGGGGATCGGCATCGTCAGCAATGCCTTTTAAAAATTGGTTGTTCAGTTCGGCCCCTGTATCTTTAGACACCCTCTGATAGGCTTGTGCTATTTGTTGAGCGTAATTAGCGCCGTAGTTTGGCGGAATTTGCATGGCAATGACCATTACCTTGGCGCCTGCTTTTTTTCCTTGATTGGCCATGGCGCTCAAATTTTGTTGCGTCATTTGCATGCTCAAGCCTCGAAGCGCATCGTTGCCTCCAAGCTCCACAATCAAAACATGCGGCTGGTGCACTTTGAGCAACTGGGGCAGCCTGCTAAGACCTCCTGAGCTTGTATCACCGCTGATACTGGCATTCACCATTTTCACTTTAAAGGTCTCTTTGACGGCTTGATCACTCATCAATTGAACCCAGCCTGTTCCTCGTGTTAGGCCATACTCAGCGCTCAATGAATCGCCCACAATCAAGACAATTTTTTCTGAGCTTGGGCCTGTCTTGGCATTGACTTTGCCGCTTTCGCTGGCCAAAAGGGGCAAGCAAAAACCCGTGCAGAACAAGCTCACCACAAGCCAGTTAAAGTATCTACGTTGTAAGGAAATTTGGTACATGTCAGAAACAATGATCTCAGTCAGTCATGTCAGTAAGGTGGTCAGTGATGTCGGCGGCCCATTGGCTATTTTGCGTGATATTGATTTCACCGTGAAGGCAGGGGAATCTGTTGCCATTTTGGGGGCATCTGGTTCTGGCAAAAGCACCCTGTTGTCCATCATGGCGGGTTTAGACACTCCAACCGAAGGTCAGGTGTCATTGGCAGGGCAGCCCATTTTTGACATGACAGAAGACCAACGTGCCGCATGGCGCGGACAAATGCTAGGTTTTGTATTTCAAAATTTTCAATTGATGGGTCACTTAACAGCATTGGAAAATGTCATGTTGCCGCTTGAGTTGGCGGGCGCCAAAAACGCCAGCCAATCGGCCAAAGATATCTTGTCGCAAGTAGGGCTTGCAGAGCGCTTGAAACATTTCCCCAAAGTTCTCAGTGGTGGTGAACAACAACGTGTTGCGCTTGCACGTGCCTTCGTGGTCCAACCCCAACTCCTTTTGGCCGATGAGCCGACAGGCAGTTTGGATGCGCAAACTGGCGAAAGCATTATGAATTTGATGCTTTCTATGAATCAGGCCAGAGGAACCACCCTGATTTTGGTCACGCATGATCAAAAATTAGCTTCTCGCTGCGATAGAACGCTCACACTGCAGGCCGGACAGCTCATATCCCAAGGATAATTGGGGCATGTCTTCTCCCAAAATTCTTTTCGGTTTTCATGCAGTCGGAGTCCGTTTAAAAACAGCCCCTCAATCGATCGTTGAGATCTATTTTGAAACCACACGCCGCGATGCCCGCATGCGCCAGTTCATTGAACGCGCACAAGAAGCGGGTGTCAGGCTCATAGAGGCTGACGGCATGCGCTTGGCCAAGTTGGCAGGCAGTCATGGCCACCAAGGCGTTGCAGCTCGCGTTGAAAGCTTGCCTCAAGCTCATTCGCTTGATGATCTGTTAGACCAAGTGCAGGGGCCTCCATTGCTCTTGGTCTTAGACGGAGTGACAGACCCGCACAATCTAGGTGCATGCTTGCGTGTGGCCGATGGCGCGGGTGCACATGCTGTCATTGCACCCAAAGATCACGCCGCAGGTATCAATGCCACTGTGGCCAAGGTGGCCAGTGGTGCCGCTGAAACTGTGCCGTATTTCATGGTGACCAACTTGGCTCGAACTTTGGGTGAACTCAAAGAGCGCTCTATTTGGATCATTGGCACCAGTGGCGATGCGCCTCGCCATATTTACCAAGCAGATCTGATAGGCCCCACTGCGTTGGTGTTGGGGGCCGAAGGACCTGGCATGAGGCAGCTCACGCGCAAAACATGTGATGAGTTGGTCAGCATTCCCATGCAGGGTGCCGTTGAGAGTTTGAATGTGTCGGTGGCCAGCGGTGTTTGTTTATTTGAAGCGGTTCGGCAGCGGTTGGGCAATTAAGCTCACAGCAGGCCCGCTGCACCCAGAATGCCGCCGGCTGCGATCAGCCACATCAAGTGAATTGAAGTGCGCAGCATCACCCCTGTTGCAACAGCCGTGACCAACCAAACTTTCCAGTCTTGTGCAAAGTCGCGATGGGCCGCCGACAACAGCCACCCCGTTGACACCAAGAGCCCAATCACAATGGGAGCCATGCCAGATTTGAAGGCTTGAACCGACGTCAGATTTCGATTGACGTGGGCCCATTTGGTGGCCTTGTAGGTCAGGATAGAGGAGGGCAACATAATGCCCAACATGGTGAGCACGATCCCTAAAAGACCAAGCCACCATGCAGGGGCACCAGCGCTCAAGCCTCCGCCTGCATTGATGCCAACTTGCCATCCCATGAGAGCTACAAAGAGCACATTGGGGCCAGGTGCTGACTGAGCCAGCGCAATGCTGGAAGAAAATGAAGAATCTGTCAGCCAATTTTTTTCAGTGACCAAAAATCGGTGCATTTCAGGTGCGGTTGTGATGGCCCCCCCAATTCCCATCAGGGATAAGACGGCAAAATGCAAGAACAAATCAAACCAGTCTTGAGGACTCAGAGGCAGGCCCATGCTTAGGATGCCTCCTGATCAGTACTTGTTTTGGCATCAAGCTTGGATGGCAATTGTTTCAATGCGCGGTAGGTCATCAAACAGGCCAAGCTGCCTAAGCCAAGTAAAACCCAAGGCAATGGCCATCTGAAAATACCGACACATGCAAATGAAACAACAGCAAAGGGGATGGCCGTCCAAAGTCCCATTGGATTTTTTGGCAGGGTTGTGGCAAGTTTGAGCCCTGAAGCAATGACCAAGCCCGCTGCAACGGCCCCCATACCTTTGAGAGCCCCTTGAGCGATAGCATTGTCTGCCACGCCACCAAATAAGATGGCCAGGCCAAGAACCAAAACGAGGGGGCCACAAATAAGGCCGCAAACAGCTGCCAACGCGCCTGCTATGCCGAAGTATTTGCCGCCAATCATCAAACAAAGGTTGACCACGTTAGGCCCTGGCATCACTTGCGCAACAGACCATTCTTCAACAAATTGGGCCTTGGTCATCCACTTTCTGCGTTCAACCAACTCGTGTTGTACAACGGCTAAAACGCCTCCAAACCCTTGGAGTGCCAAAAAGGTGAAAACCGTGAACAGTTCTGTTTTGGACTGCGGGTGATTAGATTCTTGGACTTCAGCAGACATCTTCGAATTATCGCTGAAGCTTTTGCGGGTCAATGTTGACAGAATAGGATGTCACGAAACTGGAAATGGTCATTTGGAGAGACCCTCTGCAAGACATGTCCCCAAAGAGGCTCTAAACTACGGCATTCTCAAATTTCGCACCATGAACGCACTGGTTGACGTCTCTTTTTTCCCGCGCAACGCCAAGCCCCTGAACAGCTATCGCAAGTTCTGGGCGGCGCGTTTTGGCACGGCTCCTTTTTTACCCATGAGTCGCGCTGAAATGACCCAATTGGGTTGGGACAGTTGCGACATTGTCTTGGTCACTGGCGACGCCTATGTCGACCATCCCAGTTTTGGCATGGCGGTCATTGGTCGCATGCTAGAGGCACAAGGTTTCCGGGTGGGCATCATTGCCCAGCCCGATTGGCAAAGTGCCGAGCCGTTTCGTGCCTTAGGTAAGCCCAATTTATTTTGGGGCGTGACAGCAGGCAACATGGACTCCATGATCAACCGTTACACGGCCGATCGAAAAATCAGATCCGACGATGCCTACACAGCAGGCGACGTTGGCGGCAAACGTCCCGATCGGGCTGCCATTGTTTACAGCCAACGCTGTCGGGAAGCTTTCCCAGATGTTCCCATTGTGTTGGGCGGCATTGAAGGTTCTTTGCGCCGCATTGCACACTATGACTATTGGTCTGACAAGGTGCGCCGCTCTATTGTGGTCGATAGCAAATGCGATTTGTTGCTCTACGGCAATGCAGAACGTGCCGTTGTTGAAATTGCACACAGGTTGGCTGCAAGAGAGCCCGTCCAAGACATTGTTGATGTTCGAGGCACTGCTTTTGTTCGTCGTCAAACGCCTGAAGGCTGGTTCGAAATTGATTCATCTTCTGTGGACACGCCTGGGCACGTAGAAGCACACGTCAATCCCTACCTCATGATTTCGGATCAAGCGCGTGAGAACGGTGCGACATGCGCCCGTGAAGACGAAGCGCAGACGGTAGCCGATCAGCAAAATGCGACGGTCAAACCGCTTACTTTTGTGCCCAATCCGCAGATGCCGGCCATGACAGGCAAAGGCTTGCACAAAGTGCCGCCCCGTGACAAAAGCGTCATTCGTCTGCCCAGTTATGAGCAAGTGAAATCTGATGCTGTCTTGTATGCGCATGCCAACCGCGTGCTGCACTTAGAAACTAATCCCGGCAATGCGCGCAGTTTGGTGCAGGCCCATGGCGAGGGTGTGACTGCGCGCGATGTTTGGATTACGCCGCCGCCCATTCCACTCACGACAGCCGAAATGGATGCCGTGTTTGACTTGCCCTATGCGCGAAGTCCACACCCTATTTATGCTGACGAAAACGGCTCGCATGACGCTGCCACCAAAATACCGGCCTGGGAGATGATTCGCTTTTCTGTGAACATCATGCGGGGCTGCTTTGGCGGCTGTACGTTTTGCTCCATCACAGAACATGAAGGACGCATCATTCAAAGCCGCAGCGAGGCTTCGGTGCTGCGTGAAATTGAAGACATTCGAGACAAGGTTAAGGGTTTTACGGGCGTCATTTCAGATTTGGGAGGCCCCACAGCCAATATGTACCGCTTGGGCTGCAAGTCTCCCGAAATTGAAGCTGCTTGTCGCAAACCAAGTTGTGTATTTCCCGGTATTTGCAGCAACCTCACCACGGACCACGGTCCGCTTATTCAGATGTACCGCAAAGCGCGGACTTTGAAGGGCATCAAAAAAATCCTAATTGGATCGGGCTTGCGCTATGACTTGGCGGTTCAAAGTCCTGAGTATGTGAAAGAGTTGGTCACTCACCATGTGGGTGGCTATTTGAAAATTGCCCCAGAACACACAGAGTCAGGCCCGCTCACCAAAATGATGAAGCCCGGCATTGGGTCTTACGACAAGTTCAAGAGCATGTTTGACAAGTTCAGTGCAGAGGCTGGCAAGAAACAGTTCTTGGTCCCTTACTTCATTGCAGCACATCCCGGTACCAGCGATGAAGACATGATGAACTTGGCCATCTGGCTGAAGAAAAATGGTTTTCGCGCCGATCAGGTTCAAACCTTCTATCCGAGCCCCATGGCCACAGCCACAGCCATGTACCACACCACCAAAAATCCTTTGCGCAAAATTACGCGTGACAGTGAAAAGGTTGATGTGGTCAAAGGTGAAAAGCGCCGCAGGTTGCACAAAGCCTTTTTGCGTTATCACGATGCCAAGCATTGGCCCCTTTTGCGAGATGCACTCAAAGCCATGGGCAGAGCAGACCTCATTGGCAATGGCAAGCACCACTTGATTCCTACTTGGCAACCTTTGTCAGATGATTACCAAAGCGCGCGTCGCAAAAACAGCACGCCCAGTGAATCGGCCTCGCCCAAAAAAGGCACGATGCTCACGCAGCACACCGGTTTACCGCCTCGCAAGAAGAGTTGAGCCAACCATGGCTTGGCTTCAGCGGTGAGTTTGCTGCTAAGCCTGTAAAACCTGAAGCAATTCGGTTTCTATTTCAATCTGTTCACGGTTGTGTTGAAGCGCAGAGCCTTCAATCAGGAAGGTATCTTCTACGCGCTCACCCAGCGTGCTGATTTTGGCCAACTTCAGGCTGATGCTGTGTTTGGCGAGGACGGTGGCCACACTGTAGAGCAGGCCAATTTTGTCGCTGGCTGAAATGGCCAACAGCCAACTTTGAGCTTTTTCATCTGGGTGCAAAGTAATGCGAGGCGCAATGGGAAAGTTTTTAACGCGCCTTGACACTCGTCCTTTGGTTGGGGGGGGAAGGGCACCTTTTTGATTGATGGTGTGGCTCAGGCCAGATTCAACCATGGTCATGAGTTCTCGGTAGTGCTCAGGTAGGAGTGAGGTCACCACTTGGAAAGTATCTAGCGCGTAACCATTTTTAGCCGTGTGAATTTTGGCATCCAAAATACTGAAGCCGGCTTGATCGAAGTATCCGCAAATGCGGGCGAATAAATCTGTTTGATCTTCTGTGTAGACCAACACTTGCAGACCTTCGCCCAAGGGTGAAATTCTGGCTCGGACAACGCATTTTCCGTTCAAGGCTGAAACAGAAGTCGCTTCAGTTCTGGCGACATACCTTGAAAGTTGTCTAGCGTGCCACGCAATTTCACTGGCGTCGTGCCGCATGAAATAGCCCACATCCAAGGTGTCCCATAAGGCTTTTTGGCCATCGTGCGGTTCTGAGTGTCTGGCCAACTCCACCAGCGCTTCGCGTTTGCGAGATTCAACTTCGGCGTTGGCATCAGGGGCTCTGCCGCCCAGCATGCGCAAGGTGTACTTGTAAAGGTCTTCTAGCAGTTTTCCCTTCCAGGCATTCCATACCTTGGGACTTGTGCCACGAATATCTGCGACCGTTAAAAGGTACAAAGCTGTCAGTCGACGTTCGTTGCCAACACGCTTGGCAAATGCAGCAATGACGTCAGGGTCGCTGAGATCTTCTTTTTGGGCCACATGGCTCATGGTGAGGTGCTCGCCTACCAAAAATGCGATGAGCTTAGAGTCCTCTGAGGCTATGCTGTGCTGACGGCAAAAGCTTTTGACTTCGAGCACGCCAAGTTTGGAATGATCTCCACCACGGCCCTTGGCAATGTCATGAAACAAAGCGGCCGTATAAAGGATAAAAGGCTTGTCCCAACCGGCAGCCAGTTGAGAGCAAAAAGGGTATTCGTGTGCGTGGTCGGCAATGAAGAAACGGCGCACGTTTCTAAGGACCATGAGAATGTGTTGGTCGACTGTGTAAACGTGAAACAGATCGTGCTGCATTTGACCCACAATGTTTCTGAACACCCACAAGTAGCGCCCCAGAACTGAGGTCTGGTTCATCAAACGCAGGGCATGTGTAATGCCTTCGCCTTCCTGAAGTATTTTTAAGAAGGTGGCGCGATTGACCGGGTCGCGTCTGAAATTGGCATCCATCACGCCACGCACGTTGTAAAGCGCGCGCAGTGTTTTAGCCGACAGCCCTTTCACGCCCCGAGTCTGCTGGAAAAGCAAAAATGTTTCTAAGATGGCATGGGGGTGTTTTTGATAGAGGTCGTCTTGCGCGACTTCTAACAGGCCATTGATCTCTAAAAAATGTTCGTTGAGTTTGCGCACTTCAATTCGAAGATCGCCGCGCTGAGCTTGCAAATGCGCCTCAATGTTCAAAAGCAGTATTTGGTTCAATTGAGTGACAGCTTTGGCCGCCCAGTAATACTGGCGCATTAAGACTTCACTGGCTCTTTGCTTGTGTTTGCCATCGGGTGTGCTTTGTGCTTTGTAGCCAAACGCATCTGCCAAGGCGTGTTGCAAATCAAACACCAAGCGATCCTCGCGACGTTTGGCCAGTAAATGAAGCCTTGCACGAATGAGGCTGAGCACAGCTTCATTGCGTTTAATTTGCTTCACTTCTAAGGCCGTGGCCAAGCCCTTGGCAGCCAAATCGTCCCATGTGTGCCCCAAGCCTGCAGCTCTAGAAATCCATAAAATAATTTGAAGATCTCTGAGCCCGCCGGGCGACTCTTTGCAATTGGGTTCTAGAGAGTAGGGGGTATTTTCAAACTTGTTATGCCGTTGGTTGAGCTCGAGCGTTTTGGCCACAAAGAATGCGTGCGGGTCCATGGCCTCTTGGTAGCTTTGCTGAAACTGCTGGAACAAGCTAAGGCTGCCAGCAAGCAGTCGACTTTCAAGAAGCGATGTTTTAACCGTGATGTCTTTTTCTGATTCTTCGATGCAATCTTTCAGATTGCGAACACTGGAGCCGATTTCTAGGCCGCTGTCCCAACAACTGCCAATGAAGGCTTCTAGCTTGGCTTTCAGATCTGGGGATTCTTCTGCAATGACATTGTCGGGTAGCAAAACCAAAACGTCGACGTCTGAAGATGGAAACAACTCGCCTCGACCATAGCCCCCGACAGCAATCAAAGCCTCGCCTTGTTCAAAACCAGCATTGCGCCAAAGTTGAACAAGGAGTTTGTCTGCGAGTTTGGCCAGACGCCCCAATGTGGGCTTAAGTCCCCGACCATTGGCAGTGCTTTTGGCAATGTGAGACCACAAGGTCTGCTTTTCTTGCCTGTACTTATCCCTTAATGCAGACAAGTCGGTCATGGTTAAGCTTTGACAAAATCCGGCACAGGTGGACTTCCGGCTGAAAGTGTCAGCACTTCATAGCCAGTCTCGGTGACCAAAACGGTATGTTCCCATTGAGCAGACAAGCTTCTGTCTTTTGTGACGATGGTCCAACCATCGCCCATTTCTTTGATGTCCCGCTTGCCGGCATTGATCATGGGCTCGATGGTGAAAGTCATGCCGACTTTGAGTTCATCCAAGGTGCCAGGTTTTCCATAATGCAAAACTTGCGGTTCTTGGTGAAAGACACGGCCAATGCCATGACCACAAAATTCTCGAACAATGGAGAAGCCTAAGTTCTCGGCGAACTTTTGAATGGCCCATCCAATATCCCCTAAGTGAGCACCCGGCTTGACCTGTTCAATGCCATGCCACATGGCCTCGTAGGTGACGGCACAAAGACGTTTTGCTGCAATGGAGGCATCGCCCACAATGAACATGCGGCTTGTATCACCGTGCCAACCGTCTTTGATGACGGTGATGTCGATGTTGACGATATCGCCTTTTTTAAGCACCTTGTCATTGGGAATGCCGTGGCAAACTTGATGGTTGATGGAGGTGCAAATGGACTTAGGGTAGGGCGAGTAGCCAGGCGGTTGGTAATTGAGGGGGGCTGGAATGGTGCCTTGAACTTGAACCATGTAATCATGGGCCAGCTTGTCCAATTCGTTGGTGGTGACGCCTGGTTTTACAAAGGGCGTTAAATAATCGAGTACTTCAGATGCTAGGCGTCCGGCAACGCGCATGCCGGTGGCGTTATCAGTGTCTTTAAGGGTGATTGTCATGGTCCAGATTATCCCATCCTCCGTCCAATTTTGCAGAAATGAGTACCGTCAGCGGTTAAAATAATGCTTCGTTCAATGCCCCAGTCAGCGGTATTTGAGACACTGTTCCCTCTTGCCCTCAAGGCCACCCTGTGACCCTGCAAACTCTCATCTTAGAAGGCGGTAACGCCCTCAGCGATTTCCGCACCCAGCAATTGTTACCTCGGTTGCAGGCTCATTGCCCTGAAATCAGGACGCTGACAGGCCAGTATTTGCACTTGGTCGTCAGTGCATCACCCTTTGACGCTCATCAAAAGTCGATTTTGTCTGAGCTCCTCACGTATGGTCAGCCCTTTAACGCAGCGTCATCGACCTCCGCTACATCCCATCAAATTTTTGTATCGCCAAGGCTTGGCACTGTCTCGCCTTGGGCTTCGAAAGCCACCGACATCGCCCACAACTGTGGCTTGATGGTTCGCCGAATTGAACGCTTGCTTGTGTATTCATTGCATTTTAAAAGTGCTTCAGCGGCCAAAGCCACTTCGGCTGAAACGCTCTTGAAGTTGTCAGACTTGCTGCACGACAGAATGACCGAATCCATCCTTGCAAAACGAGAAGATGCATTGGCCCTTTTTACGGAGCTGCAGGCGCCATCACTTTTACACGTTGATGTGCTGGTGGGTGGCCGTGAAGCCTTGGTCAAAGCCAACCAAGAGTTTGGCTTGGCATTGGCAGAAGACGAAATTGATTATCTGCTCAATTCATTCCAACAATTAGGCCGAAACCCCAGTGACGTTGAACTGATGATGTTTGCGCAAGCCAACAGCGAGCATTGCAGACACAAAATTTTCAATGCGCAATTCACCCTTGATGGACTAGACCAAGCGCACAGTTTGTTTGGCATGATTCGACATACCCATCAACAAAATCCACAGCACACGGTTGTAGCTTATTCCGACAACGCGTCTGTCATGGCAGGTCATGAAGTTGAGCGTTTTGTGGCGAAACAGGGCGGCGTCTACCAAAAAGAAAAAGCGCTTCACCATGTGTTAATGAAGGTCGAAACTCACAACCATCCAACCGCTATTTCACCCTTCCCGGGCGCATCTACCGGCGCTGGCGGCGAAATTCGGGATGAAGGCGCAACGGGACGTGGCTCCAAACCCAAGGCGGGATTAACGGGCTTCACAGTCTCAAAATTGTGGGACAGCCCCCATGGGAAACCAGCACACCTTGCAAGCGCCTTGCAAATCATGACTGAAGGTCCTTTGGGCGGTGCAGCGTTCAACAACGAATTTGGTCGACCCAATTTGTTGGGCTATTTTCGCGAATACGAGCAAGTGGTCGACGGCGTGCTTCGTGGTTACCACAAGCCCATCATGATTGCGGGTGGCTTGGGGGTCATCGACGATGTTCAAACTCAAAAAATTCTATTTCCTGCTGGCACACTTTTAATTCAATTGGGGGGGCCTGGCATGCTCATCGGCATGGGCGGCAGTGCAGCCAGTTCAATGGCCTCTGGCGCCAATGCTGCCAACTTAGACTTTGACTCGGTGCAACGCGGCAATCCTGAAATTGAAAGACGGGCGCAGGAAGTCATTAACCATTGTTGGGTCATGGGCCATGACAATCCTATTTTGGCCATTCACGATGTGGGCGCAGGTGGTTTGTCCAATGCGTTTCCAGAATTGACAAACGATGCAGGACGAGGCGCTCGTTTTGATTTGCGTGCTGTGCCCTTGGAGGCATCTGGCCTCTCACCCAAAGAGATCTGGTCAAATGAAAGTCAAGAACGCTATGTATTGGCCATTGCGCCTGCATCGCTTGAGTTGTTCAAGTCGTTTTGCCAAAGAGAGCGTTGCCCATTTGCGGTAGTAGGTGTTGCCACTGAAGAGCGCCAATTGGTTTTGACAGATGACCTCGCTGCTGTCGAGGGCTTGAAACATCCTGTCAATATGCCAATGAATGTGTTGTTGGGCAAGCCTCCCAAAATGCACCGCGATGTGACTTCAGTGCAGCGCAACACCACGCCTATGAATCTCACTGGCGTGAGTTTGCAAGAGTCCATCTTGAATGTGCTCAGTCATCCGACAGTTGCATCCAAAAGATTTCTCATCACCATTGGCGATCGCACTGTGGGCGGTTTAACTCACCGCGATCAAATGGCGGGGCCATGGCAAGTGCCAGTGGCCGATTGTGCGGTGACATTGGCAGACTATCAAGGCTTCAAAGGGGAGGCCATGAGCATGGGCGAGCGCACCCCTTTGGCCAGCGTCGATGCAGCGGCATCAGGCCGCATGGCCGTAGCCGAGGCCATTACCAATTTGTTGGCGGCCCCCATTGAACTTGATCGCGTCAAACTCAGTGCCAACTGGATGGCTGCGTGTGGCGAGCCTGGCGAAGATGCGGCACTTTACGAAACCGTGAAAGCCGTAGGCCTTGAATTGTGTCCTGCCTTGGGTATTTCAATTCCAGTGGGCAAAGACAGTTTGTCGATGAAAACACAATGGTCACACGCGGGTGTAGCGCACAAGGTCACTTCGCCTGTGAGTTTGATCGTGAGTGCCTTTGCCAGCTTGCAAGATGTGCGCGGTACCTTGACGCCGCAGTTGAACGCCAGCATCACGGACACCTCCTTGATTTTGATTGACCTAGGCCAAGGACAAAGCCGCATGGGCGGCAGTATTTTGGGCCAAGTTCTGAATCAATCAGGCGACCAAGTTCCCGATCTGGACGCACCTGAAAACTTGGTGAATTTGGTCAAGGTCATTAACTTGCTCCGCTCTCAAGGCAAAATTTTGGCCTATCACGATCGCAGTGATGGTGGCTTGCTAAGCACCGTGGCAGAAATGTGTTTTGCAGGTCAAGTAGGCGTCGCCCTCAATCTGGACATCTTGGTCACAGAAGGCGATGGTATTTCTGATAGCCGCGCTGAGTATGGCGATGCCAAAAATTGGGCGCAACAAGTCAATGCGCGAAGAGAAGAATTGACCCTCAAAGCCTTGTTCAATGAAGAGTTGGGTGTGGTCATTCAAATTGCAACCCAAGACCGTACAGAGGTGATGCAGGTCTTGCGGGAGCACAGTCTCTCGAAGCACAGTCATGTTGTTGGCAAAACGCGGCCTGCCCACTCAGCCATTGACAAAGGTGTAGGTGCTTTGAGTATTTGGCGTGATGCCAAAGAAGTTTTCACTGCCAAGATTGAAGACTTGCACCAAGTGTGGGACAGCGTCAGTTGGAAAATTTGCCAGCAACGCGATAACGCTGTTTGTGCTGATATGGAGCATGCAGGGGTTGGCAAATTGAACAATCCAGGCTTGCATGTTTCGCTCAGTTTTAAGCCGGAAGACAATGTGGCAGCACCTTGGCTTAATTTGGCCAAACCCCGCGTTGCAATTTTGCGAGAGCAAGGTGTTAATTCTCATGTTGAGATGGCCTATGCTTTTACGCAAGCAGGATTCGAAGCGTATGACGTTCACATGACTGACTTGCAAACAGGCCGTGTGAGTTTGAAAGATTTTCAAGGCCTTGTGGCTTGCGGTGGTTTCAGTTATGGCGATACCTTAGGTGCTGGCATTGGTTGGGCCCGCAGCATCACTTTCAATTCCTTGTTGTCCGATGAATTCCAAGCTTACTTTTCGCGCACAGACACTTTTGGATTGGGTGTGTGCAATGGCTGCCAAATGTTTGCTGAATTAGCCAATATCATTCCAGGTGCACAACATTGGCCTCGATTTACGACCAATCAAAGTGAGCGTTTTGAAGCCAGACTGTCAATGGTTGAAGTGTTGCCATCGCCCAGTCTTTTCTTCCATGACATGGCTGGAAGCCGCATGCCCATTGCTGTAGCGCATGGTGAAGGTTTTGCCAACTTCAAGTTTCGCGGCGACGCACAACAAGCCATTGCAGCCCTGCGCTTTGTGGACAACACTGGTGTTGTGACACAAAACTATCCTGCCAATCCCAACGGCAGTCCTGCCGGACTGACCGCAGTCACCACCCCTGATGGGCGCTTTACTGCCATGATGCCGCACCCAGAGCGGGTGTTTCGAAATGTTCAGATGAGCTATACGCCCCAGGATGTTTCAGCGTACAGCCCGTGGCTCAGAATGTGGCAAAACGCAAGGCGTTGGTTGCGATAAAAAAGCACTTGAACTGTGAAGTCTCAAGTGCTTTAAAAGCCCTTGAAGAGAAGGGCAGTTCGAAGTTGAAGATCTTTATTTGACTTTGGCTTTTGCGCGCAAATCTTCTTGGAATTTGCTCAATTTAGATTGGGTCAGTTGTTGGGTAATTTGAGGTTTGACCTCATCCAATGGCGGCAACTGCGCTTCGCGCACGTCATCGAGACGAATGATGTGAAAGCCGAATTGGCTTTTGACCGGGGTCTCAGTGAGTTGGCCTTTTTCAAGCTTGATCATGGCATTGGAAAACTCAGGGACGTAACTGGCTGCACTGGCCCAATCCAAATCGCCACCATTGGCGCCAGAGCCTGGATCTTTAGAAGCTTTCTTCGCCAAGTCTTCAAATTTGCCACCCTTTTTCAGGTCAGCAATCAGGGCCGTGGCTTCGTCTTCTTTTTCAACCAAGATGTGACGTGCACGGTATTCTTTGCCACCATTGGCTGCCACAAATTTGTCATACTCGCCTTTGATTTCGGCGTCGGTCACCGGATTTTTTTTCTGGAAGTTGGCAAACAACTCACGAATCAAAAGGCTCTGGCGGGCCAATTCCAACTGCGCTTTGTAGTCTTCGCTGGCGTCTAAGCCACGTTTGCGGGCTTCTTGCATAAAGATTTCACGTGCAATGAGTTCTTCTTTGATTTGTGCCAAGATTTCTGGGGTGACGGGTCTGCCAGAGCGCTCAACTTGCTGCTTCAGCGCCTCTACGCGAGAACTGGGTACAGGCTTGCCGTTGACCACTGCCAAATTCTGCGCCATTGCAGAGAAGCTCAATACAGCGACCAAGCTCAAGGCCAATTTCGAAAGTTTCATCAGATTCCTCAGATTGCAATTAAATTTAGTTGGATCGAAATTCTATGGCCAGGGCATGAAGCCCATTGTCCAAGAATTCTTGGAGCGAATCATACACAAGGCGATGCCGCTGCACGCGGTTGAGCTTTTCAAAATGAGCAGAAGCAATCAAAACCCTGAAATGGCTGTTAAGGCCTGACTCACTGGCGCCGGCATGGCCTGCGTGTTGGGCACTTTCATCAATGACCTCTAAAAAGCTGGGTTCAAAGCTGTTTGTCAAGGCGGCCACCATGAGGGGTTGCCATGATGTATTTGTGGGGAGATTTGTTTTCAGATTCATACTTGAGCTTTACTTGGTGGTTTCGTCATCAGCGGTAGATTCTGAGGGGGCCACGTTTTTAGCGATGTAAATGCCGGTTCCAACTATGAAGGTCAAAGGGAATATATAGCCCCAAATTTTGAAATTCACCCAATCATCCGTACTGAATTCATAAGCCACATAGGCGTTGGTCGTCGCCATGAAAATACAGTACGCAATCCAAGACACACTCAAAGTTTGCCAATTGGCGTCAGGTAAATTGACCTGACTGCCAAGCATTGTTTTTAAGAAATTCTTCTTGAGGACGTACTGAGAAAAAAACAAACCCAAGGCCATGCAACTGTAAAGCAGCGTGGGCTTGTATTTGATGAAGCGTTCGTCTTGTAAGAGGAGGGTTAAGCTGCCAAAAACCACAATGAGGGCCAGCGTTACCTTTTGCATGGTTGCCAATTTGCCTTCAAGGCGGTACATCAACAGGCTTTGCACCAAGGTAGCGACCATCAACACAGCGGTTGCTTCGTAAATGGTTCCAAATTTGTAGGCTGCGAAGAAAAGCAGGATCGGAAAAAGGTCAAGCGCTATTTTCATATTAGCATTTCTGAAAATTCAAAGAAGCTGAATTCATGCAATAACGCAAACCAGTGGGCTCAGGGCCATCTTCAAAAACATGGCCTAAATGAGCGCCGCATTGGGCACAGACACTTTCAACTCGAACCATGCCGTGGCTTCGGTCAACATTTTGTGCAACTGCGTGGGGCTCTGCTGCTTGGTAGAAAGAAGGCCAACCGCAGCCTGCATCAAATTTGGTCGACGAATCAAAAAGCTTGGCATCACAACAAATACAGTTGTACTGGCCAGGCTCCCAATGTGTTTCGTATTTGCCCGTATAAGGTCGCTCGGTGGCTGCTCGGCGAGTGACTTCAAAGGCCAGAGGCTCGGCATTCTTTGCAATCAGCCAAGCCCGCCATTCGGCATCTGTTTTCGGTAATTTAGTTTGCGACATGGTGAAAGTCTACTTGTTGAAATGGGGTGATTGACGTTGCTAGAGCAATTTTGTCCTAGGACGAGCAACTGATCTCGATGTTGGCAGCCCAATCGGGCGGTAAATTGGCGTAGCGCTCAAACTGCGAATGTTCCTCGAAGGGAGACTGTAGCAATTTGAAAAGCGTATCGACCTCTGAATGGTCGCCCTTTTTTGACTTTTGAATTGCGGCTTCTGCCAAATGATTGCGAAGCACAAATTTAGGGTTGACTTGAAGCATCTTCCGAACGGCCCTATTGGCGGGGCTTTTTTGCAACCGAGACAAATACCGATTGCGCCATTGGCTCCAAGCTGATTGATCAATGAACACATCGGCCACAGATTGCCATTCTGAACTTGCGGCATCTGTGGTGGGTGCGGCGTGGCTGAGTCTGCGCCAAAAAATAGTGAAATCAACTTGCTCGTTGGCAAGCAATTGAAGCAAATCGTTGAGCAGTGTTTTGTCGTCACTGGCAAGAGAAGGATCTTGTTGTTTTTCCATGCCCAATTTGTTCAAAAAGCCAATTTCCCAACTTTCGGCAAAGGCGGATTTGTAGGGTTCCAAAGCCTTCATGGCCAAATCTTGTTCCTCGATGAGTGGCATTAAAGCTTGGGCCAAACAAAATAAATTCCAGTAAGCCACTTGCGGTTGACGATCATAGGCATAGCGTCCCATCGAGTCTGAATGGTTGCAAATGTGCCGAGGGTTAAAGCCATCTAAAAACTGGAAAGGGCCGTAGTCGAGTGTCAGTCCCAGGATGCTCATGTTGTCGGTGTTCATGACGCCATGACAAAAACCAACTGCTTGCCATTGCGCTATCAACTTAGCCGTGCTGACACTCACTTTTTCCAAGAGCGTTGCATAGGGGTTGTCAGATGAGAAGTCTTGTGCTTCAAAGTGATGCGCGATGACGTAATCTGCCAATTGTTTCAAATGCCCAATGCCATTGGGTGAGGCACTGTTTGCAAAATGTTCGAAATGTCCAAATCGAATGAAGCTTGAGGCGGTTCGGGTCACGATGGCGGCTGTTTCTAGTTCCTCACGCAGAACGGGAAGAGGCGAGCCCGTTAAACAAAGTGCTCGCGTAGTGGGAATTCCCAACCCTGCCATGGCCTCGCTGCACAGGTACTCTCGAATGCTAGAGCGCAAAACGGCGCGCCCATCACCCATTCTGGAATAGGGTGTCTTGCCTGCGCCTTTAAGTTGTATTTCTACAGTACCTTTGGGACTGGCATATTCACCTAAGCTCAATGCTCGGCCATCACCCAATTGACCTGCCCATTGTCCAAACTGGTGACCACTGTAAACACTGGCTCGGGTTTGCATACCCTCCCACAAGCCATTTCCACTGAAAACGGCTAGCCCTTCAGCGCCATTCAGCCACTCATCAGGCAGCCCCAAGTCTTGCCCTAATTTGAAATTTTGGGCAACCCAGCTAGGCTCGGGAACAGGGGTTGGCATGACTTCCGTGGTGAAGCTAGGCCCTAGGGAATTCAGTCGATTGATCCAAGTCATGTCGATATTGTCTTCGCCTTTGGATGCACCTGTTGCCGCACTGGTTTTGAGGGGCCGATTGGCAGACGTGCTAAAAAGCGGTCTATTGCAATTTTTTGAGGTTTTTATGTTTGGACTTATGCAACAGCAATCTCTGCTGATTTCTTCCTTGATCGAATTTGCCAATCGGCACCATGGCGACGGCGAAGTTGTGTCTAGGCGAGTGGAAGGTGACGTTCACCGTTACACCTGGGCCGATGTTGCAAATCGTTCCAGACAGATGGCCAATGCTTTAGACAGCCTGAAATTGGCCCAAGGCGCGCGCGTTGCCACCCTGGCATGGAACGGCTACAGGCACCTTGAACTTTATTTTGGCGTCAGCGGTTCCGGGCGCGTGCTGCACACTTTGAATCCTAGGTTGCACCCAGATCAAGTGGTTTGGATTGCCAACCATGCAGAAGACGAAATTCTATGTTTTGACATGACATTTCTGCCTCTGGTGCAAGCGGTTCATGCCAAATGCACCACGATCAAACATTGGGTCGCAATGTGCGACGCAGACAAACTGCCCGCCGACTCTGGCATTCCCAACTTAACAAGTTATGAGACCTTGCTTGAGGGGCAATCAACGCATTACACATGGCCAGAACTGGATGAGAACACGGCTTCTAGCATGTGTTACACAAGCGGCACAACAGGCAACCCCAAAGCTGCGCTTTACAGCCACCGCTCAACCCTGTTGCATGCCTATGCCGCGGCTTTGCCCGATGTGATGTGCATCTCTGCGCGTGATTCGATTTTGCCGGTCGTGCCCATGTTCCATGTGAATGCTTGGGGCATCCCCTACAGCGCAGCCATGACGGGCGCGAAATTGGTGTTTCCAGGTCCTGCATTGGATGGCAAATCAATCTATGAATTGATTGAGGCAGAGAAGGTGACCTTTGCAGCCGGTGTACCCACCGTTTGGCAAATGCTGTTGAGCCATATGAAACCCCATGCTTTGAATTTCTCCTCTTTAAAGCGAACGGTCATCGGGGGTTCGGCTTGTCCTCCCGCCATGATTGATGCTTTCCGTGAGTCTTATGGTGTTGATGTTTTGCATGCATGGGGCATGACCGAAATGAGCCCCCTCGGAACGCTTTGCACCTTGAAGAACAAGCACCTTGATTTACCTGAAGAAGCGCAAATGAAGTTGCGACTGAAGCAGGGCCGCGCCATCTTCGGTGTCGACATGAAAATTGCGAACGAAGCAGGCGAGTCCTTGCCGCACGATGGCAAAACCTATGGCGATTTGTTGGTCAAGGGCCCTTGGATCATTCGTGAGTATTACAAACAAGAAGGGCCATCTCCGCTGCTAGACGGTTGGTTTCCCACAGGTGATGTTGCCACCATTGACGAAGACGGGTTCATGCAAATTACGGATCGCAGCAAAGATGTGATCAAGTCTGGCGGGGAATGGATCAGCTCGATTGACATTGAGAACATTGCCATGGCGCACCCAGATATTGTGATGGCCGCATGCATTGGCATGCCCCATCCGAAATGGGATGAGCGGCCGGTGGTGTGCGTCGTGAAAAAACCGGGTGCCGAAATATCCGTGACAGATTTGTTGAAGTTTTACGAAGGCAAAACGGCCAAATGGCAGATTCCCGATGATGTTATTTTTGTGGATGCAATACCCTTAGGCGCCACAGGGAAAATGCTGAAAACCAAGCTGCGTACCCTATTGGCAGACTACAAATTGCCAAACCTTTGAGCGAAATCAACTGAGTCTGCCTTTTGTGAGTTTTTTTTGAAAAGTTCTAAGTCGCTTGTGCGATAGCGCCTAGGGCAAACCCCGACCGAAAAAACTTACAAAACAGTTACGCTGACACTGTTAATTTTTTCATCACTGTTGGAGCTAAATATGAAATTTGCAGTTCGTTCGATTGTCGCTGCCTCTTTGGCAATGTGTGCATTTGGTGCTTTTGCTCAAAAAGGCGAAACAGTCAAAATTGCATGGATAGACCCCTTGTCAGGCCTCATGGCACCTGTGGGCAATAACCAACTCAAAAGCTTTCAGTTTTTTGCAGAGAAGTACAGTGCCTTGAACAAGGCTGGCGTCAAATTTGAAGTCGTGGGCTTTGACAACAAGTTGAGCCCTGCAGAAAGTTTGAACGTCTTGAAAGCGGCCACTGACCAAGGTATTCGTTACATCACGCAGGGCAATGGTTCTGGCGTTGCTGGTGCCTTGATTGAAGCTGTGAGCAAATACAACGAACGCAACCCTGGCAAAGAAATTATTTTCTTGAATCACTCAGCCGTTGATCCAGATTTCACCAACAGCAAGTGCAACTACTGGCACTTCCGTTTTGACGCAGACACCTCCATGAAAATGGAAGCCCTCACGACCTTCATGAAAGACCGCCCCGAAACCAAAAAGGTTTTCTTACTGAATCAGAACTACTCACACGGCCACCAAGTTGCCAAGTTCTTTAAAGAAGGTATTGCTCGCAAGCGTCCCGATGTTCAAATCGTGGGTGAAGACTTGCACCCCTTAGCTCAAGTTCGCGATTTCGCTCCCTACATCGCCAAAATCAAGGCATCTGGTGCAGACTCCGTAGTCACTGGCAACTGGGGCTCTGACTTGGCCTTGTTGGTTAAAGCTGCCAACGAAGGTGGCTACAACGGCAATTTCTACACTTACTACACAGGTGTCACCGGTACGCCAACCGCTTTGGGTAAAAGCGGCGAAGGCCGTGTCTTCCAAATTGCCTATGGTCACTACAAAATGGGTGGTCAGATGGACAAATGGCAAGAAGAATTCAAAGCCAAATTCAATGATGACTTTTACACTGGCTCCGTCCACAGCATCTTTGCTGTTTTAGGCGATGCCATGGCCAAGGCCAAGTCAACTAACCCAGTCAAAGTTGCCGCAGCCATGGAAGGTCTGACCACAACCAGCGTGTTCAATGGTGAAGTGCAAATGCGCAAAGCTGATCACCAGTTGCAACAGCCTTTGTACCTTACCGTTTGGAGCAAAGTTGACAAAAAGTACAACTACAGTGTTGAGAACACTGGCATGACTTTGGTGCCTGTCAAAGAGTTCCCATCCTACGTTTCAAGCACGCCCACCAGCTGCCAAATGAAGCGTCCAGGCTAATTTGAGTGAGTCTTTAGTAGGGCCCGCTCCTCAGGGGGTCGGGCCCTTCTTGTTTTTTTGACTTGCCATGGCTGGCAGAAGGTAGTTTTTTATGGAGTTCTTCATCATCTCCATGCTCAATGGTTTGAGCTACGGGTTGTTGCTTTTTATGCTTAGTTCAGGGCTCACGCTGATTTTCAGCATGATGGGCGTTTTGAATTTTGCGCATGCGTCCTTCTACATGATAGGTGCCTATTTTGGCTATACCTTGACCAACATCATTGGTTTTTGGCCAGCACTCGTCATTGCCCCATTTTTGGTGGGCGGCTGTGGCGTCATTTTTGAACGTCTGACCTTGCGCAAGGTCCACAAGTTTGGGCATGTTCCCGAACTCTTGGTTACCTTTGGTCTGTCTTATATTGTTTATGAATTGGTCCAACTCATTTGGGGCCGGACCGCGGTAGAGTTTGTGCCGCCAGAATTGCTCAAAGGCTCTGCCTTTACCCTCATCAATCACACCACACTAGGTCTGAATATGGTTTGGGGCGCAGCACCTACAGAAATGTGCAAATCCGTTGACGATGCCATTCGAATTGTTTGTTCTCCTTTTCCAGCAACCCGCGCATTCATGATGCTCGTTGCCTTGTTGATGTTGTTGTCATTGTGGCTCTTGCTCACCAAAACACGCATTGGCTTGGTCATTCAAGCGGCTCTGACACATCCTGAAACGGTTGAGTCATTGGGGCACAACGTGCCACGCGTTTTCATGATGGTCTTCGGTGCAGGCACAGGCTTGGCTGGTTTGGCGGGGGTCATTGGCGGCAGCACCTTTGTGACCGAGCCTGCCATGGCGGCCACTGTAGGCTCCGTCATTTTTGTGGTGGTGGTTGTAGGCGGCATGGGTTCGCTGTCTGGCGCTTTCTTGGCCTCCGTGCTAATTGGTGTCATTCAAACTTTTGCCATTGCTTTCGATTACTCTTTTGTGAGTGTCGCCAAAGACCTTGGCTTCCAACTCTCAGACGCCCTTGCCAACAACTCAGTTTTGAAATTGACAGTCTCGCAAGTGGCGCCCATCCTGCCTTACTTGTTCTTGGTCTTGATTCTGATTTTCCGTCCTAAAGGGCTTTTGGGAACCAGGGAAGGATGAGATCATGAAAACTTATCAATTTAAGCCTTACAACGTTGGCCGATGGGTTATTTGGAGCTTGTTTGCCATCGTCCTGATTTTTGCACCGCTCATTTTCACCAGCAATTTGTCCGGCACCATGTTGGCGCAGATGGGCATTGCCATCATTGCTTGCTTGTCTTACAACATTTTGTTGGGACAAGGCGGTATGCTCAGCTTTGGTCATGCTGTTTATACGGGCCTAGGTTCTTTTGTGGCCATCCATGCACTGAACGCGATCACAGCCGGCACATCTAGCATTCCTGTGAGTTTGTTGCCCTTGATTGGCGGTTTTGCAGGCATTGGCTTTGCTGTTTTGTTGGGCTACGTGACCACCAAAAAATCAGGTACGCCGTTTGCCATGATTACGCTGGGTGTGGCTGAGTTGGTATTTGCCATGTCACTCATGTTCTCCGAATTTTTTGGCGGTGAGGCCGGCATTTCGGGCAACCGCGTCGCCGGGCAAACCGTTTGGGGCATCACGTTTGGGCCGCAAATTCAAGTCTATTATTTGATTGCCATTTACACCTTCATTTGTGTGGCGCTCATGTATGCATTCACCCAAACACCCTTGGGCAGAATTTTGAACGCCGTACGCGACAACCCTGAACGGGTTGAATTCATTGGTTACAACACGCAGCGTGTTCGGTACTTTGCTTTCATCATTGCAGGATTTTTTGCGGGTATCTCTGGTGGCTTAGGCGCACTCAATTTTGAAATTGTGACCTCAGAAGTGGTGGGAGCAGGACGCTCTGGCGGCTATCTGCTTTTCACTTTCTTAGGGGGCGCAACCTTCTTTTTTGGCCCCATTATTGGTGGCGTCCTCATGGTGCTTGCCTTTGTGCTGTTGTCTGAACTGACCAAAGCATGGTTGCTTTACCTTGGCTTGTTGTTCTTGTTCATGGTCATGTATGCACCTGGTGGTATTGCCAGCCTCATCATGATGAACTTGCGCGTGGCAGCGTTTGGCAAACTTAAACAACTTTGGGTCAGTTATTTGGCTTTGTTTGTGACAGGGTTTGTGGCACTCATTGGTGCAGGTGCCATGATTGAAATGGTTTATCACTTGCAGCTCAATTCTGCTTTGGGTGACACCCTGAAGTTCATGGGCACCACCCTGAATGCCAAGGGTGTAGACAGCTGGGTTGGATCCATCTTCATCATGCTCACCGGATTGGGATTGTTTGAAGTGGTTCGACGTCATTTCATCATCGAATGGGGTGACATCCAAGTTGAAATTGAAAAAGAAATTAAACGTCGGGAGGCAGCGTGATGTCTTATGCGCTAGAACTCAAAGATGTCCGGAAAAATTTTGGCAAAACCGAAATTATTCGAGGCGTCAACTTAGCCGTCAATGCAGGAGAGCGCATTGCCATCATTGGCCCCAACGGCGCTGGCAAGTCAACACTCTTCAATTTAATCAGCGGTCGTTTTGGTCCCTCTAGCGGTGAAATTCTTTTGAATGGTCAGCGCATTGAAAACAAAGCGCCTTACGAAATCAATCGCATGGGTTTGTCGCGCAGTTTTCAAATTACCAATATTTTTCCAAAGCTCAGTGTCTTTGAAAATCTAAGGTGTGCTGTGCTTTGGAGCCTAGGTTACAAATATACGTTTCTCAAATTTCTATCGGGTCTCAAAGATGCCAATGACTTGACAGAAAAATACATGGCCATGATTCGACTTGATAAAAAACGCGATCTTTTGGCCATGAATCTGACCTACGCTGAGCAAAGGGCGCTTGAAATCGGCATCACCATTGCCGGTGGTTCCAATGTTATTTTGCTCGATGAACCAACGGCTGGTATGAGCCGAAGTGAAACTTCGCGTTTCATCAATCTCATTAAAGAAGTCACTGTTGGCAAAACCCTTCTGACCGTTGAACACGACATGGGCGTTGTCTTTGGCTTGGCCGACAAAATTGCAGTGGTGGTTTATGGCGAAGTCATTGCCTTCGATACGCCTGAAGCGGTCAGATCGAACGCCAAGGTTCAAGAGGCCTATTTGGGAACACACTCTGCCGAAGAACATGCAGGAGGCCACTGAGATGCTGAACATCGACAATCTGCACGCTTATTACGGCAAAAGCCACGTCTTGCATGGTGTGAGCTTCAATGTTCAGCCTGGTGAAATTGTGGCTTTGTTAGGACGCAATGGCTCTGGCCGTTCAACCACCGCCAAGGCCATCATGGGCTTGGTCGATTGTCAAGGTGACATCAATTGGAAGGGCCAACAAATACTGGGTAAAAAAGCTTTCCAAATTGCCCATCTCGGATTGGGTTACGTGCCTGAAAACAGAGACATTTTCCCTAAGCTAACAGTTCACCAAAACTTGGTGTTAGGCCAAAAAGGAAAAGGCAAGGGCGCTCGTTGGAGCTTTGAAGACATGTACCAAATGTTTCCTAGGCTGCTTGAGAGACAACACACAGAGGCCGGTGTGTTGTCTGGTGGCGAGCAACAAATGCTCACACTTTGCCGCACGCTCATGGGAGACCCCGACCTCATCATCATTGATGAGCCTACCGAAGGACTTGCACCTAAGATCGTTGAGTTAGTGGGGCAATACCTTCAAAAACTCAAGGAAACGGGAATTTCCGTTTTATTGATTGAGCAAAAACTGACCATCGCCATGAAAATTTCTGACCGCGCTTTGGTGATGGGTCATGGCAGCATTGTTTTTGAAGGGACGCCTGCCGAACTCAATGAAAATACCTACATCCGCAAGGAATGGCTTGAGGTGTAGGTGATTTGCCACGCTTTGACGCTGATTTAATCTTGGTCCCATGAGCGACATCCCCACTATCCACGCCAAGTGAAACACCCTAGAATTGGCAAAAAAAGAACGCCCGTTCTATTTTTGTGAATGACACCACCTAAGAGGAAAACAGCATGACAGCTGAATACAAAATCATCGGCGATGTGGCCGTGATCACAATGAACAACCCACCTGTTAACGGCTTGGGGCTCTCAACCCGTGTAGGCATTACCGACGGTCTGACCAAGGCCAATTCAGATGCAGCAGTTAAAGCCATCATCATCACAGGTGCTGGCAAAGCCTTTTCAGGCGGCGCAGACATCAAAGAGTTTGGTTCTTCCAAGGCCGTTCAAGAGCCTAACTTACTGAGTGTCATTCGAGCTTGTGAAAACTCGGCCAAGCCCGTGTTGGCGGCTGTGCACACGGTTGCCATGGGTGGCGGTGTGGAGTTGGCTTTGGGTTGTCACTATCGGATGGCTGCGCCAGGCTGTAAGGTGGCTTTGCCTGAAGTTAAGTTGGGTCTTATTCCAGGTGCCGGCGCCACGCAGCGTTTGCCTCGTGTGATTGGCGTAGAGCCAGCACTTAACATGATTGTCAGTGGCGAGGCCATTAACAGTGAAATGTTGGCCATGTTGCCTGGTCAGAAGTTGTTTGATCGCATGGCCACTTCAGTAGAGTCATTGGCGGCAGAGGCATTGGTTTATGCCAAAGAATTGGCCGCCCAACATGCAGACGGATCACCTTTCCCATTGGTTCGCAATTTGCCTTGTAAACACCCACAAGGCGATGCGTATTTCCAATTCGCACGCAACATGGTCAAAGGCATGGCCAAAAACTTTCCTGCACCGCCCAAGTGTGTCGATGCGGTTGAGGCTGCAACTAAGAAGAAGTTCGAAGACGGCATGGTCTTGGAGCGTGAAATTTTCACCAACCTCATGCTGACGCCTGAATCGCGAGCGCTGCGTCACATTTTCATGGCGGACAGAGCGGCTTCCAAAATTGCCGACGTGCCAGAAGACACGCCCAAGCGCAACATCGCATCCGTGGCAGTCATTGGTGCTGGCACCATGGGCGGCGGTATTTCCATGAACTTCTTGAACGCTGGCATTCCCGTCAAGATGCTCGAAATGAAACAAGAAGCCCTAGACCGCGGTATTGCCACCATTCGCAAGAATTATGAATCGCAAGTTAAAAAAGGCAAACTCAAGCAAGACAAATATGAGCAGCGCATGGCTTTGCTCAGCACCACTTTGAGCTATGACGACATTGGCAGCGCCGACTTGGTCATTGAGGCGGTGTTCGAAGAGATGGGCGTCAAGGAAGCCGTCTTCAAGAAACTAGACCAAGTCATGAAGCCAGGTGCCATCTTGGCTTCCAACACATCCACACTTGATGTGAACAAAATTGCAGCCTTCACAAAGCGTCCTGAAGATGTTGTGGGCATGCACTTTTTCAGTCCTGCCAACGTCATGAAACTGTTGGAAGTGGTTCGGGGCGCCAAAACCAGCAAAGATGTTTTGGCTACCGTCATGGCATTGGGAAAGAAGATCAAGAAAACTTCCGTAGTCTCCGGCGTGTGCGATGGCTTCATCGGCAACCGCATGATTGAGCAATACAGCCGTCAAGCAGGCTTCCTCATTGAAGAAGGTTGCACACCGGCGCAAGTCGACAAAGCCGTTGAAAAATTTGGTTTTGCCATGGGCCCTTTCCGCATGGGCGATTTGGCAGGCAACGACATTGGTTGGGCTATTCGCAAGCGCCGCAATGTTGAGCGTCCCGGCATGAAGTACAGCAAAACTGCCGATCTCTTGTGCGAGATGGGCCGCTTCGGTCAAAAAACCGGCGCAGGCTGGTACGACTACCAAACTGGCAAGCGCGATGCCATTCCAAGCCCTGTGGTGGTCGAAATGATTGAAAAGCACCGCGCAGCAGAAGGCATTACCACCCGCAAGATTTCTGATGAAGAAATTGTGCAGCGCTTGGTGTTCGCTTTGGTGAACGAAGCAGCACACATTTTGGAAGAGGGTATTGCCGGCAAGGCCAGCGACATCGACATGGTCTACCTCACGGGTTATGGCTTCCCCATTTTCCGCGGTGGTCCCATGTTGTATGCAGACCAAGTGGGCCTGTTCAATGTGGCAGAAGCCATGAAGCGCTTTGCCAAAAATCCACACGACGATGCCGCTTTCTGGCAACCCGCTCCGCTGCTAGCCCGCTTGGTGGCTGACGGCAAAACATTCAACTGATCAGAGGTAATCAAAATGTCTAACGCCGTGATTGTTTCGACCGCTCGCACGCCTCTGGCCAAAAGCTGGAAGGGCGCATTCAACATGACCCATGGTGCCACTTTGGGTGGCCATGCGGTACAACACGCTGTTCAACGCGCAGGCATTGACGCCGCAGAAGTTGAAGACGTCATCATGGGTTGCGCCACACCTGAAGGTGCTACTGGCGCCAATATCGCCCGTCAAATTGCACTGAAAGCAGGGATGCCTATTTCTGTTTCCGGTATGACCGTCAATCGTTTTTGCTCATCAGGTTTGCAGACCATCGCTTTGGCCGCGCAGCGCATCATTGCGGGCGAAGGTCAGGTGTATGTGGCGGGTGGCGTTGAAAGCATTTCTTGCGTTCAACAAGAAGCCAATCAGCACATGTTGCAAGATTTGGCGCTTGCCAAAATGAAGCCCGAAATTTACTGGAACATGCTGCAAACTGCCGAGCAAGTTGCCAAGCGTTACAAAATTTCACGGGATCGCATGGACGAATACGGTGCTGGCAGCCAGCAAAAAGCATGTGCCGCACAAGCCGCGGGTCTGTTCAATGACGAAATTGCTCCAATCACTGTGTCGGCAGGTGTGATCGACAAGGTCATGGGCCTGATGACCAAGCAAGTTAGCGTGAGCGTCGACGAAGGTTTGCGTGAAGGCACCACCATCGAAGCCATTTCTGGCTTGCGTTCTGCGCTGCCAGGTGGTTTGATCTCTGCGGGCAATGCCAGTCAGTTCTCTGACGGCGCAGGTGCTTGCGTCTTGATGGACGAAAAGTTGGCAGAGCAACGTGGCTTAACGCCCTTGGGCCGCTTCCTTGGCTTTGCGGTTGCTGGTTGTGAGCCCGATGAAATGGGCATTGGCCCTGTGTATGCAGTGCCAAAAGCATTAGCACGCTTGGGACTCAAGGTTTCCGACATTGACTTGTGGGAACTGAACGAAGCCTTTGCCGTTCAAGTTTTGTATTGCCGTGATACTTTGGGCATTCCACCCGATCGCCTCAACGTCAATGGCGGCGCCATTGCAGTGGGGCACCCCTATGGCGTCAGCGGACAACGTTTAACGGGGCATGCCTTGATTGAAGGTAAACGCCGTGGTGCCAAGCGTGTGGCTGTCACCATGTGCATTGGTGGCGGCATGGGTGCTTGCGGCATTTTCGAAGTACTCTGAACTTAAACTTCATTGACAACGGGCGTCCCGCTAATCATGCAGGTCGCCCGTTTTAATTGGGACACCCATTGACATGAGCCTTCGGTCAACTTTAGATTTTTTGCTGTACGAGTGGTTGGACGTATCAAGCCTGCAGCAACGCGAACGATTTTCCGATCACAGTCGAGAAACTTTCGACGCCGTTCTTGACACCTGCGAGCGCATCGCCAAAGAAAAATATGCGCCCTTCAATCGTTTGGTAGATACCGAAGAACCGCGCTTCGATGGTGAGAAAGTCATTCTTCCTCAAGCCACACACGATGCCCAAAAAGCCTATGCAGAGTCGGGCATGCTCAGTGCAGCGCAAGATTACGACATCGGTGGCATGCAATTGCCCTATACCGTGGAGGCAGCAGCCAACTCATTTTTTGCCATGGCATCTGTCAGCATGGGCTCTGGCCTCTTAACGGTCGGCAATGCCAATTTGCTCATGGCGCATGGCTCTGAGCTTCAGCGCCAAGTGTTTGCATTGAATGAGTTTTCTGGCAGGTGGTCTGGCACCATGTGCTTGTCTGAACCTCAAGCAGGTTCATCACTCAGTGATGTCATGACCCGAGCCACACCAGACGGTGACGCCTATGCTTCAGATCCCTTGGGTGCACGCTATCGGCTCAAGGGCAACAAAATGTGGATTTCTGCTGGCGATCACGAACTGACTGAAAACATCATTCATTTGGTATTGGCCAAGATTCCAGATGCCGATGGCAAATTAATTCCAGGCGTTCGCGGTATTTCTCTTTTCATCGTGCCGAAAAAATTGGTCAACGAAAATGCAGAACTGACAGGCGTTCGAAACGATGTTGCATTGGCTGGCTTGAATCACAAGTGTGGATGGCGCGGCACGACCAACACATTGCTCAATTTTGGTGAGGGTAAGTTCAAAGTTCAAACTGACAACACAGCCAGTGACGGCAGTGGCGCCGTGGGTTATTTGGTGGGCGAGCCAGGACGTGGTTTGAGTTACATGTTCCACATGATGAACGAAGCACGCATTGGCGTTGGCATGGCCGCCACCATGTTGGGCATGGCCGGCTACGAAGCCAGTTTGGAATATGCCAAAAATCGGCCTCAGGGTCGTCCAGTAGCTGGCGGCTCACAGAAAGTTGTGAAGGATGCTGCGCAGGCGCAAGTTCGCATCATTGAACATGCCGACATCAAGCGCATGTTGTTGGCTCAAAAGTCTTACAGTGAAGGTGCCTTAGCGCTTGAGTTATATTGCGCTAAATTGGTAGACGAGCAGCACACAGGCGAAGTCGCCTCCGCAGATGAGGCGCGCTTGTTATTGGAAGTCTTAACGCCCATTGCCAAAAGCTGGCCCAGCGAATGGTGTCTAGAGGCCAACAGCTTGGCCATCCAAATTCATGGCGGTTACGGTTATACGCGTGATTTTCCAGTTGAGCAATATTGGCGAGACAACCGCTTGAACATGATTCACGAAGGCACTCATGGCATTCAAGGCATGGACCTACTGGGTCGCAAAGTCTTGATGGAAGAGGGCAGGGGCGTGCAGTTGCTTGCGGCTCGAATGAGGGAAACTGCCGACAAGGCCATGGTCTACTCAGATTTGGCGATGGATGCAAAATCCTTGAACGCAGCATTGCAAAAAGTCATTGCGGCTACCCAAATGGCTTGGTCATCGGGTCAACCTCAGGAGGCCTTGGCCAATGCCGTACCCTACTTACAAGCTTTTGGACATTTGGTCTTGGCCTGGATCTGGTTAGATGTCAGTGCTTCATGCAGGGGTGCACAAACACCTGCACAAACTGGCCGTCAAGCCGCAGCCAAATATTTCTATCGCTACGAGTTACCCAAAATTGATGCATGGTTGCAAGTCGTCAGCAGTCGGGACATGACTTGCGCCAATTTGCCAGAAGACGCTTTCTGATTTTTCAAACTATTTTTACAAAGGACACAACATGACTCGCACCGTCAAACAACTATTCGACTTAACAGGTCAAACTGCGCTTGTCACGGGTGGATCACGGGGTCTTGGGCTCCAGATGGCTCATGCCCTCGGTGAAGCCGGTGCAAGACTGATGTTGAGTTCGCGAAAAGCCGCTGACTTAGAAGAGGCAGTGGCCGAACTCAAAGCTGCAGGCATTGAGGCTGATTACATTGCCGCCGATTGTGGGCAAGAAGAAGACATTCGCCGCTTGGCCCGTGAAACAGTTCAAAAATTAGGCCGCGTTGACATTTTGCTGAACAACGCCGGCGCATCATGGGGTGCCGCAGCCGAAGCTCATCCAGTATCAGCTTGGGACAAAGTCATGAATTTGAATGTCCGTGGTTATTTCATTCTGGCCCAAGAGGTTGCCAACCTGTCCATGATTCCCAACCGACATGGCCGAATTTTGAACGTTGCGTCCATAGCCGGCTTGGCAGGCAACCCGCCCGAAATGCAAACCATTGCCTACAACACGTCCAAGGGTGCTGTGGTGAACTTTACCAAGGCCTTGGCAGGCGAGTGGGGTCGATACGGCATCACGGTCAATGCTATTTGCCCAGGCTTCTTTCCCAGCAAAATGACTTACGGTTTACTCGAAAAATTGGGTGCAGAGAACATGGCCAGCCATGCGCCACTTTTGCGCTTGGGTGACGATGAAGACTTAAAGGGTCTGACGCTTTTGTATGCCAGCGATGCCGGCAAACACATCACAGGCCAGTGGCTGGCCGTCGACGGTGGCGTGAGCGCCATCATTGGCGGGTAAGGTACTGCATGAGCATTCCATTTGGCGTCCACATCCCATTTGTGGATAACCTCGGCTTCACACTTGAGAAGTTTGAGAATGGCACGTCTGAGTTGCATTACAGCCCGCGATCTGAGCATCTCAACTCCTTTGACATTACCCATGGCGGCGCGGTCATGACACTGCTTGATGTTGTGATGGCTACCGCCGCACGCAGTGTTGAGCAAGACATGGGCGTGGTCACCATTGAAATGAAGACGAGTTTCATGCGACCCGCCAAAGCCAACGAAGGCGAGCACTTGGTGGGCAAAGGTTTGCTGCTGCACAGAACCAAAACAATGGCTTTTACCGACGGCAAGGTCTATGACGCAGCCGGCCAACTGTGTGCTCATGCCACAGGTACTTTCAAATATGTCAAGCGAACGCCTTCCATCACATCCCCCATTTCAACCGATTAGAAAGAGATCAACATGCCTATCAATCACGCCATCGTTTTAGACAATCGCCCAGAAGCAGAAGTCTCAACTTCCAACTTCAAAATGGTCACAGCAGAAACACCTGCATTGCAAGATGGACAAGTATTGGTTAAAAACCATTACCTCAGCCTTGACCCTTACATGCGCGGCCGTATGAATGCCGGTAAAAATTATGCCCAACCTCAGCCTCTGGGTGAACCCATGATTGGCGGCACTGTGGGCGAAGTGGCCGAGAGCAAAAACGCAAAGTTCAAGGTGGGTCAAACTGTCCAGTGCATGGGCGGCTGGCAAGCATTCAGCCTGATCAATGCAGATATGCCTGGCGCACTCAAGCACGTCAACGCTGAAAAAATTTCGATGAGCCATTACCTTGGCGCAGTGGGTATGCCTGGTGTCACAGCTTGGTATGGTTTGAACAAAATCATTCAAGCCAAACCAGGTGCCACTGTGACCGTCAGTGCTGCCAGCGGTGCAGTGGGCAGTGCCTATGGTGCATTGGCCAAAGCGCGAGGTTTTCGAGTGGTGGGCATTGCCGGTGGGAAGGCTAAATGCGATTACGTTGTCAACGAATTGGGCTTTGATGCCTGCATTGATTACAAAGCGCACACGGATTACATCTCCTTGTCCAAAGCATTGCGCGATGCATGCCCCAATGGCATCGACGGTCATTTTGAAAATGTAGGCGGTATGGTGCTAGATGCCGTCATGTTGCGTGCCAATGATTTTTCTCGCATTGCTGTGTGCGGCATGATTGCTGGCTACAACGGTGAGCCCCTTGCCATGACCAACCCCACTTTGATTTTGAAGAGCCGCATGACCATTGAGGGCTTCATTGTGAGTGAACACATGGAAGTTTGGCCTGAAGCTTTGGCTGAATTGGCTGAGCTGATTGCCAGCGGTAAGTTCAATCCTAGACAAACCATTGCTCAAGGTTTAGCGTCTGCACCTGAAGCTTTCATGGGCTTGCTCAAAGGCCATAACTTTGGCAAGCAAGTGGTGAAGTTGATTTAACTTTGCCTGCCCATTGAATAGGAATTGCCATGAGCCAACTGATCCTGCACCACTATCCAACATCGCCTTTTGCTGAAAAAATTCGTCTGATATTTGGCTATAAAAAGCTAGCCTGGCAGAGCGTGATCATTCCCAGAATCATGCCTAAACCTGAGCTCACGGCACTCACAGGCGGCTATCGCCGTACACCCGTGATGCAAATTGGCGCAGACATTTATTGCGATACGGCCTTGATTGCCGATGTGCTTGAAAAGATTGCACCCGCACCCAGTCTTTATCCATCGTCGGTCAATGGCGCTTCTAGAATTGTGGCGCAGTGGGCAGACAGCCAAGTTTTCTCGGCTGCCATGGCCTACAACTTTCAGCCTGCGGGCATTGCAGATGTGTTCGCGGGTGTGCCTGAAGAAGCCATTCAAGCCTTTGTGGCAGACCGCGCTGCAATGCGAGGGGGTGCCCCGCGCATGGCCATTGGAGAAGGGACAAGCACGTACAAAAGCCAATTGCGACGTTTGTCTGACATGCTCACCGAGCGTCCCTATTTGCTGGGCGATGCCCCTAGCATTGCCGATTTTTCTGCTTACCATCCTATTTGGTTTACTTTAGAGCGCACCCCCAGTTTGTCAGGCATTTTGGATGCCACGCCTTTGCTGAAGGATTGGATGACTCGCATGAAAGCCATCGGTCATGGCGTCCATGAAAAGATGACCGCTGAGCAAGCCTTAGAAGCGGCAAATCATGCAACTCCCAGCGATGTCACTCAAATGCCTTTTGTGAATGAGCATGGCATTGATTTGGGGTCGGAAGTCACCATCACCGCTGACAATTTTGGACTAGAGCCTACTCAAGGTACTTTGGTGGCGGCTACCAAAACACGTCTCATACTGCGCCGCGAGGATCAGCGAACGGGCGTCGTTCATGTTCATTTTCCCCGCAACGGATTTATTTTGAAGAAGGTCAAATCATGATTCGCAATTTTGAAAATAAAACGGCTGTTTTAACTGGCGGCGGTTCTGGTTTTGGTTTGGAGTGTGCACGCATTGCGGCCAGGCTCAAAATGAATGTGGTCTTGGTTGATGTGCAACAAGACGCACTTGACAAAGCCGAAGCCGAAATCAAAGCCTTGGGGGTCAAGGTTTTTGCCAAGCGTGTTGACGTTTCCAATGCTGAGCAAATGGAAGCTTTGGCCAAAGACGTCGTTGCGCATTTTGGTGTGCCGCACTTTGTGTTTAACAATGCAGGTGTAGGCTCTGGCGGTTTGGTTTGGGAAAACACTGTGGCCGATTGGCAGTGGGTCTTGGGTGTCAATGTTTGGGGTGTCGTGCATGGCGTTCGCTTGTTCACGCCCATGATGTTGGAAGCAGCCAAAAAAGATCCGCATTATGAAGGTCATATCGTCAATACAGCCAGCATGGCCGGCTTGCTGACAGCACCCAACATGGGCGTGTACAACGTCAGCAAACATGCCGTAGTCGCTTTGACTGAAACCTTGTACCAAGATTTGAAATTGGTTTCGGATCAAGTCAGTGCCAGCGTTTTGTGCCCTTACTTTGTGCCTACGGGCATCAGCCAGAGCCATCGCAACCGTCCTGCAGATTTACCGCATCAAAAGGCCACCAAGAGCCAATTGATTGGCCAAGCCATGAGCAGCAAAGCTGTGAGCAGTGGCAAGGTTTCTGCGGTTCAAATGGCAGAAATGGTGTTTGAGGCCGTTGCCAACGATCAGTTCTACATCTACAGCCATCCTCAGGCCTTGGGCAATGTTCAAACTCGCATGGAGGCCATTGTTCAGCAGCAAAATCCACCCAATCCGTTTGCGGCTCGCCCCGATATTGGGGAAAAACTCAAGGCTGAGTTGCGGGGGTAAAAAACCACCACCTGAGTGTGGCAAACTCGTCGGCTTGAATTTATAAATTAAGAGAAATAGCCCTCGAGATGCAGAAAATATTGGGCCAGCTGGCCACTGAAATCAAAATTCGGCCTGACCAGGTTCAGGCGGCTGTGAGTTTGCTCGATGGTGGTGCCACCGTGCCTTTCATTGCCCGTTACCGCAAAGAAGCCACTGGCGGCTTAGACGATATTCAGTTGCGTGAACTTGAATACCGCTTAGGCTATTTGCGCGAAATGGAAGAGCGCAGGGCGACCATTCTTAAAAGCATTGCCGAGCAAGGCAAGCTCACACCCGATTTGCAATTGGCCATTGACCAAGCGGCTACCAAGCAAGACTTGGAAGATTTGTATTTGCCCTACAAGCCCAAGCGCAGAACCAAGGGCATGATAGCCAAAGAGGCTGGCATTGAGCCGCTGGCTGACGCTTTGTGGGCCAATCCTTCACTCAATCCGCAAGACGAAGCGCAAGCTTTTTTGAAACCTGCCGATGCCATCGAAGGCGCAGACTTTTCAACAGTGGGTGCAGTACTGGATGGCGTGCGCGATATTTTGTCGGAGCGCTGGGCAGAAGACGCATCCCTCATTCAAGCCTTGCGAGAGTGGCTTTGGAAGGAGGGCTTGTTCACCAGCCAACTGGCTTCGGGCAAAGATGAAAACCAGCCTGAAGTGGCCAAGTTCAGAGATTATTTTGCCTACAGCGAGCCCATTGGTCGTGTGCCGTCACACCGCGCACTGGCAGTATTCAGGGGCCGCGCTTTAGAGCTCTTAGATGCCAAACTGAGCTTGCCAGAACCAGAAGCACTCAGTGCGTCTGTTGCACCCTTAACCGCAACTGCCGCAGCTCAGGCAGCCAGTGCTCTGGCCGAAGGGCGCATTGCTTTGCACCTCAAATGGTCGCACGGTGCCAGACCCTCTGACGATCTCATTCGCAAAATCGTTTTGTGGACTTGGCGCGTCAAGCTAAGTTTGTCTTTAGAGCGAGATCTTTTTACGCGATTGCGCGAAGATGCAGAGAAGGTGGCGATCAAAGTCTTTGCAGACAATTTGCGTGATTTATTGCTAGCAGCACCCGCAGGCCCTCGTGTGGTTTTGGGGCTTGACCCTGGTATTCGCACAGGCGTGAAAGTGGCTGTGGTGGATGCCACTGGCAAGCTGGTTGAAACTGCCACGGTTTACCCCCATGAGCCAAGGCGTGATTGGGACGGATCACTCCATACCTTGCTCAAACTGAGTCAAAAACATGGCGTCAATTTGATCGCCATTGGCAATGGCACGGCCAGTCGAGAAACCGATCAATTAGCGGCTGACCTTATCAAGCAACTGACTTCTCCTGACGTTCCAGAAATTCAGAAAGTCGTGGTCAGTGAAGCGGGCGCTTCTGTTTACTCAGCCAGTGAATTTGCCAGCCAAGAAATGCCCGATGTGGATGTGAGCTTGCGCGGCGCCGCCAGCATCGCAAGGCGCTTGCAAGATCCACTGGCTGAGCTTGTCAAAATTGACCCTAAATCGATAGGCGTAGGGCAGTACCAGCACGATGTGAATCAAACCGAATTGGCACGCACTTTAGAAGCCGTGGTGGAAGATTGCGTGAATGCGGTGGGTGTCGATCTGAACACGGCCAGCGTGCCCTTGTTGTCTCGTGTTTCTGGCTTGTCGGGGGGTGTGGCCAAGTCAGTGGTGCGCTGGCGTGAGGCCCATGGTGCCTTTCAGAACCGTCAAGATTTGTTGAAAGTGACAGGCCTTGGCGCTAAAACTTTTGAGCAAAGCGCTGGTTTTTTGCGAATCCGCGGTGGCAACAACCCTCTCGACATGACGGGCGTTCACCCCGAGACTTATCCTGTGGTGGAGGCCATCATGGCCAAAGTGGCGCAGCCTGTAGAGAACGTCATGGGCAGGGCTGACATGCTCAAAACATTGCGCCCCGAGATGTTTGCCAACGAAAAGTTTGGTGTCATTACCGTCAAAGACATTCTGATTGAACTTGAAAAGCCTGGCCGTGATCCTCGGCCTGATTTCAAGGTGGCCAGGTTCAACGATGGCGTCGATGACATCCGTGACTTGAAGGAAGGCATGATTTTAGAAGGCACAGTGAGCAACGTGGCTGCCTTCGGTGCCTTTGTTGATTTGGGTGTTCACCAAGACGGCTTGGTTCATGTGAGCCAACTTAGCAATAAATTCATCACAGATGCGCGTGAAATCGTGAAGACCGGCGACATTGTGAAAGTCAAAGTGACCGAGGTGGATGTGGCACGCAAGCGCATTGGCCTCACCATGAAACTGAACGATGCCGCACCTGCCAATGCACAACGCAACCGAGAAAATCGGTTTGAGGGCGGTCCTCGTCAGGGGCAACAAACCCATCGATCTTCAGGGTCTGCGCAATCTGTTAACGCAGGACAAAGTGCCATGGCCTCTGCATTTGCCAAACTTCAAAACAAGGCTTAAGGTGTGAAAGCCCTTTGCATTTATGCAGGTCCGCAAGCGAGGCAACGGATGTCTCAACATGGTTTGAGTGCCGCGGACATTGGCGTGATACCTGCCGCCGCAGGTGGGCCTAAAGGTTTAATTTTAGGACCTCTCGATCGTTTTATTTTCAACGAGTGGTTAACAACCAGTCAGCAACCAGTCGATTTGGTGGGTGCTTCAATTGGCGCTTGGCGCATGGCCACGGCTTGCATGCCAGACAGTCGAGCAGGGTTGCTTAGGCTTGAAAAAGATTACATTCACCAGCACTACGAATTGAGGCCCGGTGAGAAATTTCCAAGCGCCCAACAAGTGAGCGATTCATTTCGAGAGAGCTTGGATGTGTTTTACGGTGGCAGCATTGAGTCGTTGCTAACGCATCCCCGCTATCGACTTCATGTGCTCACATCTCGCGGCAAAGGTTTGCTCAAGCGTGAGCACGCTGTGCTCAGTCCGCTAGGTTATGGTGCCGCATTTTTAAGCAATGTCATTCACCGCAAAGCCATGGGCGCTTTGCTTGAGCGTGTTGTATTTTCTTCATCGGGTGCGTTACCTTTTGGCACGCATGACTATCCGACTCGCCACTTGTCATTGACACCTGACAATTTCATGGACGTGTTGCAAGCCAGTTGCGCCATCCCTTTTGTTTTGAAATCTGTGCACGACATTGAAGGCGCCCCGTCGGGCGCCTATTGGGATGGTGGTATCACGGATTACCACTTGCACCTTGATTGGAAAACCAGCGCATCAAGTGCCAAACAAAGTGGCCTTGTTTTGTACCCTCATTTTCAAAAATCTGTGGTGCCTGGTTGGCTGGACAAACAATTGAAGTGGCGGCACAAGGCCACATCATTTTTAGACAACACGGTGGTCTTGGCACCCAATCCAGAATGGGTGAAAACATTGCCTAACGGCAAGCTGCCTGATCGACAAGACTTTTCAACTTACGGCCAAGATTTGCAATCGCGTGTGAAAGTTTGGCAAGCCGCGGTGTGGGCCAGCGAGCAAATGGCGGATGAATTTGCAGCTTGGCTTCGTGAGCCTCAGCTGTCAGAGGTCCAAGACCTCTGATTACATAGAAGCCGCCAACATCTCTCTGTATTCCTCTGGGGTAGCAATGCGTGGATTGGTTTTGTGGCAATGGTCGGCCATAGCGCCTTGGATGACGGCATCAAACATAGACGCTGTGACCCCCATGGCTGCCAGACCGTTTGGCAATCCCAATCTGGCACTCATGTCTTGAATGGCTTGAGGAATGTCTGAGCCAGAGCTTAGCCCCATGACTTGCGCCATGCGGTTTAAACGATTCTCTTTTTGAACCGATTCAGCGCTGGCGTTGAACTGAACCACTGCTGGCAAGAACATGGCATTCAAAGTGCCGTGGTGCAGTCTGGGATTGACGCCGCCTAAGCTGTGACTCAGAGAGTGAACACACCCGAGACCTTTTTGAAAAGCCATGGCGCCTTGCATCGAGGCACTCATGAGGTGCATGCGGGCTTCTTTGTCTTGGCCATTTAGAGTGGCTCGTTCGATGTGGGCCCAAGCGCGTTGCAAGCCATCCAAACCAATGCCGTCGGCAGGTGGATTGAAGGGGGCCGCCATGAAGGTTTCCATGCAGTGGGCAATGGCGTCCATGCCGGTGGCGGCAGTGAGCATGGGTGGCAATCCGAAAGTCAGCTCGGGATCGCAGATGGCTGCCTTGGGCACAATGAACCAAGAATGAAAGCCCAATTTGCGGCCATCGTCGACAATCAAAATAGCACCCCGCGCCACTTCACTGCCTGTGCCGCTGGTGGTAGGCACTGCGATGAGGGGCGCTACGCGGTCAGTGATTTTCAGTGAGCCGCCTTCAATGGTGGCGTAGGTTTTGAGTGGCCCTTCGTGCGACACCGCAATGGACACGCATTTGGCGCAATCGATGGAGGATCCGCCGCCCACGGCAATCAAACCATCGCAGCCATTGGCCTTGTAAACCTCGGTGGCAGCCCGAACTGCCGCCTCAGTAGGGTTGGAGGGCGTTTGGTCAAACACAGCCACTTGAACACCAGGCAGCGCATTCAATGCCTTTTGCAGAATACCTGCAGCCTTGACACCCTGGTCGGTCACGATAAGGGGTTTGTGAATACCGACCCGCTCGCACTCTTGCTTCAAAAGCTGAATGGCGCCGAAATCGATTTGAATTTGGGTGACGTAATTGATGAAGGCCATGGTGTTCTCTTGTGATGCGGTACGATTGAACTCAACTTTTTTATTTTACCCTTGTGAGACAGAAAGCCTAGCCATGAAACGAAGCGACTTCCGATTTTTCCACCGTCTGCGCGTGCGCTGGGCCGAAATCGACATGCAAAAAATTGTCTTCAATGGGCATTATTTATCCTATATTGACACGGCCGTCACAGCCTATTGGGGCCGTATCGCATTGCCCTACGAAACTGCTTTTAAATTGCTAGGCGGTGAGTTGTATGTGAAAAAAGCCACGCTCGAATACCACGCGTCTGCCGTCATGGACGACGATCTCAGCATCGGCATGAAATGCAGCAAGTTGGGTAACTCGTCCATGGTGTTTGAAGCCGGTATTTTCCGAGGTGACAAGTTGCTGGTCAGTGGCGAGTTAATTTACGTTTTTGCAGATCCTCAAACACAAACTTCTAAACCGATACCAGAGGCGCTGCGACATATCTTGCTCATTTATGAAGCGGGACAGCCTGTGGTTGATCTCAAAATGGGTTCATGGTCTGAATTGAAAACCATGGCTGCAGCTTTGCGGCATGAAGTTTTTGTGAACGAGCAAGAAGTTCCGGTTGAACTTGAATTGGACGAACTCGACGATCACGCTTTGCACGCTGTGGTGCTTAACAAACTCGGCCAAGGCGTGGCAACAGGTCGCCTGTTGCAGCCTCAAGCCCATGTGGCTCAAATTGGCAGAATGGCAGTTTCAAAGCCTCTGAGGGGTAGCCATCTAGGTCGAATGCTTGTAGAGGCTTTCATTGAAGCCGCACGCCAAAGGGGTGATCATGAAGTCATCTTGCATGCACAGTGCAGCGCAGAAGTTTTTTACCGAAAACTGGGCTTCGAATCGCATGGCGACGTTTTTGACGACGCAGGCATTGATCACATTGGAATGACGCTGAAGCTCAATTGAATGCGCTTAAAGGTCTTCTAGCAAGGGGTAGGGGAGTGACTTAAGCATCAGGCTGGGCCCACCTGCGTGGCCTAATTGAAGCGCATGCTCTGTGGCACTGAGTTGCAATGAAGCAATGCCCCACCACTCGGCAGCTTGACCCTCAATGGGCTCGAACTTGCTAGCGCTTGAGACCATGCCGCAGGCTTGCTCGGCATCTTCAGAAGAAAATATGTCTTGGCCGACCAACATGGGCGCCGTGCATGAAACGATGAATGCTCTGCGTTTGAGCGTGCCGCGAAATTGACTTCTGGCAACGACTTCCTGGCCTGGGTAGCAGCCCTTCTTAAAGCTCACGCCGTCAACTGATTCATAGTTCAACATTTGCGGCACAAAAGCCTCGGCAGTTGCCGTTTGAACCATGCTGATACCAGACAAGACTTCTGCAAGCTGCCATGCTTCCTCTGTGATGTTGGGGTAGGTTTGGTTCAAGAACGCGGCGCTTGATGCGTCGCCTTTTAAGCCGAGCCAAATTAGCCGTTGCACTTGAGTGCCGGCATTCACTGCATTGTGTAACTTGACAAAATAAGTTTCACCTTCTTGCCTTGCCTGCCAAGGCGCGGCATCTTTCAAGGCTGGGCAGGCGAGCAGGGCTGTTTCGCCTAGCAGGCCGCGAATGTCGTAAAGCGCTGACGCATCGCTGATTTTTAACTTGGCACGCATCACAAACATCGACAAGCGCTTGACCATGGCTTGCAGTAGATCTTGGTGGCAGACCATGAGGTATTTTTCTTTGCTGATTTTCAGCACCACAAAACTACCCAACAAGCGGCCTTTGGCAGAACAATAACCTGCAAATCGAGCTTGCCCCTCTGGCAACAGCAAGACATCGTTGGTCAGTTGACCTTGTAAAAATGTGCCGGCATCAGGGCCTTCAGCCAAGATGAGCCCCCAACGTTGGGGGGTCAAACGGCCAGAAGGCGAGAATTTCAAATGGGGTTCAATCAGGTCCATGGCTGAATTATGATCTCCTCTGAGAAACCCAAAGGATCCAAGGTTTGAGTCGCTCCGCTTCTAAAGCTCGAAAAAGCATGACTTCACGCAAAAAAGCCTCGTGGGGCGTCTTTCTGACCCTGTCGACTTTGATGCTGTTGGCTGTTTTGGCGACTGCTTTGGCGTGGCTTCATTTGCCCATGGGTTTCAAATCCCAGGTTTCAGGCACCTCACTCAGCCCAAAGGTACTCGATTTGTCCATCGAGCTTGGAACCTCACCGAAGGGCGTGGCACAAGCCTTTGCGGATGTGGGTGCCGATGTTTCTCCTTCTTTGCTGGTACTGTGGTTTAGGCTGTCTGGGCAAGACCGCGCCATCAAAGCAGGCAGTTATGAAATCACACCAGAGATGTCACCTCGCACGGCTCTGAACATGCTGACTCGGGGCGAGGAAAGTCTGCGCTATGTCACCCTTGTGGAGGGCTGGACTTTCAAGCAAGTCAAGCAGGCCTTGGCCAAGGCTGAATTCCTGAAAAGCAGCACACAAGGCATGTCGGATGAACAAATCATGGCGCAATTGGGTCGTCCTAATGTGCACCCTGAAGGTCGCTTCTATCCCGACACCTACAGTTATGGAAAGGGCTCGTCGGACATTGCGGTGATGAATCGCGCCCTCAAAGCCATGGACCTACAGTTGACCAAAGTTTGGACGCAAAAACCAGCCAATTCGCCCCTCGGCAGTCCAGATGAGCTGCTCATTTTGGCCAGCATCGTAGAAAAAGAAACGGGCCGTGCCAGCGATCGTCCTTTGATTTCATCCGTGTTTCACAACCGAATCAAAATCGGCATGCGCTTGCAAACCGACCCCACCGTGATTTACGGTATGGGCGATGCTTTTGATGGCAATTTAAGGCGCGCTGACTTGCGCACCGATACGCCTTACAACACCTACACGCGTGCAGGCTTGCCGCCCACGCCCATCGCCATGCCGGGTAAAGCGGCTTTGAAGGCTGCTATGGAGCCTGCACCATCCAACTTTCTTTATTTTGTGGCGAAAGGCGATGGCAACAGCCATTTCAGTCAGTTGCTGAACGAGCACAATAACGCGGTGAACAAATACCAACGCGGAATTTCCAAACAGGACCCCTGATTCATGCGCCAAGCTTGGTTTATCAGTTTTGAAGGCATTGATGGTGCCGGTAAGTCAACCCACATTGAGGGGTTGGCACAATGGTTTAAAAGCCGTGGGCATGTGGTGACGCTAACGCGTGAGCCCGGTGGCACGCCTTTGGCTGAAAAATTCCGATCTCTGGCATTGCACGAATCGATGGACCCCTTGACCGAAGCCTTGCTCATGTTTGCAGCTAGGCGTGAACATTTAATCAATGTCATTGAACCTGCGCTTGCACGCGGTGAAGTGGTTCTGTGCGATCGCTTTACCGACGCTACTTTTGCTTATCAAGGCGGTGGTCGCGGTTTTGATTGGGACGTTTTGAAAGCACTCGAAAAGATGGTGCAACAGGTGCCAGCCAGCTCTTTGCGGCAACCCGATTTGACCATTTGGTTTGATCTGCCACCCTCGGTGGCAGCCGAGCGTTTAAGTGCCGCGCGTGTTCCTGATAAATTTGAATCTCAACCTCAATCTTTCTTCCAGTCTGTGAGGGAAGGCTATGCCAAACGAATGCAAGAAGCGCCTTCACGTTTTGTTCAAATACCAGCCGATCAATCGCGCGATGCAGTGTGGTCTGATGTTTTAAAGGCCATTGAAAAGGCTTATGCCAAATGATTGACGCAGCACCCTGGATTCAAAAACAAACGCTTGCCTTGCTTTCGCAAAAAGGCCATGCGTGGCTGCTGCAAGGACCTTCTGGTTTAGGTCAGTATGAATTGGCAACAGCCATGGTGAGCGCTTGGTTGTGCGAGTCCGATACGGCATTGACGCAAGGTGCTTGCGGCCAATGTGGCAGTTGTCACGCCCTCAGCGTGCATACGCATGCCGACTTGTTTGTGCTCATGCCTGAAACGATCTTGCTCGCTTTGGGCTGGCCATTGAGTGAAAAAGCGCAGGCTGAAATCGACAATAAAACACGAAAACCCAGCAAAGAAATTCGCATTGACGCCATGCGAGATGCCATCGAGTTTTCACAACGCACCAATGCGCGAGGCAAGGGCAAAGCGGTCTTGGTATTTCCGGCCGAGCGCATGAACCATGTCACCGCCAATGCCTTGTTGAAAACCTTAGAAGAGCCACCCGGCGACGTTAAGTTTGTGTTGGCCACAGAAGCTGCGCACCAATTGTTGCCCACCATTCGAAGCCGCTGCTTGAGCCACACCATGTCATGGCCTTCTGCGCCAGAAGCCGTGACTTGGCTTCAAGGCCAAGGCCTGTCATCGGATGATGCACATTCGCTACTTAAAGCAGCGGGTGGTCGTCCCGATGAAGTCTTGAAGCAGCGCAGTTTGGGTCAGACCATGCCGTGGTGGTCCAAGTTCCCTAAAGCCATGATGACAGGTGACGCAAGTTATTGTTCCGATTTGCCGCCTTCAGAAGTGATTGATGCCTTGCAAAAGCTGTGTCACGATTTGCTCATGGTGCAAACGCAGGCCAGCTTGCGCTATTTCAACGAAGCCGACCTGCCCAAATTGAAAGTTTCGTCTGCGCAACTGACAGCTTGGTTTAAACGTTTGTCTCAAGCGGCCAAAACTTCTGAGCATCCTTTCAATGCAGGGCTGATGCTTGAAGCCCTTTGCACAGAGGCGCGCGAAGTCATGAACAGCGCCACCTAATATGTACACCGATTCTCATTGTCATCTCTCATTCCCTGAGCTGGTTGCTCAGTTGCCAGACATTCGTCAAAAAATGCTGGACGCCCATGTCACACGTGCTTTGTGCATTTGCACCACCATCGAAGAGTTTGAACAGGTGCACCACCTGGCAAAGACTTACGATAATTTTTGGAGCACCGTTGGCGTCCACCCAGACAATGAAGACATTTACGAACCTACAGTTCAAGATTTGGTAGAGAAGGGTCAATTGCCCCGTGTAATTGCCATTGGCGAAACAGGGCTTGATTATTATCAGATGTCAGAGCGCAAAGGAGGCCGCACCATTGACGACATGGAATGGCAGCGTGATCGATTTCGAAATCACATCAGGGCAGCACGCCAAATTCAGCTTCCCATGGTGATTCATACCCGCGCTTCTTCCGATGACACCCTTCGCATTTTGAAAGAAGAGGGGGAGGCAGGGGACGCTAGCAGTGCAGGTGGCGTGTTTCACTGTTTCACTGAAACCCAAGCAGTGGCCAAGGCCGCCCTGGATTTGGGTTTTTACATCTCCTTTTCGGGTATTTTGACCTTCAAAACAGCCCAAGACTTGAGAGATGTGGCGGCATGGATGCCCCTTGATCGAATGCTGATTGAGACTGACAGCCCTTATTTGGCACCTGTTCCTTATCGCGGCAAGACCAATAACCCATCGTATGTTCCTTTTGTGGCCAAAATTTTGGCTGAATTGAAAGGCATGACGCCTGAGCAAATGGGCGAACTGACAAGCACCAATTTCGATCGCCTTTTCCCTAAGTTACAGGCAATATAGTCGTCAATTTATGTTAATAAGTTACTTTAAAAAACAATATAAATACATTGTTTATATTGGTTTATTTGTACATTCCACATTTAGCTTTGCAGGTTCGTACGAGGACTTTTTCAGTGCCATCAAAAATGATGAAGTTAAAGTGATTTCTAGCTTATTTGTACGTGGTTTTGACCCAAATACCGTTGATTTAAACGGAGAGCCCGCCATTCTGAACACTCTCAGGCATGGTTCATTGAAATCGTTTGAGCTGATTGCTAAGCACCCAAAGCTAAAGTTAAATGTTTTCAATAGCCATGGCGAATCCGCCTTGATGCTGCTTTGTCTAAAGGGCGAACTCGAGCTTGTCAAAATGCTCATCAAGCGCGATGCAGACATCAATCATCCTGGTTGGACGCCGTTGCATTACGCGGCTACGGGTGGTCACACATCAATTATTCAGCTGTTGTTGGATGAAAGTGCCTACATTGATGCTGAATCTCCCAATGGCACCACGCCATTGATGATGGCGGCACGGTATGGCAATGAAAAAGCGGTGCAATTGCTAATCAACGAAGGCGCAGATTTGACATTGAAAAATCAATTGGGATTGACCGCATTGGACTTTGCAATTCAAGGACGGCGACCCGAATCGATTAAGTTGCTGCAATCTGCATCAAGTTCCTCGCAAGAAGCCATCAGCAAGCCAAAGTGACTTAGCTGTAGAGCAATAGACGGGTCGGAATTAGCAGGGTGCAAACAGTTGATTGGACTAAAAACATCATCTTATTAACTTCATACGATGTATATTATGTTAAGTAAAGTATCTAACAACTAAAGATGAATCAAAGAACCAAGGGGTGAATCTTACAAGAGCCCCTCTCTCAACCAGGAAGGCCCCTTTCAGGGCCATCGCTGCTTAAGGATTCAATTTCAAAGTCTGGGTTGATCCAGACGTAGACATCCTTAAAGGCCGGTACTTGGATTCACCCCATTCAGCCTTCATGTCTTGGTAACGCGAAGAAAAAGGATGGCCGCTTTGACCTGTTTGGTAAATGAAGCCAGACTCATCTAGGTTGGCCAAGTCATAAACAGCTCTCATTGAGGCCGCATGACGCGTTGCAAAAGGCACCGTGGCGCTGCTGGTCCAGTACTGACCCACGTTGACCGTGAAGTTATCACCACCGCTTGGCCCCATAACGTCAAAGAATCGCGCCAATGTTTTAACGTTGCCAAAGGGCCTGTGCGCGCTAAGAGCTGGGTGAGCACGCCCCCAATTCCACTCGGCCACGTTCGAGCCCTGCATGGCCAAAATTTTATCCAACGCGGTATCGAGTGCCTTGTTCATCAGGGTCTGACAACCGGCCTCACCACACCAAGATTTATCTTGAGTGGCTAAGACACCCTCGATGGCAGGCCGAAAAGCACGCTTACCAAACAAAGCCTTAAAACGTGTCTCACCCAATTTGGGAATGAGAATGGCGCGAGTCACTTCATCAATCCAAACGGCATAAATCAAAGCGCTGGCTGAATCACGGGTCATGTCTCCCTTGAAAGATTTCAAGAGTGGCAACGCCTCGCCTGCCTTTGAATGCTGAGAAGAAAGTGTTTGAAGATAAGGCAACAAACGAACTGCAGCCAATGAATGCACATCGGCTTGGATGGTCTTCATGTTGTTGGCATCATATTGAGAGCTGGCAGATAGCAATTGTGAAATTCGGTCAAAGCGCTCAGGGCCGGTCCAGTCATGCGTTAAAAACTGTGCATAGGCAGGTGGCACAATCTTTTGATTGGCCGTGGCATGCCAACCGCGCTTTTCAATGTCTGCCTGTGTCACCTCGGGCGTTTGCTCATAAGGAACCCAAGACTGCCAATCGTATTGGCTTAACCAACCTGGCGCAGGCACCATGCCTTGTAAGTCGTGGGCTGCTGATCGAACAGGCACTTTACCAACTGCCTTAAAAAGGACACGGCCTGATGTATCGGCCATCACCGCACTTTGCATCGGCGAATGGTTTTTTGAAAATGCCTGACGCAGCTCCGCTACAGAATTTGCGAAATTGGCATCCATGCCCGCCACAATGGTTTGATTGTCAACGTCTAAAGCAGTCCAGCGTAAAGCAATGGCGTACTTGTCCAAATTCAAAAACTGGGCATAAGCTGGCTGGACATCCGAAATAACAGGGCCATGGCGAGTGCTTCGCACCTTGATGCTGACATCGGCCTGCCCTTTCACTTTGATCACTTCATTGCGTGTTTCAAAAGCTTGTTGGCCCATCGGTGTGCGGTAATTGTCTTTGCCTTCTAAGGCTTCCAAATACAAGTCTTGAACATCAGGGCCTGTGTTGGTAAAGCCCCATGCAGCCTTGTTGGTACGACCCAAAACAACAAATGGCAAACCAGGCAATGTGGCGCCCACCACATCCAAAGCAGCATGAGCCTGGCCGTCCGCTAATTTGCCTGCTGGTGCGTGCAAACCTGCAAAATACCAAACTGCAGGCGCACTTAAACCCAAATGCGGATCGTTGGCCAACAAGGGCAATCCGGATTGCGTGTTGCTTCCTGGCACCACCCAGTTGTTGCTGCCCTTGCCTTCCAACACGCCCACATCCAAAGTGGTGGAGGCCAACAGTTGTTGTGTGGCCAAAGCTTTGGCTTGAGGCGATGCTTCCTTGGCATACACCCCCAAATTTTGATAAAGGGCTGCAATGTCAACTTTGAAGCCACGTGACTCACCTGGATACGGCGGAAAGAGTTTCCACAAATCCTCTGTGTTCAATGCTTGAGCGGACATGAGGCGGGCAAATTCATTGCCCCAGTTGCCACCCAGATCAAGTGCCATCATCAAGGCCCAGCCCACGCTGTCAACAGCAGTCCAAGGCTTCATGGTTTTAGAAGGATTGATCCCTAGAATGACAAACTCTGGCGCACGCCATTGCGCACTGGCATACCCAGCTTGAACACCTTCTGCGTAAGCTTCGAGGGCTTTCTGTGCATTAAGCGGTAACTTGTCAAACTGAGCCTGTGCAGATTTCATGATGCCCAAGGTGCGCATCAATTTGTCTGTTTCTAAGGTCGTGGGACCCAGCCACTCAGACAATTCGCCGTGCATCACTTGACGATTGAACGCCAATTGCCAACCGCGCTCTTGTGCATGCACATAACCAATGGAACGCCATGCGTCCATCGGTGTTTGGGCATAGATGTGCGTCACATCTGAAGCATCGCGTTTAATCTCAACACCAGATGACAAGCCAACCAATTGAGCTTCACCTGTCAGTGGCGCTATCGATTTGAGTATGTAAATTTGGAAAACGCCAAACGCTGTTAAGGCCAGCAACAAAACGGCCAAAACGGCACGCAAGAACCAGAGGCTCCATCTGACTTTTTTCTTTGGCATTAGATGTGTCCCCAAACTAAAAATGCATCGCGGCCTTCCGTGGCCAAATCGACTTTGGCACCGATGGGCAAAAGCACTTTGGTTGAAACATGACCAAATGGCAGCCCGGTCAAAACGGGAATTTTGAGTTGATTCCGTAACCTGTCAATCACGGTTTTGAGTTTGAAACCCTTGTCGTGGGGAATCAACTTATACGATGTGAACTGTCCAAACACGATGGCCTTTTGATTTTGCAAAACACCCGCATTGAGCAATTGCGTCAGCATGCGTTCAATCTTATAGGGGTGCTCTCCTACGTCTTCTAGAAATAAAACGCCCTTCTTAACCAATGGAAAATAAGGTGTGCCCAGCATTGAAGTGAGCACCGCTAAATTGCCCCCCCACAAAACGGCGTTGTTCACCTTCACATTTTTTTGCAAAGACTCAACAGGCATGCGCCAACCTGTACCCTCCCCTTGCTCCAAACACAAATCATCAAAGCACGCTTGCATGATGTCATCGGGTTCACTCTCGGGTCCAAAGTCTTCTCCAAGCGCAGGGCCTTGCCATGTGATGCGCTGTGTTTTTGCATAGATCGCCAATTGAAAAGCGCTGAAATCGCTTAAGCCCACATATTGGGTTCCATTGTCGATCGATTTTGCAATGGCTTTGTATGGCAATTGTGTCAACAGACGCGTAAGACCATAACCACCCCGTGAAATCATGGCAATGTTGGCGCCACTGGCTGCAGCACGAGCGATGGCCTTCAAACGAGTTTCATCATCTCCCGCAAACCGCATGTGACTTGTCAGTGCATCAGGGTCAACTTGGACTTCATGGCCCTGCGCTTCAAGGCGTTTGATGCCGCGCTTAAAGGCAGCCTTGTCACGCACGGCACTGGAGGGAGAAAAGATGTAAATGTGACTCATGAGGTACTAACTTTGAAATACTGTACGGCGGATTCAGCAATCGATTGGCCATGTTCTTGCACAAAATGTCCTGCCTGCGACAAAAGAAGGGGTGGCGGGCAGCCTTTGATGTTTTGCTGCAGCTCACGCATCACAGGCTCTCCCAGCACGGGGTCTTGAAGACCAATGGCCATCATGGTTTGGCCTTGCCACTGCTCGCGCCAAAAGTGAAGGGCTTGTCTTGAAATTTCTGCGCCTGGGCTGTTTTCAAACTCTGGCACCATGGGCGGAAAAGCATGAAGTGCTGCGCGATGGCCACGATCTTTGAACGGGCTGTTGTAGGCTTGCGTTTCTGCATTCGACATGTGTTTGTTGCCCCGCGCAAAGAGCTTGGCCACATCAAAGTCGGGATTGGCTTGGCACCACTCACGCCAACTTAAAAAACCTTTTGACAAGGGCTGAGTGCCTGTTGCCAATGCCGTGTTCATCACCAACAAACCTTCAAAGCGATGGGGCATGTCCATCGGCAAGGTCAGCCCCAAAATGCCGCCCCAATCTTGAACAACCAAAACGATGCGTTTCAAATCCAAATGTTCAATGAAATCTAGCAAGACTTGGCGGTGGAATTCAAAGCTGTGCTGATTGGCTTTTTTAAACTTATCACTTTTCCCAAAACCAATGAGGTCTGGCGCCACAACACGGTGACCATGGGCTGTGAAAGTAGGAATCATCTTTCGGTACAAATAACTCCAAGCAGGGTTGCCATGCAAACACAAATAGGTCAATTGTTGGCGGTTGGATGCGTCTTGAACTTGGCTCGGAATTTCACGAAGACCTTCATCCAAATAGTGCAGGCGCAGACCATTCAGTGATGGCAAATCTGACACATAGTGGGCTGCCCATGGGTAATCAGGAACATCCTCAAACCAATCGTCTGGTGGTCTTAAGGCATCATCGCGCAATGGGTTCATATTGATTCGTTTGGGTTTGAAAAACTGCGTCAAGAGTTGTCTGCATTCATCGGACAAGACACCGCCTGCCACTTTTGTTTGGTGGTTGATGTCTTGGTTGGCAAAGACATCCAACACCGAGCCCGCCGCGCCAGTTCTAGGCTCAGACGCACCAAACACCAGCCGAGAAATGCGTGAATTGAGAATGGCGCCAGAGCACATGGTGCAGGGCTCTAACGTAACGTACAGGGTACAGTTTTCAAAGCGGTAATTGCCTATTGTTTTGGCAGCATCACGCAAAGCCATGATTTCTGCATGGGCAGTAGGGTCTGTGTTGCCGATAGGACCGTTGCGACCCCTGCCGACAAGGATGCCATCTCGAACAACCACGGCACCCACTGGAACTTCACCAGCCTGCCCTGCTTCTTTGGCCAATTCAACGGCTGCTTGCATCCACTGTAAATCAGTGTTCATGAAACCAGTCCGAGTCGCCGCATCCAAAGGGCCAAAGCTTTTTCAGATTCGTTGCCAGCATCATAGGCAGCATGCATGGCCGCATGAGCCTCAGGGCGATGCTGGTTAAGCTTAACCTTGGTCTGCACTTCTAACAACTTCATCTCAAAGGCCACGATGGCATTCATCATGGGATGCGTATAGGTTTCTGGAAGGCCGCGCCATTGCTGCGCATAGGCCGGTTCGTGATCGGCAATCAATTGCTTCAAGAGCGCATCTTTCGCCTCTTCGCCTTCCAATATGCGAACTTCGGCTTTGACATGAACAGCCACATAACTCCATGTGGGCACCCTGATCAAATCAGGGTAGACGGCAGGCGACATGTAAGCCTGAGGTCCCATGAATGTCAAAAGGACTTCAGGCCGTTTGTGCAAAAAGCCAGCATGTGGATTGCCCTTGGCAACATGACCCAGCAACATGTCTTGTTGCGGATCTGTTGCATGGGGCATCAACTTGATGGGGATGTGGCTGATAAATGGAAAACCTTCATCATCGTTCGAAACCAAACTGGCCAATGGATTTTCCAAAATGATGCTTCTGGCATGCTCTGGATGATTGAACTGTTTAGGCAAATACATAAGTTATCTTGACTTTCAAAGCTTAAATATAAGTACCTGCCAAGGTCAGGACCTTGCCACCTGTCCGCATCTTAAATCTAGCGACACCTGCGCTTCGAATCGTATTGACGCCGCCCAAGTCCAATACTCTGACGCCTCTTTCGCGCAGCTCTTCAACAGCGTGCCACAAAATCAAATGGTGTGCATTCAGCTCACGGCCCTGATCTGAGGTCCAACCTACTTGGTAGGTGGCCGCTTCACCATGAATCAAAAACATCATGGCTGCAATGCGATCTCTGCCCAAATCACTTCTGAGTGTCAAAATATTTTTGGCGGGTTGCTTGCGCGATTGCACATAGAGGTCAAAAAAAGGAAGCGGCAAACCTTCAAGCTGCTTGTCAACCCTTTGTTGCTTTTCATTGTCGAGCAACCACCTGTACTGACCTTCATTGGTGCCCACACGGTGAACCGTCATGGCGCTTGACTCAGCGCTTACCAGGCTTGTTCGCCAGCGCCCTTCAAGTTGCGCTCTTATCTCAGAAATAGGTTGAGCCATGTCGAGCATGACCGTCGACATGCCCGACATGATTCTGCGCATGGGATGCAGGCCGTGTACTTGACCCTCTGGAACTTCAGGCGTAACGGCCATGAAGCGAATACCCGTGAGCGGCAGTGATTTTTTCAATGCCTTGTAAACGTTGGCTTCGACTTCAGGTGCCAAGGACTTAGACCAAATGGGGCCACGCGTACAAAGGGCAACAGCACCAAATTTGCCCCACTTCCTGACTATGAACTGCGCTTGGGCGACTTGCTGACCATCATCTATGACACGAGCTCTTAGAACCGGCACCCCCAACAATTTCAAACTTGAGCCATAGTCCCACCCTTGCTGCAAAGCCCCAGCCGCCGCTGTGTGAACCGCATCCCACTCTGCAAGGTCATGCCCATCCCAATGCACTATCATTGGCACACCTTTTTGGAGATTGAAATTAAGCGCCTTAGCATGCTGAAAAAATTCCTTGAAAAACGTCAGGCCCAAACAGTGATGGGCTACAGGCTCAAAGAGCCACGCCCAACTTGGTTGGCAGGATTTTGGGCTGCCGTGTATTTTGGGTTGCCATTTTTTCTTTTTACTGTTCTGCTTGATATTGCCATCGAATGGTTTTCAGGCAAGTGTTATGGATTGTGGTGCTATTTTCAATGAACTTTGACTTTAAGCTTTGAAAATTCCATCCAGGCTGTCATCCCACCGAAAGCCAGGAAAAACGTCAACAACGCTTCCCTTTGCCAAGCCTAAACTCGAAACAAGCGTTTGCGCAAAAACGCCTCGAAAGTCGTGGTGCACTGGCAAATCTCTGCCCTCGTTGAGTTGATTCTGAGTCAGTCCGTCCCATCTTCCGTGCCATTTTCCGCCCTGCACGCGGTTGCCTAGCAGCCACATCACATTGCCGTGACCGTGATCAGTGCCGCGAGTGCCATTTTCAGCGCAAGTTCGGCCAAATTCGCTGGCCACAATCACCACATCATTGGGCTCATTGAAAGCGGCTCTGAGTTGAATGAGTGTGTTCGCGAGGTTGCTTAAATTGTTGGCCAACAAGCCGGACACATTGCCTTGATTGATGTGGGTATCCCAACCCCCTGAAGACAAAAATCCAAGCCGAAGCTGTCGATTTTGTTGCATCAAAGTTCCAAGGTGTTTGGCATCTAATGCCAGTCCCTGAGGCGAACCCGCACCATTGTTGGCAGCTTGCTGCTCATTGCTTGAAGCCATGCTGGGCGTCTTAAGCATGGCCGCTGTAGACATGCGGTTAGTCGCACCCTCTAGCATGGCGCTGGCCATCTTCTCATTGCCAGCATACAACTGAAGGACCGCCTCCCGCGTCTTGCTTTCTGCAAGCGTTCCTGCTCTTGTGGCTGACAAACCGTTTCCCACCAACTGAACAGGTCTGGGACCCGACAAAATTCGTGGGCTACTCTCCCCGACACCCAGTGCATGAAGACCAACGCCATTGCCAACCATGCCCGAAAGTACATTGAGCCATCCAGCAGATGGCGAACTTGAACCCGGCTTACCTGTTTCCCAATGGTATTGCGCATCAAAATGAGATCGGCTGGCATCGGGTGAACCTGCACAGGGAATAGCAGCCAACACGCCTTGTTGCCAAAGCGGCAGCAAGGCCGCACAAGCAGGATGCAGGCCAAACGTTGCGTCAAGCGCTAAGGCCGTTTTTTGAGAACCATCTGGTTTAGGTATGCCGATGTTGGGACGAATCTGCAAGTACCTGTCATCGCCATGTGGAACCAACATCGAAAGGCCGTCGTAGGCGCCGCGCAAAAATACCAGCACCATTCGGCCAGAAGATGAAGGCGCGTCCGCTAAGGCGGAAATGGCAGGCAAAGCAAACGCCCCCATGCTGAGTGTTTGAAAAATGGCTTGGCGACGATTAGACAACATGCGATCTGCTTTCAACTTCGTTACTTGAAAACCAATTCGGAACTGCCCAACACAAAGCCCATTCTTTGCAGGGGTGGCTGCTTCATGACGGCGTTGGTGGTAGCCTCGCTGAGATAGGGGTACAAATCGCTTCGCTCTGGTGCGTTGCGCGCAATGGTCAGTGCAAAGTCAATGCGCCGCGTCAAGGCCTCGGGCGTGAACCACGTATTGGCATTGAAGGCATAGCCATCGGGTGTTTGCCAATTTTGAATGCCCTGTCCCGCAACGAATGAGTAACCAAAGGCTTGCAGCCACTTGTTGCGGTCTTGTGGCACGTTCAGAACACGCAAACTGGCACAAGCAAAATCGTAAGGCGTTCTATACAGTTTGTTTTCAGGATCCCAAAAGGCTGCACTGCTCAACATTACTTTCATAACTTGATAAATGTCGCCGCCTGTTGCCAAAAATGTCTTGGCCATTTGATCAACCAAAGCTTGAGGAGGCAAGTCAGCGACAAAATATTCCGCGAGTCTCAGAGAAACTCGTTGTGCTGTTGCAGGATGGTTGGCTAAGAAACGAATGGCCTGTTCGCCCTCTTTCACACCCATGAATTGCGCAGAACTTGGGATGCTTTGGCCCATGATTGTTTTGTTGCCTGAATCGTGCAAGCGCATGACAAACTGAAAACCATCTTGAGAACGCGGCGCAACAGTCCATCCTGTGAGCACACGGGCCAATTCACGCACGTCTTCTTGGGTATAACCGCCATGTACGCCCAATGTATGAAGTTCCATCAATTCTCGGGCGTAGTTTTCATTCAAACCGCGGCTGTTTTGCCCAGCTCGCCCTGCTTGCGGGCTGACACTGAGCCATTGGTCCAAGTAGTAAAGCATGGCGGGATGCTTGGCGCTGGCCAGTACCAAGTCTTCAAATTTGCCCAAGGCATGGGCTCTGGCCACATTGATGGCATAGTGCCCTGTAAAAGGTCGCACGCTGCCCTTTTGTTGGTACACATTGAAATGGTTAAACCAGAACTCTGTCATTCGGGCGAGCAACGGCTGTTCAACATCGTCGTTGCTGCAACTTGCCAAGCGCCAAGCAACGGCTTTGTTCACTTGAGTCCGGTTGTAAAACAAGGCCTCTGTTTGTTCTTGAAAATTGAAACGTCTTTTGTTGGCCACCAATTCATTGAGACGCGTTCCCGCAGGGACGGCAGCGCGGGCCTCTCGTTCACTGCGGGCACCGTCAAAGATCAATGGGAGGCTGTCGTTAATGGACGCTAAATCTGACGGAAGCTTGGGAGCCTCAAGGCTGGCTTTGCGCGCTGCATCCAACTGGTGCAAAGCCCACTCTTTGGGATGAGCTTTAGACTTGATGTCGGCCATCAAGGTGGGTGTTGGGCCATAACTCAGTCGGTTCATGGCGCGCCACTCTGCCGCAGGCCCCTGAGGGTCTACAAGGCTAACTGGCAATGAAGTTGTGCGGAGTGACTGTGGTGACTGAGCACAACCCCACAAAAACAAAAGCAAAAAAGACTCAAGGACAAGCCACAAAGGCCTGTAACGCTTGAATCTTGGTGTTTGGGTCATGGTCGATATCGTAAATCAGAATCGATCTTTTCAAGGTTTGACTGGCTCCAGCCTGAGCAACGCGCCTTGAGCTTCGTCCGTCAGCAAGTAGACCAAACCGTCTGGCCCCACTCTCACATCGCGCAGGCGAGACCGCCCTTGAAGCAAGCGCTCTTCGCTCAAGACTTTTTCGCCGTCTAGCGTCAGACGAAGCAGCATCTGCCCGCGCAATGCGCCCACCAGCAAATTGCCCTGCCATTGGGGAAACTGTGAACCGCTTACGAACGCCATGCCCGATGGCGCAATCGAGGGTACCCACACGCGCAAGGGCTGCTCCAAGCCAGCTTTGGCCTGGCCCTCACCAATCTTGGTACCTAATCCGTAATTAACGCCGTAGGTGATAACGGGCCAGCCGTAATTCAAACCCGAACGCATCACGTTGACCTCATCCCCACCCTGCGGTCCGTGTTCGTGTGTCCACAGTTCACCCGTTTGGGGATGCAGAGCCGCACCTTGCATGTTGCGATTGCCCAAGGTCCATTTTTCTGCCAAAGCACCTGCACGGTTAACAAAAGGATTGTTGACGGGTACCCGACCATCGTCGTGAAGGCGTATGACTGAGCCCGCGTGGTCGTTCATTTTTTGGGCGCGGTCTTTGTCGCCACGGTCTCCCAAAGTCAGATAAACAAAGCCAGCTTGGTCGAACACAATGCGGCCACCAAAATGAAAGCTCGAACGTGTTTTAGGCTGCATGCTGAACAGCACCTGCACCTCAGTCATGCGATGGTCTTGAAGCTTGCCTCTGGCCAAAGCAGTGCCCCAGCCGCCCGGTCCAGGCGCGTTGTAAGCCCAATATATCCAGCCATTTTGTGCATATTGAGGGTGCAAGACCACATCAAACAAACCACCTTGGCCTTGCGACACAAGCTCAGGCAAGCCCTCAATCGGTTTGG